>JAGUZU010000044.1 GCA_020060625.1 Anaerolineales bacterium | reverse complement strand
GGCTCTTCAGGATTAAGTGGGGTAATACCCTATTTACCACAGAGCGCACAGAGGGCACGGAGATTTTTAAAGGTTTTTCTCTGTGGACTCCGTGATCTCTGTGGTGAAAAAAAGGGAACCCCACCAAATACCAAAGAGCCTTGTTATAAAACCCGACAGGTCTTAAGCGACTCAAGAATTTGCCTGTAAAGACCTGTCAGTTTTTCCTATTTCCTTTGCCAATATTGCCTTCTTCCGTGCCGAGCCATACAGGTAATTTCCAAAGTCGCCGCTCTTGCGGATTACGCGGTGGCAGGGAATGAGATAGGCAATCGGGTTGTTCCCAACGGCGCTGCCTACCGCTCGCAATGCGCTCGGTTTGCCGATCTGCGCCGCGATGTGCTCATACGTGGTCACGGCTCCCGCCGGGATGTTGAGCAATGCCTCCCAAACCTTGATCTGGAAATTCGTCCCGCGCAGATGAAGATTGAGGGGCGAATCAGGCTGAAGGTCCGAAAAGATGCGCGTGACCAGCGGGGCGGTGGATCGGTAGTCTTCGGTCATCTTTGCCTGTGCCCAGTTTTCGACCAGGCTGTCTATCGCTTTGCCTTCTCCTGCTTCGACGAAACCCAGATGGCAGATGCCGCGTTCGGTGGCGGCGATAAGACATTTGCCAAACGGGGTGGGGTGAATTCCATAGCGGATGGTCAGCCCCGTGCCGCGCGATTTGAATTCGCCCGGCGTGACGGCTTCGGTGGTGACGAAGAGATCGTGAAGCCGTCCCAAACTGGAAAGCCCGACTTTGTGCGTAGTATCCAGCAGGTTTTCGGATCGAGCCAGAAGTTCCTTTGCGTGTTCGCGGGTGAGGAACTGCATGAAGCGCTTCGGGCTGATGCCTGCCCACTGGGTGAAGATGCGCTGGAAGTGGTACTCGCTTATGCCGACGGCTGAGGCGATCTCTTCCAATTCCGGATGGCTTTGCCAGTTGGCTTCGATGTATTGGATGGCTTGTTCGATCAGTTTATAGTGTTGTGAAAGTTCGCTATTTTTTTCCATATCAATCTCCTTTATGATGACGGAGATTGTATTTGGCGATGCGCGCATGCGCGACCCGTTTCTTGCTCATTTTTCTCCTCGTTGGAAGGGAAACCTGCCGGAAAAAGCAAAACAGGTATGCGCGGGCATACCTGTTAAATACATGCTTGTATTAAAAAGAAATGCCCTTCCATGTCTTTCAGGCATGAGTGTAATACAAATGACTCACTGCCCGATCACTGCGTCCGCCTTGTGCGCCCGTCACCGGGCAGTTTTCGGCGGCTGGCAATGGGGTTTTTTTAAACTCCTTTGCCTGAAACGCTTTCCTTTGGAAGGGAGAAGGAAGCCAGTGATCTGGCTTCAGAGGCATCCGCTGATCTATCCGATTTTCTTATCTCACTTTTCAGTTAAGTGAAATTGTTAGCATCCCGTTCGCACGGGAGAACCTCCACCTCGTAATCTTCATGTCATTGCGAGGGCGTCAGCCCAAAGCAATCTTTTGCTGCTGTTGACTGCTTCGCAAAATATGCTTGCAGTGACATAAAGACCCAGTCGCTAATTCTCCGTTATTCGATTGTCATCCCATCCGTACAATGGCGGCGATTGTACCCGCAGGCATGGAGTTCGTCAAGTGCGGTTGGATAAGTTGCATTTTTAAGAAAGAAAAGACGGAATGTTTGCGCAAACATTCCGTCCATGATGGCGGAACCCCGCTCGTGCCGTGTACTGCTGGGTTTTGAACCTGCTTTCGCAGGTGGGTCCTGACCGGGAAACGCCGCCTTGGCTCAGGCCTATCGCGTTATTTCCTTTGAGATAAGGACCCGTTTTAAGGATGTTGGCTCAAAACGTAGAGGCAATATCACGCACACAGCAGGGTCAGGATTCTTATACCATAATCCAAAGTGCAGTGGTAGGTAAAGATTAATTGCATCTATTAATAAATACATTGATTTTCGGAAAAACCTGTGATACGTTTAGGAGGTTGGTGTATTTGGATGACGAAATAAAAAGGCGGAAGAAAATTCCGCCTTTTTATTTTAATTCGCCTCTCTTCACACGCGCACCTGATCCTGTTTCCTGTTACGGATACACCCTCTTGATTGTCCTTGGGAAGGGAATCGCCTCGCGGATGTGTTCGATGCCGCACAGCCAGGCAACGACCCGCTCCACGCCCATGCCAAATCCAGAGTGGGGGACAGAACCAAACTTGCGTAATTCCAAATACCACTTGAAGGCTTCCTCCGGCAAGCCTTCTTTTTTGATGCGGGCAAGCAGGGCATCATGATCGCTCATGCGTTCCGAGCCGCCGCAGATCTCGCCATAGCCTTCCGGCGCGAGCAGATCCACCGACTTGCAAACTTCCGGTCTGTCGGGCCACGGCTCCATATAGAAGGCTTTCGCCGCGCTTGGGAAGCCGTAAACGAAGACGGGTTTGTCGTGCAATTTTGTCAACTCCGCCTCGTGTGGCGCGCCGAAGTCCATGCCCCATTCGAATTTGAGCAATTCCTTCTTTTCCGGGTCGGTCTCTTTTTCGTGGAGTTCGACCAGGTATTTTGCCGCATCGTCATAGGACATGCGCGGGAAGGGCGCGGAGATGGTTTCCAGTTTGCTTGTGTCGCGCCCGAGGAATTTCAACTCCGCCGCGCAATCCCTCAGCACGGACTGGGCGATGTAGGAGATCATTCCCTCCTCAATCTCCATCAAACCGTCCAAATCGCAGAAAGCGATCTCAGGTTCGAGCATCCAGAACTCGGTCAGGTGACGACGCGTCTTTGACTTTTCCGCGCGGAAGGTGGGACCAAAGCAATAGACCTTTCCAAACGCGAAGATGTTGGCTTCGTTGTAAAGTTGACCTGTCTGCGCGAGATAGGCGGAGCCTTCGTCGAAATATTCGGTTTCAAAAAGGGTGGTCGTCCCTTCGGCGGCGGCGGGGGTGAGGATTGGCGTATCAAGGTTGAAGAAACCGTGACCATCCAAATATTCGCGCACCGCGGATATGACTCGCACGCGCACGCGCAAAATTGCCCACTGGCTCTGCATCCGAATCCATAAGTGACGGTGATCGAGCGCAAAATCCACGCCGTGGTCTTTGAGCGCCATCGGGTAATCGAGGTCGGCGGCTTGCACAACCTGTAAATCCTTGATGCCCACTTCGTACCCGCCGGGGATGCCGGGCGCGCGCTTGTCTTCGCGCACCAACCCGGTGATGATGACCGACGATTCCTGCGGGAGTTTTGAAATGGCATCGAAAAGTTCCGGCGTCAGGTCGCCCTTGAACGCCACACACTGCGCGAACCCGGAACCGTCGCGCACGAGCAGAAATGCCAGCTTGCCTTTGTCCGTGCGGTTGTAGACCCAGCCCTTAATGGTCACTTCCTTTTCGACATAATTCGAAATTTTCGAAATGCTGATATGTTCAGCCATGAGATGCTTCCCTTTGCTTGGAATTAATTTCGGCTATTATATTACAGATATGTTGAATTACTCTTCGCGCCAGGGAACTCACCTCGGAATGTAATACTGCGCCTGTAATTGAGGGCGGGCGGATGGCACACCATAACTACCGCTGAAAAATGCAAGGTAGTCTTCCCCCCTGTCATCGTTGTCGTCGAGTTGGAAGTACAGCCGCAATTGCGTCGCGCCTTTCGTGTTGATGAAAGGAAGCGCCGCGCTGTCCAACATGGTCCAATACCAACCGCCGACGGGATTGTTCTGGATCGTCCCAGCCAGATACTTGCTGGCTGGCGCCTGGAAATCGGACACCTGCAAGGCTCCAATCGCAAACGGACCAAAACTTCCGAAAACACCCTGGCGAATGTCAATCGAGATGTTTCTGTGAGTCTTGAACGGGTCCGTGCCGGCCATACCCTGCAACTGGATCGTCAGAATCGCCTGTGTGATTACCGCATTATCCGGCAGGCTTTCGGTTGCGAAGTGCAGGATCGCGCGGTATTGGGCATCCTGCGCATTATCGCCAAGCCGAAAAGTTGCGGCTTTCGAATTCATGCTTCCCCCGCGTCCGCTGTCCTCGCGCGATTCCAACACCCAGCCATCGTGCGTCCCAACCGAAGCAAATGTCTCCGTCACGATGGCAGGCGTAAACCTGTCAATCGTGTAGATCTCACCTGCGTTGAAATTGCCATTTCCAAACCCGACTCCGCCAAGTGGAAGACTGGAGCCGTCCACGATGCTGTCGTTGTCTGTCACATCCAAACGGATGATGCCATTCCCGCTCCCCGTCGAGACCGTGACTGTGTAAAGATTCCCCATCCCGCTGACGTTGGTCACAACCGCCTCATTCACGCCGGAAACTGCCAGCAGAAAATCAGCCGGGTCTACGCCGCTCACCAATTCCGAGAAGCCGACGACGAAACGAACGCTTCCAGCGGAGGTGGGGCTTGGGTCGGCGCGCAGGACGGAGGTCACGTATGGGGCGGTTTTGTCAACCGTGTATGTTTCGCCTGTGACGAAATCCCCGTTCCCCACGCCGACTCCGCCCAGCGGGACCGACATCTCATCCATGATGCTGTCGTTGTCAATGAGATCCAAACGCAGGGTTCCGCTGCCGCTCCCCGTGTGGACGAGGACGGTATACACATTGCCAGCCCCGTTGATTTCGGCGATGGCGGCTCCTGCGATTGAATCCGTTGATCTCAATATAAAATCGCCGGTGTCCACGCCGCTGACATTTTTGGAAAATGTTACAGTAAAGCGGACAATATCCGCGATGGTCGGACTGCTGTCCGCACGCAGGATGCTGGTAACGATGGGCGGCGCGGTTGGTTGAGGTGTTGGCGTATCGGTCGCTGGCGGAGGAGGCGCTCCGTAACCCGATTCAAACGCGCCAATATCCGGGGCGCTGCCTGCAAAATTATCGTTGATGCCGGGGATGAGCGCGCCGCGATCTACATTCGGGCTGGAGGGCAGAAGCGTAAAGTCACCACCGCCGGGATTGCTCATCGCGGGCGGACTTTCATGTCCGTTGCATTCGAGCCCGGTTTTACGGCACAATTCGGATATGTCTGAATATTCTATGTTTTCCCATTTGAAATGCGGACTGGCGCGCGTTGTGTGCCAGTTGTCATAATTCCAATCGTGCCCGGTCGAGCCTGTGAATGGCTCTTCGAACGCATACCCATTTCCTTGAAAAATATTATTTCGCATGACCGCATTATGTACCGGGCGGATCATACTCATGGCATTCAGCCCGCTTGCGTTCGTCCAACTCGTGTTGTGATAGATCAACACAATGCCGTCGGAATTCAAGTCCCATTTGATGCTGGTTCCTGTGAAGTTGCTGAAGGTGGAACGCATCACCCATGCCGGTCCCTGCGTGATTGGCGCTATCGAAATACCGACCAGCATCTGGTCAATGGTATTGTTGCGGAAGCGTTGATTGATGCTGGCTCCTTCCGGCTCCAAGCCATCGTCGCTGATGTGGTGGATGCGGTTGTTGTAAATGTCCGCGTCGAACGCAACGCCGGGGTTTTCCAATGCAGCGGAGGAGCCGGTGTAAATGCCGTTGAAAAAATGATGCAAGTTGTTGCCGCGCAGGATCGCGCCGATGTGACCCCGCAAAACGATGGCGGTCCCTTCCATGGACGAACCTTTGACCGACTTCCATTCCCATTCGTTCACCGGCGGGTCATAAATTTCGTTGTATTCGATGCGGGTGTCGTTTCCGCGATCCTCGCCGCCCGTCCAGTTGACGAAAATTCCCAACTGCATGTTGTGAATTTTGTTCTTGCGAATCACAACATGTGAAGCGTTTACAGTACACACGCCGCAGCCGTTCGCGTCAGCGCCGTAGAATCGCATTTCAAATCCTTCGATCCATATCCAATCGCGTCCCTGCACATCGAAGGTGTGATTGAGTCGGGGAACCTGCCAGGCGTGGCGCGCGGGGTCGTCCAAACTTCGCACGTAAAGCCGCGTGGTGCTTGGCTCGTAATACCATCCTTCCCTCACCAACACATTCGAATGTCCGCGCTCGCTGAGCAAACCGGCGAGGTCGTTGTACATGTAAAAGCGATTTTGGTCGCGCCCCAAATATTTGATGGCTGGACCAATTTTCGTGAACCAGACATGCGGCTTGTTTGGATGCGGAATCCAAACTTCCGGGGCAAGACTTTCGGATGAATCCAAAATCGCGCCTCCGCCCTCCGCCTTGACCTGAATCCAACCATTTGGGCTTCCCGAAGCTGGAAATGATATCGACTCCCGATAAATACCATCTGCCACCAACACCTGCGTTCCTGGCGCGGCGCGATTGACACCTTCCTGAATCGTCTGGAACGGAGTCGCAAACGAGCCGTCACCACCGGGCGGCGCATCGTCGTTGACGTAGATCACTGTTGATGGTGTGAACAGCAATTCATCCGGCTGGGTGGTCAATGTGCTGCTGATCTCATTGACTCCGTCAATGACCTTCACTTCGTATGTTGTAGATGGAGAAAGCCCGAACAGGCTGCCGACAAGCCGCCCGTCGTCAATGCGCATGAGCGGATGACCGACCCGCCAGTTCGGATCGCCGCTTTGGCGGTACATTAATTCCGCTTTTTTGGGCAAGCCCGTCCCGCTGACGACGACCCCCGCGGTTTCGATGTTTGGATATAGGCTGATTTGCGCGAATGCAGGATTGTCACTCGGCAGAACGCGGGATGGAACAATCATGCCGGTTAGCAGGAAAAATTGAGCAAATGCGATGCCAAGTTTGACGGGTAATTTGAATTTCATCCTAACTTCCTTCCGCAGAATTCGCCTCCCAAAATAACTATAGCATGTGACCGGGAAAAAGCAAGCCTAAAAATAACACCTCCGGGTTGTGAAACTCGGAGGTGTTGTGCTAACTCAACTCTTTTCTGAAAAATTCCGGCAGCGCAAACGCCGCTTTGTGAATGTCAGGATTAAGATACTGATTCTCGCCGGGCGGATAGGGCGTCTTCAATCCATTTTCCCAGGGTGTGTTGGAAATGTACATGAAACCGATTCCGCCGCCGGGGTAGGTTGGGATATTGGCATAGTAATACGCCGGATTCTTCGTCAACGACTTGGCAGACTTGTAAATTTCTTTAATTAATTCCGTGTCAAAAAACGGCTGTTCGCATTGGGTTGCCGCCGCGCCGTTCGGCTTGAGCGCGCGTACCATCAGCCTGTAAAACTCGTCGGAGAATAACCTTTCCGCCATGCCGATGGGATCGGTCGTATCGGAGATGATGACATCGAATTGACCGGGGTTTTCTTCGAGATAGCCAAAGGCGTCCCGGATGAGCAGCTTGGAACGAGGGTCAGCCCACGGGTCCCCGAAGGAGGCGAAGTGTTCGCGCGAAAGGTCCACCACGCGCTGGTCAAGTTCGCACACGACGGCTTCCTCCACGGATGGGTATCGCAAGACCTGCTGCAGGGAGCCGCCGTCGCCGCCGCCGACGATCAGCGCTCGTTTGGGCGCGCCCACCGCGAGCATCGGCACATGGACGATCATTTCGTGATAGCCCATGTTGTCGCGTTCGGTCAACTGGATGATGCCGTCGAGGATCATTGCCTTGCCGAAAAATTCCGTTTCAACCACCTGAACATGCTGAAACTCGGTTTGTTCATCGGCAAGGATTCTTTTTACGCGAATACCTTTTCGGTAATAGGGATGCAGTTCTTCCGTGAACCAGATGCTCATTTGATTTCCTTAAATTGGCTCTTTGGTATTTGGTGGGGTTCCCTTTTTTTACCACAGAGATCACGGAATCCACAGAGAAAAACCTTTAAAAAATCTCCGTGCTCTCTGTGCGC
>JAGUZU010000012.1 GCA_020060625.1 Anaerolineales bacterium | reverse complement strand
TCTTCAATCGCTTCCAATGGCTTCGGCGGCATGGCTACTCCTTGATAGTAGCCAGTTTTACCTCATTTCCAAGCCAATTTAGATGCGATTGCCCTGGCGATGTCCTCCTTTGCAACGAAATCGGGCATGGCTTACGGTATAATTGCGCGCGCATACTTTAATGGAATCATCGAATCCGGGGATGTGCTGGAACTGGCAGACAGGTGGCGCTTAGGACGCCATGCCGCAAGGCGTGTGGGTTCGACCCCCACCATCCCCACCAAATAAAATAAAAACCTGACAGGTTTGAAAAACAAAGAGGTTACTTTGGACATCGAAAAACAATACCAGGAAGACCATTCTGTAAAACTGACCGTGGAAGTGGATCAGGAAAAAATGAGCGAGTTCAAGAAACGCGCCGCGCGAAAGATCGCCTCACGCGGAAGCATTCCAGGCTTTCGCCCCGGAAAGGCTCCGTATGATGTTGTCGTCCGCACATACGGTGAATCAGCGATCACCGAGCAGGCGGTGGATATGTTCATCGATACGGAGTATTCCAATATCCTTTCAGAGGCGGATGTAAACCCCGGCGCATCCGGTTCGCTCGAATCCATCGAAAGCATGGAGCCGCCCAGGTTCATCTTCCGCGTGCCTCTCGCCCCGGAAGTGAGCCTCGGAGATTATCACGCCGTCCGCCTCGCCTATGAATGGGAAACTCCCGGACAAAAGGAAGTGGATGCCGCTCTCGAAGAATTGCGCCAGATGTACGCCTCCACCGAGACCGTGGACCGGGCAATCGAAACCGGCGATTACGTGCTGGTGGACGTCGCATCCGAGACGCCCGAATTGAACCGCACCGGCTTTGCCACCTTCGTCCGCGCGGAGGAGCGGGATACCGAATGGCCCTACAACGGCTTCGCCAAGGAACTGCTCGGCTTAAAGGCTGGCGAAAGCAAGACCGTCAAACACACGTTCCCAAAGGATTGGGAAGTGGAAGAACTGCAAGGCAAGGATACGACCATCGAAGTGACAGTCAAAACCGTGCGCGGCGTAACCCTGCCCGACTTGAACGATGATTTCGCAAAGATGACCGGCGCGGGCGAAACAATGGACGCTTTGATGGAAGCCGTCAAAAAGGACGTCGAAGCGCGCTCGCAGGCGGATTATGACGACAAATATTTCGTCGAACTGATCGAAAAAATCAAGGAAGGCGCGACGATCAAATACCACGAACACACGCTCGAACACGAGGGCGAGCACGTCCTTTCGGACCTGTCGAACCGCCTCGCCCAACAAGGCATGGACCTGGAAACCTACTTAAAGGTAAGGAATACCACGCGGGAAACGTTTGTCAAGGAAGAGGTTGAACCTGTTGCAAAGAAACGTCTCGAACGCGGATTAATATTGGACGAGATCGTCAAACTGGAAAAAATCCAAATCGACAACGAAGCCTTGAATGAAGAATATAACAACGCGCTGAACAGCCTTGTGATGCAGGGCATGGATCTGAGCAAACTTCGCGGTGGACGCCAGGGACAGAAGCAGTTGAGCGAGGCAATCGCGATGGACGCCGCCAGCCGCGTGATGACCCGCAAGGCGCTGGACATGCTCAAGTCCATTGCGACAGGCA
This sequence comes from Anaerolineales bacterium, assembly GCA_020060625.1. Taxonomy (GTDB): domain Bacteria; phylum Chloroflexota; class Anaerolineae; order Anaerolineales; family Villigracilaceae; genus Villigracilis. The sequence goes on along the minus strand of JAGUZU010000012.1, from coordinate 10,029 downwards.
ATTACAAACCGGTTGAAGAAGCGGAAGAAAAAGAAGTAGCGGAGAAGAAGGAAGAGTCTGCTTCAGAAGAAGGCGAGCCGGAAAAACCGTCGGAGTAGGAGATGCTCATGGATGGCTTGCAGGATTCGGGTCGGGTTTGAGGCGGCAAACTCTAACAAAAATCCAACGGAAGTCGTGTAGCATTGTCCCAATCACAAAAGGAGACAAATCATGATCCCCGATTTTAAAAATGTGGTTCCCATGGTCGTCGAAAATACGGGCCGCGGCGAACGCGCTTATGACATCTATTCGCTTCTGTTGAAGGAGCGCATCATCTTTTTGGGAACGCCGATTGACGACCAGGTTGCGAATGTGATCGTGGCGCAGTTGCTGTTCCTTAACCATGAAGACCCCGAACGCGAGATCCGCATGTACATCAATTCGCCCGGCGGGCAGATCTATGCGGGACTTGCGATCTACGACACGATGCAAATCATCTCGAACCCGATCAGCACGGTTGCCGTTGGCGTGACCGCCTCTTTTGGGACCGTGCTGCTGACTGCCGGAACCAAGGGCAGACGCTACGCCCTGCCCCACGCAACCGTCCACATGCACCAACCGCTTGGCGGCGCGCAAGGACAGGCGACGGATATCGAAATTCAAGCCAAGCAGATTTTGCGTTTGAAGGCGCTGCTCAACGGCGTGCTTGCCAAGCATACGGGTCAGCCGCTTGAAATCATCGAACGCGATGCCGACCGCGATTTCTACCTCGAAGCGCAGCAGGCGGTGGAATACGGTCTGGTGGATCAGGTGATCGAGACGACGGAAAAGGTTGGCAAGTAAGCGGTTGGCGATTGGCAGTTAGCGATTAGGGAGACCCCGGAGAGAAATCTTTGGGGTCTTGTGTTTATTGCATATCCTCTGGGTATAATGGCGATCTATGATTCCTTCAAACATAAAAGCTCTTATCCTCGACATGGACGGTGTGATCTGGAAAGCGGACGCGCCCATTGGCGACCTTGCCGCCATTTTCAAGCGAATCCGCGAGCGCGGGTTGAAGTTCGTTTTTGCGACGAACAACGGGACAAAGACACCGGAGGAATATCAACAGAAATTGGCAGACCTCGGCGTGAAGATCGAGGCGTCACAAGTGGTGACGTCTGCAATGGGAATCGCCTTTCTGCTTGCTCAAAAATTCCCGCCTAAGACAAAAATTTTCGTGATCGGCGAAGACGGCATCCGGCTGGCGTTGGAGGAGAAGGGATTTGAAATCCTCAGCGTGGAGAATGCGCCCGAAGCGGAAGCAGTTGTGATGGGAATTGATCGAAGCGTCAACTTTGAAAAAGTCGCGGAGGCAACCCTGCTTGTGCGGGCGGGGCTTCCATTTTATTCGACGAATACCGACCGCACTTTTCCCACTCCGCGCGGGGAAATTCCCGGGTCGGGGGCGTGGCTCTCGGTGGTAACAACAGCAACAGGCATTGAGCCGACAGTGGCGGGCAAGCCGTTTCCATATTTGATGGAACTCGCGCTCGAAAGACTCGGGGCGACAAAGGAAGAGACGCTTGTGGTCGGCGACCGCCTCGAAACGGACATTGCGGCGGGTCAGGCAGTGGGATGCCCGACTGCGCTGGTGTTAAGCGGCGTCTCCACGAGAGAAGCGGCGGGGGCATGGACGCCTGCGCCAAATATCATTGCAGAAAACTTGAGTGTTCTGGTTGGTTAAAAGGGAAGAGACCTGCGATCACGCAAGTCTCTTGTAGCAATTCACCATCAGGGGGCGTTTGTTGGCTCCTCAGTCGGCTCCTCGGTTGGCGCTTCAGTTGGTGTTTCAGCGGCTCCAACCTTGATCCTGATATAAAACCACGATCCGAAATTCTGCCCGCTATCATTGGTCAAGATCCAAAATCCAGTCGCCTCACCCGGCGTTGACGGCGCGGTCATTGCAACCGAAACGTCCGCAGATTGACCCGGTGGGACGGAAATACCAATCGGAGTTGCATTGCCGCCCATTGCATTGCCGTTTAAAAAACTCACTTTGAAGGTGGCAGTCCATTCACAGGTGCCGGTGTTTTGCAGTTTCCACGTCTTTGTAATGGCTTGACCGGGGGTGACTACTGTATCATCCGGGAATGTAACATCGTCCACATAAGCCGAATTATTGCACCCCACCGCGCCCGATGACCCCGACGAACCAGACGTAGTCGGCGAGACAAGCGCCGGCGCGGCAGGAAGCGTGAGCGTGGCGAATGGCGTGACGGTTGCAGGCGGCGTGAAAGTGGGGGTTTCGGTGGCGGTCGGTTGAGCCGCTTCCATGGTCAACTGCTGTGCCGCAAGAGTCTCCGCCGCGTTGGTATAGATGGCTTCGACTTCGTCAGCGCCGTCCGAACTGTTAAAGGAGGCGATCAGGGCAATTATGCCGGCGATCACCAGCAGTCCCACCAGCCCCCAGAGGATTGTGTTCCTCGGAACAGTTGGCTTCGGTTTGAGTGGTTTCAACATTATCTCTCCTTGGTTATGTTGCAAGGCTATAAATTATATTTGGGGAAAATTAAAGGAATATAGGTATTTCCCTACGAAAACCATACTCTTCGCGTACGGCGCGGGAACTGACGCAATGAAATGTGTGGAAAACCTGCCCGGATGTTCCCGCGCGGGTCTGCTAAAATAACGACAATGAAACTCATTTACGACTTGGATTTTCACACACTCACAGAAATCCTCACCCAATGGAACGAACCCGCATACCGCGCGAAGCAGGTCTGGCAGGGACTATACCAGCATCTGTACAACTCGCCGGAGCAATTCGCGAATCTGCCCAAATCCCTGCGCGAGAAGATGGTAGAGGAATTTACATTCACCGCATTCACAGTAAAGACCTATCTGGACTCATCCGACAAGTCCACGCGCAAGACATTATTCCAACTGCCAGACGGGAATTTGATCGAAGCCGTGCTGATGCGGTACGGAGACCCGGCGGATGACCCTCACCCCAGCCCCTCTCCCGCGAGCGGTAGAGGGGCTAAAAAACGCCGAACTTTATGTATTTCCACGCAGGCAGGCTGCGCGATGGGATGCGTGTTCTGCGCGACAGGTCAACTGGGCTTCAAGCGTAATCTCACCAGCGGCGAGATCGTGGCGCAGGTCATGTATTACGCGCAAATGCTGAAAGAGCAAAATGAAGTCGTCAGCAACGTCGTCTTTATGGGCATGGGCGAGCCGTTCCACAACTACGACAACACCATGTCGGCAATTGACAGACTCAACGACGCGGATGGTTACAACTTCGGCGCGCGCCGCTTCACCATCTCGACTGTGGGATTGGTCCCGCAGATCAGACGCTTCGCCGACGAACAGAGACAAGTCAACCTTGCCATCTCGCTCCACGCCGCGGACGACGACGAACGTCTCGCCATTATGCCGGTCAACAAACGCTACAAAATTGACGACATCATCGAAGCCTGCAAATATTACATCGAAAAGACGCATCGCCGCGTGACCTTCGAATGGGCGCTCATCAACGGCGTCAACGACACGCCGGAGGTGGCGCAAAAACTAGCCGCGCGGCTCAAAGGATTGCTGTGTCACGTCAACGCGATTCCGCTCAACCCGACACAAGGTTACAGCGGCGAAGCAACCAGCCGTCAGCGCGCGGATCTGTTCAAGGAAACGTTGGAACAGGCTGGAATTCCATGCTCGATCCGTATGCGCCGCGGGATAGACATCAACGCGGGCTGCGGTCAACTGGCAGGGGCGGAATCCAAAAATCAGGCGCATAAAACTGTCCTGTTATAATCGCTCTCACTTCGCATTAAACTTTTCCGTATATCATCATGCAACTTTATCGAAGGCACACTTCCATGGAACAAAAAAGAAACTGGCTCGAACGTCCCATTCATCCCTCCCTGCCCGCCGTCACCAACGAGATCGCGATCTTCGCGGTCATCATTTTGTTTGCAATCGTCACGCGCTTTTACGACCTCGGCGCGCGAGTGATGAGCCACGACGAAAGCCTGCATACCTACTTCTCATGGCTGTTATACCGCGGGCAAGGCTACACCCACTCGCCAATGATGCACGGACCGTTCCAGTTCCATGCGCTCGCGCTCGTGTACTTTTTATTCGGCGTAAGCGATTTCACCTCGCGCATCCCCGCCGTGCTGTTCAGCATCGCCACTGTATGGATGGTCTGGTACTGGCGGCGTTATCTCGGTAAATGGGGCGCGCTCATCGCGGGCTTCCTGCTCGTCATTTCGCCATACATGCTCTACTACGGACGTTACGTCCGCAATGAAGCCTTCGCCGGGCTTTCCGGCATCGTCATGCTCTACGCCATCCTTCGTCATCTCGAAGTTGGCGGAAAGAAATATCTCTACATCCTCGCGGCAACGCTCGCGCTTCACTTTACATCGAAGGAAACATCCTTCATTTACACCGCGCAGGCGTTGATCTACCTCGCCATTTATTTTGTAGCACAGGTGACAAAACGCCCCTGGCAAAACGCCGAACGGGATTACCGCGCCTTCATCATCGCGCTCAGTGTGACGGTTCTGCTGGCAGGCGCCGCTGCCGGGTATGGACTTTACACTCACGAAGAATCCACCCTCTCCGCGACGGAGACCGCAGTACCCGCAAATCCGATATATCCAACTTCGCCTCTCTCTCCGCCCGAGCCTGTCCCCTTCTCCCTGACCGTCGCCTTCGCCTTAGCCGCTTTTATGGCGTTCCTGGTCGCCTCCTATTTTCTCATCCGCGGCTATTCATGGGAGCGCATCCGCAACGAGAGATCGTTCGAACTACTCATCGTCAGCGGAACGGTCGTCCTGCCGCAACTCTCGCCATTTCTCGTCAAACTCCTCGAAAACTCACTGAACGTCATCATCCCCACCACAGCCGCAGAAGTCCAATCCCTCAGCGCGGACACCCGCTCGATCCTCATCATCGGCGGGTTCCTCCTGCTCATGTTCGTCATCTCCGCCATGATCGGTTTGCTGTGGAATCCCGAAAAATGGTGGAAAACCGCGCTTATCTTCTGGGTTCCCTATACCATTTTATACACGACCATCTTCACCAACAGCGACGGTTTCTTCACCGGCGCAATCGGTTCGCTTGGCTATTGGATCGTGCAACAGGATGTGGAACGCGGGAGTCAACCCTGGTATTACTACCTGCTGGTACAAATCCCCATCTATGAATTCCTGCCCGCGCTCGGTTTCCTCCTCGCGCTCTTCCTCGGCTTCAAAAGGAAACCCGCCCCTCGCCTCGAACCGGACGAGGATAAGGACGAAGTATTAAGTCTCCTTGAAGACGGGGATACCGAGGAAAGGAATTTCCCAAACACATTCAGCCTGCTTGCATGGTGGAGTGTCATCACCTTTGTCGCGCTGTCGTATGCGGGGGAGCGAATGCCCTGGCTAACCTATCACATCACCTGGCCCATGATCCTGATTACAGGCTGGGCGCTGGGACGTCTCATCGATTCAACCGATTGGGCAAAGGTACGAAAACAAAGCGTCCCGTTGACTTTTGCCGCGCTGGCGGTCTTCGTTGCCGGTGTGGGCAGGGCGGTCTACGTCTGGAACGGACCCATCCGCCCGTTTCAGGGTCAGGGGTTGGAGCAATTACAGGCGACCAATGCTTTTCTTCTGCCGCTCATCGCTGCGGTTTTAAGCGCCGGGGCGGCGGTTTACCTCCTGCGCGAGTGGACGTTCAAGGAAATAACGCGCGTTACCATCCTGGTCTTCTTTGGGTTCCTCGCCATGCTTACCATGCGGGCATCCTTCCGCGCCGCCTACATTACCTACGACCAGGCAACCGAATTCCTCGTCTACGCCCATGGCGCGACGGGAATTAAGGATGTCATCGCCCAGGCGGAGGAAATATCCAAACGAACAACAGGCGGCATGGGGGTTGCGCTTGCGTATGACGCCTCCGCGCCGGACACGGGCGTTTCATGGCCCTTCGTCTGGTATCTGCGCGACTTCACCAACCAGCGCTCCTTCGACCAGCCCACGCGTTCCCTGCGCGACTCGGTTGTCATCATTGTGGACGAAAAGAACTTCGACAAGATCGAGCCCGCCATCGGTCCCGGCTACTACCGCGTGGATTACATCCGCATGTGGTGGCCCATGCAGGATTATTTTGGTCTCGTCAACAACCGCGACGCCTCCATGGACTTCCCGGAAGATTATGCCTGCAATGGATGGTTGAGTTTCCTGAAATTAAGAAAATCCAGGGATTACTCAAAGTTTTGTGAAGGATTCACCGATCCCCAAATCCGCGCAGGACTTATTCAGATCTGGCTCAACCGCGATTACTCTCTCTACGCCCAGGCAAAGGGACGCACAGACCTCGATGTGGCAGCCTGGCAGCCAGCCGACAAGATGCGGCTTTACATCCGGCAGGATGTGGCATCGCAGATTTGGAATTATGGCGTCGCGCCGACCACAACCATAATGGCGGAAGACCCAACCGAAGGAAAATACGTTCTGCTCTCTGCCGATTTGATGCTGGATGCGGCACAGGCAAACCCGGTCATTCTGAATTCGCCGCGTTCGCTTGCCTTCGCAAAAGACGGCACGCTCTATGTGGCGGATTCCCGCAACCATCGCATCCTGCGCCTCGACCTTGAAGGAAATGTCGTTGATGAATGGGGTTCTTTTGCAGACGGCGTAACCATACAAATCGGTCCCGGCACATTCAATGAACCCTGGGGCGTTGCGGTTGGACCCGATGGCTCGGTCTATGTGACCGATACCTGGAATCACCGCGTCCAAAAATTCACCGCCGACGGCAGATTCATCAAAACATGGGGAACCTTCGGGCAGGGTGACACGCCCGACTCGTTCTATGGTCCGCGCGGATTGGCGGTGGACGCCAAGGGAAGAGTCTATGTCACGGATACAGGAAACAAGCGCATCGTCGTGTTTGATGCGGACGGGAACTTCGTCACCCAGTTTGGAAGCGCCGGCTTTGAAGCAGGTCAATTCGATGAGCCGGTCGGCGTCGCTGTTGACAAGAACGGAACTGTGTATGTAACCGACACCTGGAATCAGCGCGTGCAGACTTTCAGCGCCATTGAAACGGAAAGTTCTCTGATTTTCCTGCCGGAAAAACAATGGGACATTTTCGGCTGGTTTGGGCAGTCGCTGGAAAATAAACCGTTCACCGCCGTAAACGATGACCTGCACGTATTCATCACCGATCCCGAAGGATACCGTGTCATGGAATTCGATCCCAATGGAGACCTCGTCCGCGTGTGGGGCGATTACGGCAACTCCGGCTCGAGTTTCGGTCTGGCATCCGGCATTGCCGTGGATGAGGCTGGACACGTTTGGGTAACTGACTCGGTCTTCAACCGAATTATGAGGTTTACACTGCCATAGGTTTTGTTCAAAGAATGATCGAAAGCCCGCTTCGAAATTGACTTTTTGAAGCGGGCTTTTCCTTTCGTAGTTTCCGTGATTCGATGGTGGTATAATGCCCGTGCTTTTCAAGCAAAATATCCCCCGAGGGAGAATAATGAAACTCCACGAATACCAATCAAAAACGATTTTCTCAAAGTACGGCATTCCCATTCCAAAGGGAAGGGTCGCGGCTACCGCTCAGGAAGCAAAGCAAGTTGCAGAAGAGTTGGGTGGCCGCGTAGTTATTAAAGCGCAGGTGTTGGTGGGCGGACGCGGCAAAGCCGGCGGCGTAAAACTCGCCAAGGACGCCGATGAAGCCGAACAGCTTGCCACACAGATCCTGGGGATGGAGATCAAGGGTCTGCCTGTCCGCAAGGTGCTGGTAGACGAAGCCTCCGCCATCGATCAGGAGATTTACTTCTCCATCACCGATGACCGCGCTGCCAGGAAGCCGGTCATGATCGCTTCCGCCGCGGGCGGCGTGGACATCGAAGAAGTCGCTGCCACCGACCCGGACAAAATCATCAAGGTACACATCGACCCGCTGCTCGGTCTGCGCGAATATCAGGCGCGCGATGTCGCCGTTGCCATCGACCTGCCGCGCGATTACTGGAAGGATTTCATCAAGGTCGCAATGGGATTGTGGGAAGTGTACAAGAACACCGACGCCTCGCTTGCCGAGATCAACCCGCTGGTCATTACCAAGGACAAGCAGATGGTGGCGCTCGACGGTAAGATGATGATCGACGACAATGCGCTCTTCCGTCATCCCGACCTCGCGGAAATGCGCGACACAGACGAAGACGCTCCCGCCGAGATCGAAGCCCGCAAGTACGGCTTGTCCTTCATCAAACTGGACGGCGATATCGGCTGTATGGTCAATGGCGCGGGTCTGGCAATGACCAGCATGGACGTGATCAAACTCTTCGGCGGCGAACCAGCCAACTTCCTGGATGTGGGAGGCGGAGCCGATTCCAAAAAGGTGGCGGCGGCGATGCGCATCATCCTCACCGACCCGCGCGTCAAAGCCGTGCTGTTCAACATCTTTGGCGGCATCACCCGCTGTGACGAAGTCGCGCGCGGCATCCTGACCGCCATGGACGAAGTCAAACCGAAGGTCCCGATGGTCGTCCGTCTCGTCGGCACGAACGCCGAGGAGGGACGCCGTCTGCTCGAAAAAGCAAACATGATTACCGCGGAAACCCTCGCCGACGCGGCGAAAAAATCTGTCGAAGCCGCGAAGAAAGGGAAATAAGCAATGAGCATTTTAGTTGACAAAAACACCCGCCTCATCGTTCAAGGCATTACAGGCAATGAAGGCTTGTTCCACACCACGCAGATGGTCGCCTACGGCACGAGCGTCGTCGGCGGCGTGACGCCCGGCAAGGGCGGCGAATGGGTGCTGGAAAAAATCCCCGTCTTCGACTCGGTCAAGACCGCCAAAGACGCAACCGACGCGAACGCCGCCATCATCTTTGTCCCTGCCCGCTTCGCGCCAGACGCGATGTTCGAAGCCGCCGACGCAGGAATTCCCCTCATCATCTGCATCACCGAAGGCGTCGCCGTGCAGGATATGATGCGCGTCCGCAGTTACCTCGACCAGAAGAAAGTCCGCCTCATCGGACCGAACTGCCCGGGTCTGTTGACTCCCGGTGAAGCGAAAGTCGGCATCATTCCCGGCGACATCGCCATCCCCGGCAACGTCGGTGTGGTCTCCCGCTCCGGCACGTTGACTTACGAAGTGCTGTACGCGATGAAGAATCTCGGCATGGGGGCAACAACATGCGTCGGCATCGGCGGCGACCCGGTCAATGGCACCAATTTCATCGACGTGCTGGAAATGTTCGAGCATGATCCCAAGACCGAAAAGGTCATCATGATCGGCGAGATCGGCGGCAACGAAGAAGAAAAGGCGGCGGAATACATCGCCACAAAAATGACCAAGCCCGTTGCTTCCTTCATCGCCGGTCAGACCGCCCCTCCCGGAAAACGCATGGGGCACGCCGGCGCGATCATCGAAGGCGGCGCAGGCACCGCAGCGGACAAGATCAAAGCGCTCGAAGCCGCAGGAGTGAAGGTCGCCAAGCACCCGGAAGAAATTCCCACCCTGTTATAAAACCCGCAGGGACACGGCGACGCTGTGTCCCTGCGTTGTCCCCCTGCCAAACCCATCAAGAATCACATAGAGCCGCCCTTCGACTACGCTCAGGGCGGCTCTACGGTTATAATTTCGTCCAGAATTATTTCTTGCGCGCGTCGATATACGAAACGGCTTCACCGACAGTGGTGATCTTCTGGGCATCCTCGTCGGAGATCTCGGCGCCGAACTTGTCTTCGAACGCCATGATCAACTCCACAAGGTCCAGCGAATCAGCCTCAAGTTCCTCACGGAAGCGGGCTTCCATCGTAATCTTCGCTTCATCCGCACCCAGGAGATCCTTGATGATCGCTTTAACTTCATTGAATGTATCAGACATAACATCCTCCAAATTGGTATTTGTTTATGAATTGTAACCGCTTGATTTGCACTGTCAAGCCAGTTATCACTAGGGCAATCGCATCTTGCTGTCTAAACAATCGGATATATGGGCAATTTCCCATCAAACCGATGATTCTGCCCAAATGTGGAAATCCATATATGGGC
>JAGUZU010000125.1 GCA_020060625.1 Anaerolineales bacterium | reverse complement strand
CAGTGCAAGGAAAGTTATTTGATTAACAATCTACAGTAGTAGCACGCCTTCCAGGCGTAATGGCTCTAAAGCCACCGCCTTTGGCGGTGGTCGTTTACTGACTTTTCCAGAAATTCATCAACTGCTGTGTGTAAAATTCCGGTTCAGCGATGTAGGGGAAATGACCATTGTCCACTGTAATCACCTTCGCTTGCGGGTATGTGGATTTAAGTCTTTCACGAAGGGTTTCCTCTACCAACGGGTCATTGCTGGCTTCGATGATGAGCAGAGGAATGGTCGTATCAGCAGTCGGGTCGAATTTTTCCACCACACACTTGTACCGTCCTGCCACTTGCGCTTTGCGCATTTGCCCGTAGCTGATTTCATTGAGGAAGGCGAGAGTCATTTTATCATTGCCAGATGCAGTATAAATGCCAGTTTCAAAACTGCCGCGCAAAACGTCCATAACCAACCATTCAGGCAGGTAGGGGATTGCCGCGCCGGTGGTGCCATTCTTTTCCTTGATAATGTCGTTCGGCGGGAAGGTGTTTGAAAATACTGCGCTTGTGATTCGGTCTGGATGTTTGCTGACGAGGTACTGGGTGAAGTATCCGCCCAGAGATGTGCCAACGACGTGGAAATTTGTCACGCCTTCCTGTTCGAGGATGGCAAGGACGCCCGCCTCCATCTCGACGAGGGAGTTGGCTGCTGGATATGTGACGGCGATTACCCGATAGCTTTCCTTGAGGACCTCGATCTGCTGCCACCAAATGTCGTAGGAGCCGGTCATGCCATGTAGAAAGAGGACAGTCTCTGACCCTTCGCCAATGGCGAGGTATTCCCAGTCTTTGCCATCCGTTTTCTGGTGTGCGGGTGGGTAGTTTTCCCGAAACGCTTGCAGACTGGCGACCTGGTCCGCGGGGGCATTGGCGTATAAATTATCAGGTTGCGCGGGCTTCCAAAGATAAACTCCGGCAATAAGGAGGATGATTGGGACGAGCAAGTAAAGCCATTTTCGATTCATGATGTTCTCCTGAATTTTTTGAGCGATATGATTTTACAGCAGGCAGAGAATCTTGAGGGGAGGGAAAAGCGTCAGAAAACAGAACCAGCCGTCGGTTGGGAAAGAGGCGGGGCGGGTGATGTAGGAAAAAACTTAATCGAAGCCGGTCATCTGTCGCTTTCGGAAAAATCCGGTTGTGAGAAGTCCGACCCGCTTGTTATAATTGCGAAAAACAACTCATACGGAGGATGTCATGCCGAACGGTTATAACGGAAAGATCCTGCACGTTGATTTGACAAAGGGGACATTCGAGGTGGAAGAGCCGAATGAGGCTTTTTATCGCAAGTATTTGGGCGGAAGCGCGATGGGAATGCACTACATCCTGCGCGATATGCCGAAGGGCGCCGACCCGCTGGGACCTGAAAATGTTTTGACATTGTTCGCGGGGGTAACCACGGGCGCAGCGATCTCAGGGCAGAGCCGTTTGAATGCGAATGCCAAATCACCGATTAGCGGCGGTATTGGTGACTCGCAGAGCGGCGGGTTTTTCCCGGCTGAATTGAAGTTTGCCGGTTTTGATGGCATTGTAATCAAGGGGAAATCGCCGAAGCCTGTTTATCTCAGCATCGTGAATGGAAAATATGAGTTGCGCGACGCTTCGCATTTGATGGGGAAACTCTCTGGCGAAGTGGACGACATCATCCACAAGGAAGTGGATCCGAAAGCGGAAATTTTACAGCACGGCATGGGCGCGGAGAACGGCGTGCTGTTTTCGTCGCTTGTGAGCATGTCCAACCGCCACAACGGGCGCACGGGCATGGGCTTGGTGATGGCTTCGAAGAATTTGAAAGCGGTTGTCGTGCGCGGGACAAAGAAACCTGCCGTCGCCAACCAGAAGGCATTGACCGAATTGAACCGCATCGGTCCCAAAGCCATCCCTGAGAACGGCGACATGGACGGTCTCGCCAAGTTTGGCACGGCGGTGGTAGTGCAGTTCAATCACTCGATTGGCACGCTGCCGACCCGCAACTATAACGAAGGTCAATTCGAAGGCGCGGAACCGATCAGCGGCGAAGTGATGGCGGAAACCATTTTGAAGGAACGCGATACCTGCTATGCTTGTGTCGTCAAATGCAAGCGCGTGGTGGAGATCAAGGATGGTCCGTACAAGGTCGACCCGCGCTATGGCGGTCCCGAATACGAAACCCTCGGCACCTTCGGCTCGTACTGCGGTGTGGATGACCTCGCGGCAGTGTCACTTGCGAATCAAATTTGCAACGAATACGCGGTGGATACCATCGCCGCGGGCGCGACCATCGCCTTTGCGATGGAGTGCTGCGAAAAGGGCGTCATCACTAAGGAACAGACTGCCGGGCTTGATCTCAAATTTGGTAATGCCGAAGCAATGCTTGCGGCTCTGAACATGCTGGTCAAGGGAGAAGGCGAATTCGGCAAGACGCTTGGCATGGGTTCCGAACGCGCCGCCGCCAAATGGGGCAACGGCGCGGATGAGTTCCTCATCACGGTCAAGGGCGCGGAGGCTCCCGCGCACATGCCGCAAGCCAAACGCTCGCTGGCGCTCATCTACGCGGTCAATCCCTTTGGTGCCGATCACCAGTCTTCCGAACATGACCCATATTACGAAGAGGGTATCGGTGACTTCAACCTTGACCGCCTCAAACAGATCGGGCTTGGCTCGCCGCAGCCCGCTTACTCGCTCACCGAGGAAAAAGTCCGCTTTGCGTATGAGACTGAGTGTTTCTACTCGATGCTCGACTCGCTCGAACTCTGTCAATTTGTCTGGGGTCCCACGTGGACGTTGTACGACGGCGAACAGACCGCGCAGATGCTCAACGCGGTCACGGGCTGGGACATGACCGTGGACGAATTGATGGAAGTCGGTCGCCGCCGCTTGAATCTCTTCCGTGTGTTCAATGCCCGCGAAGGCTTGAACCGCAATGCGGATAAACTGCCCAAGAAGTTTTTTAAAGAATTGAAGGGAACGGGCCCCACTGCAGGCTTCGCTCTGACTCACGAGGAAGTTGAATCTGCTCTCGATACCTACTACAAGCTGGCAGGTTGGACGAACGATGGCGTTCCCACCGCTGATACGCTCAGGAAGCACGACGTCGAGTGGGCGGCGGAATACCTGCCTGCGTAACGACGATATTCGATAATTGGATATTTGAAATTGACAATCGGGAGTCGGGAATCGTTTTATAGCGAGACCGACTCCCGAATTACGAATAACGAATATCGTGCTGTTTATTCAGCCCCAAAGTTATTCAGAGAAAGACAATCATGACCAACCAACTCTATCAAGAAAACTTTTTCCACATGGCTTCCCCGTGGAGCCGTATCTTTAATTTCGTTGCTGACCACGCAGAAGGCGCATACATCTATACGGATGACGGCAAAAAGTTACTCGACTTCACCAGCGGGATCGGGGTGACAAACACCGGTCACTGCCACCCCAAAGTTGTGGAGGCGATTCGCGAGCAGGCGGGCTTGTTCCTGCATGCCCAGGCGAATATCGTCATCCACAAGCCGATGTTACAACTGATCGAGGAACTGCGGAAGATCGTCCCGCCTTCGATGGACAGTTTCTTCTTCGCCAACTCCGGCGCGGAGGCGTTGGAGAATGCGGTGAAGATTGCGAAGGCGGCAACGGGCAGACAAAATGTGATCGTCTTCAACGGTTCCTTCCACGGGCGGACTCACGCCACCATGTCGTTGACCACCTCCAAGACGATCTACCGCGCAGGATTTGCGCCTCTCATGGCAGGGGTTTATGTTGCGCCGTTTCCGTACGCCTACAACCTGGGCATGACCGAGGAAGAAGCGAGTCAATACGCGCTGGGGCAGTTGGAACACCTGCTCGCTTCGCAGACCGCGCCGAAGGAAACCGCCGCCATCCTGATCGAATCCGTGTTGGGAGAAGGCGGTTATATCGTTCCGCCCGCGTCGTTCATGAAGGGACTGCGCGAGATTTGCGATAAGCACGGCATCATGCTCATTTTTGATGAAGTGCAATCGGGTTTTGGGCGCACGGGAAAATGGTTTGCGCTCGAACACTTCGGCGTCGTGCCAGACATCATCACTGCTGCGAAGGGAATTGCTTCCGGCATGCCGCTTTCCGCTGTTTTCACCCGCACGGACATCATGAAGAAACTCGATGTCGGCTCCATTGGCGGGACGTATGGCGGCAACGCCGTCGCCTGTGCGGCGGGAGTCGCCACCATCCGCGCGATGCGTGAAGAGAAGATGTTGGAAAATGCCGAAGAGAAAGGCATCCAATTGATGACCGGGCTTCGCAAATTGCAGGAGGAATATCCGCAGATCGGCGACGTGCGCGGCAAAGGTCTCATGGTCGGCACCGAGTTCGTTGTGGATGGCAGCCAGGCGAAAGCCAAACCGCTGGTCAAGGAAGTCATTCACAAAGCGGAGGAGAAGGGGCTGCTCCTGCTCTCCTGCGGCACCTACGATAATATTTTGCGCTGGATTCCGCCGTTGAACGTAACCTCAGACCAGATCAATGATGGTTTGAAAATATTTGGTGAGTCCGTAAAAGAAACGATTGATTAATCCATTCTCGTTGGAAGGTTTGAACGTTCCAACGTTTTAACATTCAAACCTTCCAACCTGCCAACTTTCAACCATGACCCCAACACTAGACCGCGCCAAACTCACTCAACTCCTACAAGCCGAAGAATCCCTCTTCCACAAAACCCACCCCAAGTCCTACGAACTGTACCAGCGCGCGCGCAAGTCGCTGCATGGCGGCGTGCCGATGTTGTGGATGATCCGCTGGGCGGGGTCGTTCCCCGTCTTCGTCAAAGAGGCGAAAGGCGCGCACTTCACCGACGTGGACGGCAACGACTACATTGACTTCTGCCTCGGCGACACGGGCGCAATGACAGGTCACAGCCCCGACGCCACAGTCAAAGCCATCGCCGAGCAAATTCAAAAAGGCATTACGCTCATGCTGCCGTATGAAGATGTCATTTGGGTGGGTGAGGAACTTCAACGCCGCTTCAAACTTCCGTACTGGCAGTTTGCCCTCACCGCCACCGACGCGAATCGATTTGCGCTGCGCATGGCTCGCATGATCACGGAGCGTCCGAAAATTCTCGTCTTCAACTACTGCTATCACGGCTCGGTGGATGAGACCTTCATCACGCTCGACGAAGAAGGTACGCCCATTTCGCGCCCCAACAACATGGGTCCGCAAATTGACCCGCGCGAGACCACCAAGGTCATCGAGTTCAACGACATCGGCGCGTTGGAAATCGCATTGTCCTCCCGCGAAGTTGCCGCCGTCCTCGCCGAGCCTGCCATGACCAATATCGGCATCATCCACCCCGAGCCGGGCTACCACGAAGCCCTGCGCCAGATGACTCGCAAATACGGGACCTATCTCATCATCGACGAGACTCACACCATCTGCGCGGGTCCCGGCGGATACACCGCCTCATTCGGACTTGAGCCTGATTTCTTCACCCTCGGCAAGCCCCTCGCCGGGGGCGTTCCCGCAGCAGTCTATGGCTTCACGGAAGAAGTGTCGCAAGCCTTCGCCGCCCAACTCGCCGTGGACGATGCGGACGTGGGCGGCATCGGCGGGACGCTGGCGGGCAACGCCTTGTCCATTGCGGCGATGAAAGCCACGCTCCAGAACGTGCTCACCGACGAGTATTATGTCAGGGCGGCGAAGTTGCAGGAACAATTCACGGCGGGAGTCGAAGGCGTGATTGCCGAATACAGTCTCCCGTGGATCGTGAAGCGTTTGGGCAATCGCTCCGAGTATTGGTTCCGTCCCACTCCTCCCAAAAATGGCGGCGAGGCACATGCGGCAGTTGATCCTGAACTGGATCGTTATATGCACTTGTATGCGCTCAACCGCGGCATTTTGATGACGCCCTTTCACAACATGGCGCTTATCTCACCCGAAACCACGCAAGCGGATGTGGATTACCACACGAAGGTGTTTCGGGAAGCGGTGCAGTCATTGTTTAGTTAATGTCGTTGCGAGGAGGGCGCTCTTCCCGACGAAGCAAACCCCACTATCGAGAGGAGATTGCTTTGTCGCCAGCGAACGGCTCCTCGCAACGACATAGATATAACGGAGAAATTTATGACAGAACACAAATCCCAAATCTGGCGCATCAACACCCGCACGCAGGAATTGAAGCGCGAACCCATCCCTGAAACCTGGCAGCGACTCGGCGGGCGCGGACTGATCGCGCGCATCATGGTGGATGAAGTGGACGCGAAGTGCGATCCGCTTGGCGCGGGGAATAAACTGATCTTCACGCCTGGTTTGCTGGTGGGACATATTTTGTCTTCCACAGACCGCATTTCAGTGGGTGGCAAGTCTCCGCTGACGGGTGGCATCAAAGAAGCCAACGCGGGCGGGCGCACTGGGTATCACATGGCGTTCATGGGCATCCATGCGCTCATCATTGAAGATATGCCTGAAAAAGAAGGCTATTGGGTTTTGCACCTGTCGCTGAAAGACGGCGCGAAGTGGGAACGTGCCGATGATTTAGCAGGCCTTGGCGTGTACGAAACCGCGCCGAAACTGATCGAGAAATACGGCGATAAAGTTGCCATCGCGTTGATCGGTCCCGGTGGCGAGATGAAGTTGAAATCGGCAGGGATTCAAAATCTCGACAAAGACAAAATCCCTTCCCGCATTGCCGCGCGCGGCGGACTGGGGGCGGTGATGGGATCGAAGGGACTCAAAGCCATCGTGTTCGATCATGCCGGGGGAAGAAAACCAGCCATCGCGGATGCGGAGGCGTTCAAAACCGCAACGAAGGATTACACCAAGGCGGTCATGGAACATCCGCAATCCATCACCTATCGCGATTATGGCACGGCGGCGATGGCGCAGTTGACCCAGCGCTTTGCAGGAATCCCTGTGCATAATTTTTCGCGCGGCACGTTCGATGAAGTGGAAAAGATTGGCGGCGAAGCGCTGCGCGAGTTCACGTTGACGCGCGGCAAGCCGTCCGACCCGTCTCATGCGTGTATGGCGGGATGCACGATCAAATGCTCGAACGTGTTTGGCGGGGAGGATGGGAAGGTGATCGTCTCGCCGCTGGAATATGAGACCATCGGCTTGATGGGTTCCAACCTCGATATTGATTCGCTCGATTCAATCGGACGTTTGAACTGGGAGGTGAACGACCTGGGCTTGGACTCCATCGAAGTCGGCGCGGCGCTCGGTGTTGCGGCGGAGGCGGGCTTGATGCAGTGGGGCAGCGAAGAGGATGCGCTGAAATTGATCGGCGAAATCCGCAACGGCACGGAACTTGGTCGCGTTCTCGGCGACGGCGCAGCAGCCACCGGAAAGAAATTCAATATCGAACGCGTGCCTGTGGTGAAGGGACAAGCCATGTCCGCGTATGAACCGCGCTCGATCAAAGGCACAGGCTTGACGTACGCTACCACGCCGCAGGGCGCGGATCACACTTGCGGGCTGACCATCCGCGCGCAAATTGACCACCTCGACCCAACGGCTCAAAAAGAAGTTTCATTGAACGCTCAATTGAATATGGCGGGATATGACACGCTTGGCGCGTGCATCTTTGCAGGTTTCGGTTATGCCGCCACCCCCGACGGCGTGGTGAAGCGTTTGCTTGCAGCGCGTTACGGCTGGGATGACCTGCCCGATAATATTTTGCAGGAACTCGGAAAACAGACCATCAAACTGGAACGCGAGTTCAACCGCCGCGCGGGATTCACTGCGAAGGATGACCGCCTGCCGGAATGGATGACGAAGGAGCCGATCCTCGAAAACGGCTCGGTCTTCGATGTGAGCGAGGATGTGATCGATCACATGTTCGATGGGATCGAGTAACGAAGAAGACCTCCGAGTGGCGCCTTAGCGCCACTCGGAGGTCTCTATCGTGAGCCACCAGTGGGATACGAACCCACGACCTGACGATTACGAATCGTCTGCTCTACCAGCTGAGCTATGGTGGCATGCAACGCACACTTGCCCTGGCGTGCAAGTGCCAGGGAAATTCATTTTGCGCGGGTGGATGAATCTTGTCTTACAGCGGCGGAGATTATAAAAGATTTACTCCATTCACGCAAGTTTTTCCCTCGTCACGTCGTCTGTTGTGGTGGAGAAATATATCGATGCGAATAGCAATGCTTTCTTATCACACTTGTCCGCTGGCAACGCTGGGGGGCAAAGATACGGGCGGGATGAACGTGTACGTGCGCGATCTGACGCGGGAATTGGGGCGGCTGGGAATCCATGTGGATGTATTCACGCGCTCGCAGGATGAGCATGTGCCGCATATTGTGCATGAGTTGGGTTATGGCAATCGCGTGGTGCATATCCCCGCAGGACCGGAGGAGCCGAAGAGCAAAAGCGATATTGCAAAATATATTCCCGAATTTGCCGAGGAGATTAAAAAGTTTGCCGCGGAGAGAAATATCGTTTACGACGTCATCCACAGCCATTACTGGATGTCCGGGTTGGCGGCGGAGGCGTTGAGTGATGCGTGGGGCGGGACGCCAATCGTACACATGTTTCACACGCTGGGGGAGATGAAGAATCGGGTGGCGAGGTCGGAAGATGAAAGAGCAGGGGAGGATCGGCTCGATGGTGAGAGGCAGGTTCTCCGGCGCGCGGATCGCATCGTCACCGCGACAGTGGCGGAGTTGACCCAGCTGCGCTTTCTTTATAAGGCAGATGCCCGTAAACTGGTTGTGATTCCGCCGGGCGTGGATACAAGCCATTTTTATCCGATTCCGGCGGATGAAGCCAAGCAGTTCATCGGATTGAAGCCGGAGAATCGCATGGTGCTTTTTGTGGGACGCATCGAACCGCTGAAGGGAGTTGACACGTTGATTCGGGCAATGTCCTGCCTGGACTTGCAGGGTTTGCATCGCCCGGTTCACCTGGCGATTATTGGCGGCGATGTGAGCGTCAGTTATGAAGAAATGTCTGCGGAGATGAAACGCCTGCAAGCCATGTGCGACGAGTTGTGCATGGGCGGGATGGTGGTTTTTCTTGGAAAGCGCGGGCAGGATACACTGCCATATTATTACTCGGCGGCGGAGGTTCTGGTAATGCCTTCGCTTTACGAATCGTTTGGCATGGTGGCTTTGGAGGCGATGGCGTGCGGGACGCCGGTGATCGCTTCAGAGGTCGGCGGGTTGGGGTATCTTGTGCAAAATGGAGAGACAGGCTTTACGATACCGGATAGCGACCCGCAGATGTTGTGCGATAAACTTTCCGCATTGTTGGCGGATAATGCCCGGCGTGTCGAGATGGGACGCCGCGCGGCGGAATATGCCCTGGATTATGAATGGGGGAAAATTGCATCCCAGGTTGTGGGTGTTTACAAAGAGTTTCTGGTTGGCGAGCAGATGGTGTGATGTTTGGAAGAAAGCCCCAATGTCGCCGGGACTTTTGATTATTCCTTCACTTTCACGTAGAACAGGGTCGAGCCGTCGATTTCCTGTGACCTGATTTCAAAACGGTCTTTATATTTCGTGATCATTTTCGAAAGCTGCTTGTGCCCGTAGGTGCGCGGGTCGAAGGCAGGGTCAAGTTGGTAAAGCACGTTGCCCATGGTGGCGAGTGACGCCCAGCCATCCTGCTGGACTGCCATTTCGAATGCCTGGACGAGAAGAGGGGTGGGGTCTGCTTCGTCCTTTTTCTTTGTCCCGCTTTTTTTTGCGCGTTGTTGGGTTGCTTGTTTCTTCGCTGTGACGAGGTTTTCCGTATAAACGAAGAGATCGCAGGCATTGACAAATGGCTTGGGTGTTTTCCTTTCGCCGATTCCCATCACAAAGATGCCGGTTTCGCGGATGCGCGTAGCCAGCCTAGTGTAATCACTATCGCTTGAGACAAGGCAGAAGCCGTCCACCACACCGGAGTGCAGGATGTCCATGGCGTCGATGATCATGGCGCTGTCGGTGGCGTTCTTTCCAATTGTGTACCGGAATTGCTGGATGGGTTGAAAGGCGTGGAAATTGAGCGTATCTTTCCAGGAATTCATGCTGGTCGTTGTCCAGTCGCCGTAGATGCGGCGGACGGTGATTTGTCCGTGCCTGCCGGCTTCCACCAGCATCTGGGGGAGGAGTCCCGCCTGGGCGTTGTCGCCGTCGATCAGCATGGCAATTTTGTTGCGGGCGAGGGAAAGGGATTTTAGTTGTTCATCTGTCATGGGATGATTATACCTTTTGAATCACTTTCAAATGAATCAAATTTTTCAGGCTCATTGGGAATTGTGGAGATTAACCCTTTTGGAGACGCGAATTTCACGGCAAAACCCGCCGCAACGCGGTCAAAAGAACGCAATGAAAGGATTTTCCATGCCATCTGTGTGTAAGAATCATAGCGATTCCCAGCGAACCGTTTTCTGTTTGCCTCGTGGATTGAAGTCCCGATAAACCGTTTGCTATGAACAAATTGGCAGGGATACGAACGTTGAATATGGGCTATAATTGCCGCGTCGGTGGAAGAAAATTTCCCGCAGGTTGGATTTGAAACGAACAACCTGCGGGAAATTTGATAACGTATGACCGATATTCTTTATTCTTCGAGGCGAGTTATGAGAGAGCAAATTGGAAGGTGGTTCCCTTTACGAGAAGGGGAGGCGGGACTTGTTTTTACTCTTGGTCTTATTTTATTCGCCAATTATGCCGCCATGGGAATTACGAAGGTAGTGTCAGTCAGCGGTTTTCTGAGCGAGGTAAAAGCCCACTATATCCTTTTGGTTTGGGCTGTGGACATGGTTTTGCTTATTTTGGCGACGGGAATGCAGTCGTTGATCGTGGACCGGTATGATCGCATTAAATTGATGGCAGGCGTGTTGCTCGTCTTTTCCGCCCTGTATGCCGTACTGCCCCTGACCTTTCTCCTGAAAGGGTTCCCGGCATCCATCAGTTATACTTTGATATATCTCCTCAACGATCAACAATGGCGGTTCTTCCCCGTCGTTTTTTGGATTTTAGTCAATGACATTTATGACCCTGCCAGCGGGCGTCGCGTCATGCCTGTGATAGCGAATTTTGCTTTTATTGGAACGATTGTGGGGCTGGGCATCGCCGCAATCGACGCCAAAATGCAGTTCGGTCCAATCAAACTGTTATCGTTGAACGCCTCGATATTTTTCATCGCCTGGCTGATATCGCGCATCAGACTCCGCGCTGTTAAGCTGCCACCCCCCATCCGACCGGCTGATTCCATGAAAGAGACTCTGACGGAGGGCTGGGACTTCATTAAAAAAGTCCCGGCGTTTGCCTATCTGGCGCTTGGGATGCTGGCGACGGGCAGCGTTATGACCATTTTGCTTTACGACACGCTTTCCGATGCGAAGTTGGATCTGGGCGGCGGATTTCAGTCTTTTTATGCCATATATAATCTGATCATTGCCGTCGCCTCGATTTTTTTGCAAAGTTTTTCTTCCAAGCTTATCGAAGTGTTTACTTTAAAGCGCAGTTTTCTTATCCAGCCGTTTGTGATGCTGGCATCCACCATCGCGAACTTTTTCATCCCCGGATATATGAGCAGCGCGATTTCCCAAGGCGTTTCCCGCGCATCGTACGATACGCTGGACTTATCCGCTCGAAAAGCGTTCCAGGCAATGGTTCCAAATGAGAAGCGCGGGCGCGTGAGTATTTTCATCGATGGTTATCTGCCCTCCGGCGGAACGATTGTCGGCAGTTTGCTCACATTTGCGATCATTGCAATCGGGCTGAAGGTTGGCATGGGGCGCGAGTTGTATGCCAGAATTTACCTGGGCGTTGGGGTCGTTATTGCAATCGTTGCCATGTACGCCTCTCACCGCCTGCGTCAAACATACGAACAGAGTATGTTGAACTGGCAGTTGAAGCGCCGCACGCGCGGCGCAAGCGTTCTGGATAGGATCGATTTTGGAGATAATCAAAAGCAATGACAGCCAGGCTGGTCGTGAAAGAGGGAAATGTTACAATCCGTGATCTGACCGGATCGGGAGACGTCGGGCGGATCGAGTCAATGCTTGGGCTATATGAAAATCTGTTTCCGCAGTACCAGCATTATGTTCCGAGAATGAGGCGTCGTGCGCAGTTTGAATCGGAACATCGTCCGGGGCATGTCGTCCATTACTGGCTGGTGGAAGTCGATGGTCAGCCTGCCGGTCTGCGGACGTTTCGATATGTCCGTGACCGTCATTGCGGGCTGGCTCATGCGTTGGCGATTTCCCCTTCGTTTCGCCATGTTCAAGCGGCTGGCAAGCGGCTTGCAGTTTTTGTGATTTACGAGTGTCTTGCGCAGATTATTCGTGACGCTGTCGAAAGGGATGACCCGCCCCCTCTTGGCATGGTCAATGAGGTGGAACCGGAAAGGCTGATGGATTATTACACCCATAACGGTTTGATTCAATTGCCGTTAAAATATGTGGAACCCATCTTCCCCCCGGAAGTTGAAGGCAGAAGCCGTCAGGAAGAGCTGACGGCGACCAGATTTTCCCCGATGCGCATGGGCTTTTTGCCCAATCCGCAGGTTAAAATAAAAAAATATACGCGCGAAATGATCGCCGATTTTGCGATGGCTTTTTTGGCGGACCATTATGGTTTGCCTCAGAATCATCCCATTATTCTGGAAGTAGTTCAATCCATTAACACAGAGGAATAAACTGCCATGAATGCACAAAAGATCGAACGAAAGGGAGCGGGAGGGCGTTTTTTCAGCCTGCGGTTGAAAATCTGGATTGGGTTTATTCTTATTTTTACGCCCGTCTTTGTCGCCAGTTATTACTGGTTCTATCAATACACCACCGAGCGCGTATTTCAGACCATTACAGACGACCTCGAAGAAACGCTGGCTGGAGCCATTCAGGGGATGGATAAGGAAGGATTCGCGCGGCTGTACGAAGAGGAAAGCGCGAACAATCCAATGTGTCCGCCGGAGAAACCCACTGCCGATACTCCACCTGAAGAGAACGGTTATTACCCCGAAGATAACCCCCTTTATATCGAGCATGAGACCTGGTTGTTGGCTGTTCAAAACATCGAACCCCAAACCCGCATGTATACCTACATCAAGGGTATTGATGAGGGCGAAATCATTGCAATTGGCAGCACCGGATATTTCCGCGAGCCGCGAGGCGGATTCCGGTTTTGCCAAAGGTACACATCCACCTCTTCCAATATTTATAACGGCTTGTCCGCCAAAGTGGACGCATGGGAACCTTATACGGATAGCTTCGGCACATGGATAACTTCCTATGCCCCCATAATTGACGATGACGGCAATGCCATAGGCGCCATCGGAATTGACATATCCGCCGCGTATGTGAATGAAGTGCGCGTCAACATTCTGCGCAACGGAACGATTGCTTTTATTCTTAGCTATATTTTGATCTTCCTGCTCGTGTACTGGCTTTCAGGCTTCCTTACCCGCCCGATCATTGGGCTTGCGGATGTTGCAAAAGAGATCGGCGAGGGCGACTATAACCATGAATGGAAAGAGGAAGACGACGAGGCAAAAGGCTTTCGCGATGAAATCGACACATTGACCAGCGTGTTCAAAGTCATGGTGGATAAGGTCGCCGAACGCGAAAAATCCCTGCGAGCCCGTGTGCAGCAATTGGAGATATTAATCGATAAATCCAAACTTGAAAAACAAGTCAACGAAATTGTGGACAGCGATTTCTTTCAGGATTTGCAATCCAAAGTAAGGGGAATGCGGAATCGGTTTGATAAGAAAGAGGAATAACCCGCCTCTTTTCCCGACGTTCAACCTGCCAGCCGACCCAGGCTGGTAACTACTCTTCGAGCGGTTCAACCACTCCCACATCCGAGGGTACGCCGCCCAAGAGGCTGATGTCTTTACAGGATTGTTTGTCCACACGCAGGAGAATCGCGTTTTCGGAAGTGACATCCACTTGGATGATGGTATCTGTTCTATAAGTTGAATCCACCGTTAATTTGAGCGTCACCTGCTTTTTTACAGGCAGGTTGGCGATACATACTTTTTTATCCGGATGCTCCCGTCCTTCGTCGATGGCGCGCAATAAGCCGCACATATTTGGCAGGTTGACTGTTCCGGTGTTCTTTATTTTTACGTAGGCATTTGTCACTTCCCCCATGCCGTGGAAAATGTCAATGCCAGTATTGCATCCAAGAATATCGACCTCTACCGCCTGAATCGGGGACTGGGTAAAGGTTTCCGTAGGCGGAATCAATGTAAAGGTCGGGGTGGGAGGCGGGGTTTCCGTGTCTGTAGGGGAGACTTGGGTAACAACAGTTATGCTCGACGTCGGCGCTTGAGTACTTTCGAAAGTCGGGGGAGGGATGATGAACGGCGTTGCTGTGAAAATCTGCGGCGTAATCGTGGGGATTGGCGTCCAAACCGGGAAAGGTTGCGGCGGCTGCCCCCACGTGTCGCAGGATGAAACGACGAATGCCAATAAGATAAGAACGACTGCCCTTTTCATGGGTACATTATACTCCCGAGCCGCTTTGCGGAGGCGGCTGGCTGGGAGATCGCAAAACGCTTCTTCCGAACCCTTTTGAGTAAAAACAACAACTAATTTTATAGATTGGAGTTGATTACCTTACACTTTAAGTTGGGACGCGGATAAACGCCGATGGACGCGGGTTTTTTGAAGAATAGCCCGAAAAAGGGCTTCAAATCCGCGTTTTCCGCGCTCGTCCGCGTCCTGATTTTAAGAGTGTAAGGCAATCAGAGATTGGAGGAGTTTTGCCGCTTTCCATCCTTTTTCATGTTAAAATTGCAGATACGAGGAAAGGCAGGGCATTAATTATGACTGACCTTCGAAGGTCTTTTTTTGGCGTTGCCTTGTATTTATTGGTTATATTGACGCTTGGTTTGCTGGACCGCGCAGGCACGCCGATCATTAATTTCGCGGCATATTTTTATCTTATCGCTATATTTTGTGTGACGGTAATGGTTTTTGTGCCTTCCCTCCACAAAGTGACCGTCGTTGTCCCCATGGTCTTTTGGGGCGCAATCTATTTTGCCTTATTGAGATTGACAGATCGTTCGCATACCGCTTCGACGGCTGTAGAGGTGGTGCTTTTGGAGTTGGTCTTGTTGGAGGGCGGGGTTTGGCTGTCTTATCGATTGGCGGTCGCGATAGACCGATCCGAGTCTCTTATGGATTTGCTGGCGCATGGCACTTTTCCCCATAGAGCCGTCGAGATGGACGAGGCTTCTGACGTAATAAAAACCGAGTTCAGCAGAAGCCGCAGGTACCATCGCCCGCTGGCTCTGTTGTTTGTGAACCCCCTGCCGAAGGATGAGGAGGCTGTTCGTGAAATGTTGAAGAGTCTTCAGCGCGACATGCTTTCGCGTCTTTCCAACGCCAGAATTGGACAGGCAATCAGCGGCGTGATACGGCAAACCGATTTGTTGATTCGCGATCACGCGGGCGCTTTTGTCATACTTTGCCCTGAGACGAATTTGGAAAGCGCGGGGCTGCTTGCAAGCCGCATCCAGATAGCTGTTGAAGACAAGACAGGGCTGAATATTCGATGCGGGGTCGCGTCTTTTCCCGATGAAGCGTTGACTTTCGACGATCTGCTTTATGCGGCGCGGGAACGCTCTCAACGAGCGGAACTTGCCAAGTCTTTGGAAAACGTTAATTAATAGGATTATATTCAGTGATGGCAAAAATGGCGCTTATGTCAAAAACTGAAGTTGTGTGGATAGATGCCTTCGCCCCGGAAAAAAGAATTTTTGTGGGGCGTTCATACCTGATGTTGAAAAGAATGATGGACCTTACAATTGTCTTTTTGGCGCTTCCAATTTGGGGGCTTGTATATTTAATGATTGCTCTTGTGATTGTGATTACATCTCCAGGGGCGCCTGCTCTATTTACGCAATTACGTACCGGGAAAGGTGGGAAACGATTTCACATGTATAAATTCCGCTCCATGGTTCCAAATGCCGAGGAATTAAAGGAAAAATATGCGCATTTGAATGAATTGCAATGGCCGGATTTCAAAATAACGAATGATCCAAGAGTCACTAAAATTGGAAGAATATTAAGGAAGACAAGCCTCGACGAACTGCCGCAATTAATTAATGTGATCAAAGGAGAGATGAGTTTGGTTGGACCTCGTCCAACTTCCTTTGGGTCCGAGACTTATAAGTTGTGGCAGACTGAAAGACTGGATGTCATGCCGGGTTTGACGGGTTTGTGGCAAATCATGGGGCGCGCCCAGCTCGAGTTCGATGATCGCTTGCGGCTTGACATCGCTTATATCGAAAGAGCCAGCATCTGGCTGGATATCAATATTTTGTTTCGAACGGTGGCTGCCGTTTTTAAGCAAAAGGGCGCGCACTAACCGGGCGGGGTTTGAAACTTTTTCGCAACACTCCCCGGGAACGTGCAGGGTACACTATGGTTCGGATATTTCCACGATCGTAAAACGGCTGTGGCGTTTATAAGATAAGAGATTTTATAGGAGAGCATGATGGACCTATCGAAGTTATTTTCCCGTCCAGCTTTTTATATCGTCCTCTGTGTGTATTTGACCGTGGGCTTCATAACACTGCAAATGGGGGACCAAGTCGCCGCCATGATGTTCGACGAAGACCGGTATTTCGAGAATATGGGCGCTATTTCCCTATTCATCGCGGCGGGAATTTCCTTCTACACGTTATATATCTCATGGAAGAACCGTCGTGTGACCGGTATCTTTTGGGGCAGACAATTGATTTACCTAGGGTTGGCGTTGTTGTTCTTTGTCGGCGGCGGAGAGGAGATCAGTTGGGGGCAGAGGATATTCGGCATCGAACAGCCGGAAATCATGGCGACCAACACTCAGGACGAGTTGAACGTCCATAACCTCGCCTTTTTCGAGAACAGCGAATTCCTCAAGGCAGACGATATTTTCAACATCTTCTGGTTCGGGTTTGCCGTGATCGTGCCGGCCGTCAGCCTAGTTTTCGGCTGGTTTAGAAATCTGGCATCGAAATGGATGCCGATTGTACACTGGGGAGTCGGACTGCTTTTCCTTTTCAATTATGCGATGGCAAAGGCGGCGAAGACTCTCTTTGCCTCCTCCTACAGTTTCGACCTTGTCCCTTTCGTCCAGGCAGTGCAGGAGGTGAAGGAGAGTAATTACGAATTCCTGTTCATTTTTCTTTCGCTGTTCATCCTTGCGGACTTGCTCGCGGCAATCCGCGCCGCTCCGGCGCAACCGTCAACTGCCGGGACATGATGAAACCCGATAACCCGACTCGAAGGCATGGAGAATAAATTATGTCGTTGGATGAACGATTCCGGAGTGAAAAAGCCAAATGGGATGAGATCTCCAAACGTCAGGCGCAGGAGGTCGAAATATTCCCGTCCGGAATGGACTTCCATGAATTTGCCCGGCAGGATGCGGAATTCCCGGGCGTGTCCGAATTTTTAGGCGACCTGAGAGGCGCGCGCGTCCTCGAATTGGGATGCGGCGCGGGTGTGATGGCGGTCCTGCTGGCGAAGGCGGGCGCGCATGTTACTGCCTTCGACCTGTCGTCGGAGAGCGTGCGCCTGACGCGGCACAGGGCGTCGCTCAATCATGTGGAACTCGAACCTTTGGTATCCGCCGGTGAATTCCTTCCCTTCGCGTCTGAAAGTTTCGACGTGATCATCGGCAAATCCATCCTCCACCACCTGGTGATCGAGATTGGGAGGCGGGACCTGTATCGCGTCCTGCGCAAAGGCGGGAAGGCGGTCTTTGTCGAGCCGTTGGGCATGAACCCGATCCTGACCTTTGCGCGAAAATACATCCCATATCCGCATAAGGCGGTGGTCGGTGTGGACCGCCCGCTCACTTACGACGATATGCGTGCCTGGAATACCGAGGCGAGCGAATGGCAGGCGCAGGAAATCCAATTCCTGAGCATGTTGGAGCGAGCCTTTGGCTGGGATACGCGATTTGAGTTCCTGCGTAAAACGGATCGGTTCCTGTTGAAAAATGTCCCGTTCCTGCGGCGTTTTTGCCGATATGCGGTAATCCTTTCGAAGAAATGATATTCCCCGGAGGTTTGAATAAGACTGTATGGGTGTGAATGAAATTACCCGGAGGCGGTCCCTGATTGCGGGATTCGCAGTCGTTTGTTTTCTGGCGTTGACTGCATCCTGCGCGGGAAACCAGCCCGTCCCGGCGACTCAGCCGGTCTTTGGGACGGAGAACCCGCCCACAGTCACGGAAGAAGCGGCGCCCAGCCAAACGTCAACCGACACAGAGGCGGCGACCAAAACTTCTACCGCCGTCATCACGATTGATCCCGCTCATCCGATGGGCTGTCAACGTCCGTACACCGACGACTCCATCTGGAATACTCAAATTGATTGGTCTATTGCAAGGATCCACCCCGACAACCATTTGATGATGACCGCCTTCTTTGCCGGGTCGGACTGGATCGGTTCGGATACCTCGCAATATGCGCCGCCCATCTATTACGTTACGAATAACACGCCGCTGGCCCAGGTGGTAATGATCGAAAACAGTTTCCGCGATGCCTCCAACGATGTTGACATTCGTTACGGACAGCCGGGTGGGACGGTCTGGGTTCCGGTACCGGAGGGGGCGCGTCCATCCCCCGGCACCGATTCGCAATTGGCAATCGTCAACACTGACTCCGGCGAAGAGTGGGGCATGATCTACGGCCGCGTGGGCGGCGACGGCAATTGGACGGCGGGTGGCGTGTATCGTTATCACATCCGAAACTCGGGGGTCCCGCCGAAGGGCTTCGCGCAAAGGGGCGTGGGTATTGGTCAACTGGCGGGCATTGTGCGGCCCTGCGAAGTGGAGCGCGGTTCCATTGACCATGCCATGACGCTCGCCTACGACTATCCCTGCGCCCCCATCGTCTGCGCCGCGAACGGCTGGTCTCCCCAGATTCCGCCATTCACGCAAACGGACGGGAAAGGCATCGCCGGCTTCGACATTCCCGAAGGCGGGCGCATCGTCATCCGCCCGGAGATTCCCGAAGATGCGAACCGCGAGGCGTGTCAGGGCGTGCGCGGCTGTATCGTCTTTGCGAAGGCGATGCAAAATTACGGCGCGTTTATCGTGGATAACGGCGGGCACCCCAAAGTTTTTGCCGAAGGGGATTTCACCGCCAAGTGGGACCCCGCTGTTTGGTCCAGCAAGATGCTCCGGCACATTCCCAGCGAGTGGTACGCCGTGCTGGACTGGGATACTCCTTTCGCCCCTGCCTCCGACTGACCCGAAATCGTCCATGCGCTGGATTTACATTTCCCCCCACCTTGACGATGCAATCTTTTCCGCAGGCGGTTTGATGTACGAACAGTCAGCTGCCGGGCATGTGGTCGAAGTCTGGACGTTGTTCTCCGGCTTACCGTCTGGCGAATCGGTTAGTCCATTGGCGGCGGACATTCAGTCCCAGTGGGGATTTCGCTCCGCAGACGAGACGGTGCGTTCGAGGCGCGATGAAGACCGCCGCGCGGTGGAAATTGTCGGCGCGCGGGCGACACACTTTGACTTTTCAGATTGTATATACCGGAGCGGATCGAACGGGGGCTGGCTGTACAGCGATACATTCGCGCCTCCCCACCCGGACGATGATGGTTTGTTTGCCCGCCTGACGGATTCCATTGCCAGACGCCTCAGACCCGACGACATCCTCCTCTGCCCATTGGCAATCGGGAGCCACGTGGACCATGTCCTCGCGAGACGAGCAGCCGAACGCCTCGGATGGTTCCTGCTTTATTACGCGGACATTCCATACCTGCTCGAAAACCCTTCCGCGCTCGACCCAATTGAAAATTCCATGCGGTCGGAAACAAAAGCAATTTCAAAAAAAGGTCTTGCCGCCTGGCAGGACAGCGCTGCGGCTTACGCATCGCAAATCCCGATGGAATTCGACAATAAGCGGAAGTTGCGCAAGGCAATCGCGCGGTATGGGAAGCCGGGTATCCGTTTATGGAGCCTGCCCTGATCCTGAACCGATGATAGACGCGCTTCCGTTGGACCTTATGTTGGAACAGCCCCTGGGATGGCTTCGCGCAAGTCTCCCCAAGATGGAGCGCGCCTCCAGGGAAATTCGGGGATTGGCGCGAAATATGGGCGGCGCAGGATCCCTGAAGAAGGCGCGGGAGGAATACCTTCTTCGGCGGTGGCGCGATGTGACCGGCGAGGAGGCGCGGGATTCGCGTTTTTCCATCATCGTGCCGGTGCATAACGAGGAACGCTCGCTCCCATCCTTTTTAGGTGCAATGCTTGCATCGGAAATTCCACCGCATGCCGACGTCCTCGTCGCGTTCATCCTCAACGCATCCACTGATCGAGGCAGGGCGATCATTCAAGCCCGCCTGGCGCACATCAACCAGCCTGCGATGGTCAAGTTGCCTGCATCCGCCTTTGATCCGAATCGGTCGGACAGCGCCTTTCAAGTCCGGTGCGATGGCTTGCGTTTCATGGTCGTGGAAACATCCACGCCCGGCAAGGCAAATGCCCTCAATCTTGGCAATGAACTGGCGCTGAGTGAATCCCATATCCTCGCCATCAACGTTGACGCAAATAACTGGGTGGAACCTGATTCGATCGCGTTCCTGTATGGCCGGGCAAAGCAGGAACTGATGGACGCGTCCGGATCGGGCGCGGTAATCGTCAATGCCCGGGAATACTGCCCAACCAGAAACGACCAGTCGGACGTTTTGGCGAAGGGCAGGATTCAAAGGGCGGAGGTCAGCGGCTGTTTGTTCGCCTGGTCCACGCACTGGATCGGGGGGAACAACGGTTTTCCGCAGTATGCGATCGAGGATTACGGGACTGGACTCCTCGCGCTTTTGCAGGGAAAACGCATCGTCGAGAGCGAGGCGGGCATCTGGGTTTTCACGCCCTCGAATCCGTCGGATGAAAACCGGCAGGCGATCCGCTTCATATACGGCGCCATGCAATTGGCGCGCCAGTTTCATGGCGACCCGGCGGCGATGGAGGTGTTGCTCGATGACTTCCATTACCTGCGCCCGGCGAGCGAACGCTTCATGTTTTATTACCGGCGGAAGCGAAAGGCAGGGCGGCGCGCCGCATTCATCCGTGCCGTTTTTCGTTGGATGCTCGACGAAATCCTGATCATTCGCGCGCATCAAATGTTCAGGCGCGACCCGGAAGGACAGACCTGGGAACCAATCCGCAGCACGAAATAAAGATCGCTCCAATTTCGATAGACATTTGTAAGCCATTTGTATTATGATGGGAAAAAATCAGCGATATGCTCCAATTCAATCTCATTTGTAACAGCCCGAAGAATAAACCGTCCCATGTCTCAACAGCGCCTGCTACCCATTGACCCTCTATTTGACCCGCCCCCCGGCTGGCTTGCTGCGAGCCTGCCGGAGTACACCGCCGTGACGCGGTCAATCATGCAACTTGCTGGTGCGGCGGAAGACCCCGCGTCGTTCGATAAGGCGCGAGAGCAAATCCTGCGGGAGCGTTGGCTTGCGCTTACCAGCGTTGAGCCGAATGAAACGCGATTTTCCATCATCGTTCCCGTCCACAATGAAGAGATCGCGCTTCCGTCGTTTCTCGGCGCGCTCCTGGCATCTGAAGTCCCCGCCGACGCAGACGCGGCTGTTATTTTTATCGTCAATGGATCGAGCGACGGGAGTGCGCAAGTGATCCGAAACCGCCTCGCCCGGATTCGTCCAGTAATGGATACGATCCTGCCGCGCTCGCGCGTGGACCTTCAGCGGTCGGCAACCGCCAACCAGTTCGGACTGACGGAGAGCCTGCGATTTTTGGTGGTGGAGACGCCGGTCCCCGGAAAGGCAAACGCTCTCAATATCGGGAATGAGATTGCCCGGGCATTTGGCCACGAGATGGCCATGAACATTGACGCCAACAATTGGGTCGAGCCGGACTCCCTGGCGCGGCTGTATTCGTGCGCGCACAGGCACATCAACCGGGGTGCCTATCCCAACACCGTGATCGTCAATGCCGGGGAATTCTATGCCGACAGACGTTCCACCGCTCCGGTGACAGCCAGCCCGAGGGTTCAGAAAGCCGAAGTGACCGGCTGGATGTTTGCCTGGTCCACCCAATGGATCCATGACTGCGGCGGTTTCCCCCAGGGGGTAATCGAGGATTACGGAGCGGGGCTTTTGGCGCTCTCGCAGGGCAGGCAGATCGCGGAGAGCGGCGCTCGTATTTGGGGATATGCGGCGGCAAACCCCTTCGAGGAGAGCCAGCAGATGGTGCGCTTCCTTTATGGAGCCATGCAACTTTCCCGTCATTTTAGCAGCGACCCCAATGCGATGAAGATCCTCCTGGAAGATTTCCCGAACCTCCGCCCGTTGATGGGGCGATTTGAGCATCACTTTCTACGGAAGTTCAAAGCCGGGAGACCTATTACCCTGGCGCGGGGTCTCATTCGCTGGCTTCGAAATGAAATCCTGGCACTCCGGGCGCGTCAGAAACTCTATCGCGACCCCAACGGGCAAACATGGGAGCCGGTTTACAGCACCAAATTTGGGTTATCCGCCGCCGAACGCCTGCCGACAGAGTCTTTCGTTGCGCGCATGGGATATGCCCTGGCTGGAAAAATCCTGATATACTTTGACAACTTGTTTGATTTTCTCGATAGATTTTAGAAAAGAGACAATGTGACAGCCAATAAAAGCGATATTATCTACCTGTTGATGGGCGTTGTTGTTGCGGCGGGGGGCGCGGTGGTGATCGGCAACCCGGATACCCGGGTCGGGCTCTTCGTGGTAGCCGGGATGCTTGCCGCCGGGTTGGTCATGGCAATCTATATCAAGCCCAGCCTCGGTGCGGACGTCCTGATCATCGCCGTCTTTACGAACATTTCCCGGACTTTCACCGACCGTGGGCTGCCGAGCGTCATCAAGCCGCTTGTGTTCATCGTTGCCATCGCCATCTTCGTACGATACCTGAATGCGGCGCGACCACCCGGCGGCCGCGCGAGGACGCGCGGGATCGAATCGTACCTTTTCTTCTTTTTTATTATGACCGCGGTTTCCTACCTCGCCGCAAGCGACAAGGACCTAGCCATTGAAGCGATCCTCGACCTGGGAAAGGATATCGTGATCATCTACTGTATCATGTTCACATTGCGGCATCCCAATACATGGAAGCAGTCGGCGTGGACGGTCATCTTGATCACCGCGTTCCTGTGCCTGCTCGGCGCGTACCAGGTCGTCAGCGGGAACTACGACCAGACGTTCTTCGGGCTTGCTCGCGTGGTCGAGGATGTTGGCTCGTCGTCCACGACCTACCGCATCTCGGGTCCGATCAACGAGCCGAATATTTGGGGGCAGGTGGTTGTCGCGGTCGTGCCGCTGGTCATCATCAGAGTGATTTACGAGAGGCGCCTGCGGATGAAACTGGTTTCTTTGGGGATCCTGGGGATTCTGTTGTTCGAAGTCCTGAACTCTTACAGTCGGGGCGCTTATCTTGCCCTCGCCGTCATCCTCGTCCTGGTGTTGGTCGGGCATCGTCCGCACCCGCTGGTTTGGCTGGGGAGCGCGGCGGCTGTAGTCTTCATCTTGCCGTTCCTGCCTGCCAGCTACATGGAACGCTTTGAATCCCTGCTTTTATTATCCCCAGCCAATGACGGTGGAATTTACCAGGAGGCTTCCTTCCGTGGTCGCACAAGCGAAATGCTCACCGGGTTGAATATGTTTGTCAAAAACCCGCTTTTGGGAGTGGGCGCGGGTAACTATCCAAATAATTATCAAGAATATACTGAAGAATTAGGTTTGGAGCTGCGCACTGGCGAACGCGATCCGCACTCTCTATATGTACAAATTCTTGCCGAAACCGGGCTTGTGGGGATGATATCGTTTCTTGGCTTTTCCATTCTTCTCCTGGTAAACCTCTCCCGTGCGAGACAATCCATTGAGCACATGGTGGCATACAAGGGTTGGGCATCGTGGATTTCCGCCATCCAACTCACTATCATTGGATATTTGATTACCAGCTTCTTTTTACACGGATCATACCTTCGGTTTTTTTGGATTTTCGTCGCGTTGGCATTGGCGGCTATTCAATTGACCGAGGAGTCTTTAATTAATCCCGATCAAAATCACTCCTTGGAACTTTCCGTTTAATATATGACCGAGCCCCCCATTACGGAAACCATCGGCCGTCAGGTTCTGCAAAAAACAGCCCGAGGCATTTTTTGGAACTTTGTCGCCTATGGCGTGAGCAAGGGCGTTGTGTTTGTGACCACTGCCATCCTCGCCCGTTTGCTGAGCAGGGACGATTTTGGTATTGTCGCTCTTGCGGTGGTTGCGATCAATTACCTGTCGGTTGTCAAAGACTTGGGGCTGGGGGTCGCCCTAATCCAGCGGCGGGAGGATGTTGACAGGGCCGCCAACACCGTGTTCACACTGAACCTGATCTTCGGGATTCTGCTTTCGGCGAGTCTGATCCCGCTTGCCCCGCTGGTCGCCGAGTACTTCAAGACGCCCATGGTAACGCCGGTGCTTCGCTGGCTGGGACTGACGTTTTTCATCGGCGCCATCGGCTCGGTTCATGTCGTCTGGTTGATGCGCGACCTCGATTTCCGCCGCAAACTGATCCCTGACATGGGCGGCGCGTTGTTCAAGGCGGTGATCTCCATCGGGCTGGCGCTCGCCGGATACGGCGTGTGGGCATTGGTATTCGGGCAACTGATCGGTGTCCTCGCTTCCGTGATCCTTTTTTGGGTCATGGTTCCGTGGCGTCCCCGCTTCATGCTCGACCCGAAGATCACCCGCGGACTGCTTGCCTACGGTTCCAGCATCATCAGCAGCGATATTATCAACGTTTCCATAGATAACCTCGGGTACATCGTGATCGGCAGGTTGTATGGCGCCGTCCAACTGGGCGTGTATACCCTTGCGTACCGCCTGCCCGAAATGCTGTTGATGGGCAACCTGTGGATTATGGCAAGCGTCACCTTTCCGGCGTTTGCAAACATCCAGGAGGATATGGACAGCATGCGCAAGGGCTTCCTGGGTTCCATCCGCCTCGTCGAGCTGATCGCGGTTCCCGTCTGCCTCGGCTTGATAATCGCCGCGGAACCGATCATCCTGGTGGTTTTCGGCAGCCAATGGCTGGACGCCATCCCCCTCCTTCGCATCCTGTCGCTTTATGTGCTGGTGGCGTCGGTGGCTTACCATGTGGGCGACGTGTACAAGGCGATTGGCAAACCCCACGTATTGTTGAATATGACCATCCTGACTCTCGTCCTGATGGCTTTGTCCCTTTTCGTCGGCTCGCGCTTCGGGTTGGCGGGCATTGCCTGGGCATACGTAACTGCGTTCTTTATCGAGCGCGTGCTGAGCTTTTTCCTGATCACGCACTATGTCCAGATCTCCCTGAAGGAAATCTTCATCGAGTTGCTCCCCTCCATCAAAGGCGGGCTGGTCATGGCGCCTGCCGCCCTGTTGGTCTTATATTCGACAACGGGATTCGACCCGGTCTGGCAGTTGGTTTGCATCGTTGCGGCTGGCGTCGTCAGTTATCTCGGCGTTTTGTGGCTGACCGAAAAGGATAACCTCATTCAATTGGTGCAGGTCATCCGCAACCGCGCTTGATCGTCCCAAAACGATGGTTGAGAGGGCGCAGGGCGGCGGCGGGAGGACAGGGACGCGATCTTAAAGGAGATTATGAGACTTCTCTTGATGATAAGCGGGCTTCCCTTTGCGGGCGCCGAGCGCAGTCTGGTATCCGTTTTGCCTTATTTTAGGAAGATCGAGGGGGTGACGCCGTTCCTCTGCACGCTCAACACGTGGCGGGATAGTTCGCTTGCCGGGGAGTTCGCCCGGACCGGCATCCAACGCTTCGACCTCGACGCGAAACGCCTCGTGGACCCCCCGGCGTGGCGCCGCTTCCTCTCACTGCTCCGCGACGAAAGGATTGATATCGTCAGCACACAGGACCAGTACTCCAACTTGTTCGGGGCGCTGGCGTATTGGGCGTCGAGGACGCCCATTGTCATGTCCCGCCACGTCATGCAGGAACCCGCCGACACCATGCGGGAAGCCGTCCGCGCGAAACTGATGCTGTTGGCGCTTCGTTACGGGTCCAGCAAAGTTATCGCCGTCTCCGAGGCGGTAAGGCGGAATCTGGCACAGCAAAACGGTTCGCCGCTTTCCCGGATCGAAACCATCTACAACGGCATTGACGTCAAACGCTTCGCCCTGATGGATCAGAGGGAGGAAATCCGCAGGAAAATGGGCTGGTCGCCCGATCAATCCATCGTCATCATGGTGGCTGTCCTCAGGCGCGGAAAAGGGCACGAGGTCCTGTTTGAGGCGGTTCCGTCTCTCGTTCGAGCCGTTCCGCGTGCCCATGTCAAACTAGTTGGCGGCGGCGAACTAAACGACAGCCTGCGCGAACAAGCCGCCGGGCTTGGAGATGCGGTCGAATTTTTGGGCGAACGGGCAGACGTGCCGGAACTGCTCGCTGCAAGCGACGTCCTTGTGCTTCCATCCTGGAGCGAAGCCCTGCCCACCGTTCTGATCGAAGCGGGCGCCGCCTCGCTGCCGGTTGTGGCTACCGATGTCGGCGGGACTGCGGAAATCGTGACGTCTGGCGAGACGGGATATTTGGTCCCGCCCGGCGACTCGTCCGCAATGGCGGCGAACCTCGTAAAACTCCTGCAAGACCCGGAGCGCGCCCGGCGGATGGGCGCCGCTGCCCAAGAGCGGATCGCCAGCCGTTTTTCATTGGAACGGCAGGCACAATCCATGGTTTCGCTGTTCAATAGAATTCTGGGTGAAGCATGAAGATACTTTACAGTCTTCCGCATCCCGGCGACCGGCTGGAGGGTCAACGCGCGGGGCATATCGTGCGCGCCAATTCTATCCTGAACGGGCTGGCAAAACTGGGTCACACCGTGATCCGCATCGAAGCCGGGAGCGACAAAAAAGCGCAGGCGGCGGTCAACACCTATCGAAACATGTTCAAAAGACTGTTGCCGACCCGCATGGCATGGATGATGCGCGACGCCGGGCGGATCGTCCACGGCAGGCGCTTTGCAGCGCGGCTGATTGAAGCCGCCGAAAAACACAAACCGGATTGCATCCTGGAAACCTACCTAGCTTTCAACTCCGCGGGAAAGATCGCCTCCGAAACGACCGGGCTTCCGCTTGTCATTGACGACATTGCGCCTGCCTGGGAGGAGGAACAGCAATACGGGGTCGGCTTGAAGGAACCCCTGAAACGCATATATCGCCAGGTTACAGGGAGCGCCCGCCTGCTCGTAGCGGTCAACAAAACCATCCGTCAATACCTGGTTGACGAGGGGCTTCCTGAAAACAGAATCGTCACGGTGGAAAACGGCATTGACGATGGGTTGTTCCACCCGAACGTGGACGGCAGTCTGCGCCGCCGTCAATACGGTATCGGCGGCGGCGAGGTGGTGATCGTCTTTGTCGGGTCGTTCCAGCCATATCACCGGGTTGACCTGCTCCTGCAAGCGTTCGCCGGTATGAAATCAAACCAGTCTGCGCGCCTGCTTCTGGTGGGCGAGGGCAAATACACGGATGAAGCCAGGGCGGTTGCCGCAAGGCTCAATCTGTCGGAAAAGACCATCTTCACCGGGCGCATTCCTTATGACGAGGTCTCCTCCTACATGGCGGCGGGCGATATCGCCGTGATGCCCGCCACAAACGAATACGGCAATCCGATGAAGGTGTATGAATACATGGCGCTCGGCAAGGCGGTCGTCGCGCCGGACCAGCCGACCATCACCGAAATCGTGGAACATAACGAGAACGCGTATTTGTTCGAGCGTGAGAATATCCCCGCTTTGACCTTTGCGCTTCAAACCCTGACCGGGGACCCGGTTTTGCGTGGACGGCTGGGCTGCCGGGCGAGTGTCGCCGCGGTGCAGCATACCTGGCTGAAACGCGCCGAGGCTCTGCAAAACGCGATGGAAGAGGCGGGGCTGCGCCAATGATCCCAATCCTGATGTATCACCGCGTCAACGACACAGCCCCGGGGCAAGACTTGTACCCGGGCATGAGTCTTTCCCCCGTCCGGTTCGAAGCGCAGATGCGGTACCTGGCCGAAGGCGGCTATCGGTCTCTGACTCTCAGCCAGTTGGCGCAGATCCAAAACGGGCTGATGGAGAAACCGCGCTGCGCCGTCGCCCTCACCTTCGACGACGGATACAGAGACAACCATGCCGCCGCCCTGCCCATCATGCGGAAATACGGCATGACCGCCACCATTTTCCTCGTTGCGGAACGGATCGGCGGGACGAATGACTGGGATCTATACGAGGACGGTCTCGCGCCGCGGCTCATGTCGCTGAACGAAATTCACGAGATGAAAATGGCGGGAATCGAATTCGGCAGCCACACCCTGACGCACGCCGCGCTCACCCGCGTTTCCCCCGAAGAGGCTCGCAGGCAAATTCATGACTCGCGGCAACTCCTGGTCAACGCCCTCGATGTGCCGATCGGTTTTTTCTCCTATCCTTACGACCTCGTCAATGATGCGGTTCTTGAAATGGTCGCGCAGAGCGGCTACGAAGGGGCGTGCGGCGCGAGCTCCCTGCCGCAGGGTCCATTCAACCGTTGGCGCATCGAGTGCCTCGGCTGCGACAGTATGAGATTGTTTCGCCTGAAGGCGTCAGGCTTGTATTACCACCTGATGTGGCTCCGGGACCGGACTGTGCTGGGGAAGGCGCTTCTTCGCGCGAAAAAGCGGATGCGCCTTTGGATGTAGCCCTGTTGGGAGGAGGATGGGTCAATCCCGCCGGTAGCGGTTGACCCAGTTCGTCAACACGGCGAACTCGTGGATGGAGTGGCGGTGGGAAATGAAAATGCGGCGGATCGCAAACGGATTCCGTTTTATCTCCCTCAGGCTTGTAGGTCCATTGATCAGCGAAAAAGCGGTGCGATATCCCGCCTGTTCCGCCAGCTTTTCTATTTCACGGTTGAAATCAACCCTGCCGCCGTTGGGGTAGGCAAACCCGAGAACGGGCTTGCCCAGTTCCCTCTCGACCCGCGCCTTCGAGTCGCTGATCTCCGCCCCTGCCCGTTCGAGGGAAACCCGGCTCAAGATCGGGTGGCGGACGGTATGACCGCCGAATTCGATTCCGCCGCGACTCATTTCCCGGACCTGTTCCCAGGTCATCATCAGATTCCGAAAGAAACCGCCTGGCACAGACACGTCCAAAGTCGAAGCGAGGCGGGAAACCCACGCCGCCTTCTCGTCCTCAGGCAGGACTTTCAGGCTTTCAGCCAAATCCATTGCGACGCGGTTCCGCTCTGCCGCATCCTTCCACTGCATTTGGGCGCCGTTGGGGAATGTGATCGCATCCCGCCCGGTATGATAAAAGCAGTATGCGAGGAGTTCCCAATAGAATGGGACGTCCTGCTCGATATGGCCTGTGGTGAGAAAGATCGCGGCGGGGAGATTGCGTTCGCGCAGGATGGGATATGCCAGGGTGTAGTTATCCAGGTAGCCATCGTCGAAGGTAATCAGCGCGGCGTGAGGGGGAAGTTTCGCCTGCCCGTCCAGCCATCGGACCACGTCCCCCAGCGATACCGCGTTGAACCAACGCAGGGTGTAATCCATTTGCGCGGCGAATCCCTCCGCGCTGGCGCTCACGGTGGGCTTGAACGTATCAAAACCGTCCTGCGAAACGTCCCCGATGCGATGGTAATTCAAAACGGTCAGCGAGTCTGCCCACAAGCCGCGCCCCGCACGAACCAACCCGCTGTGAAAGGCAACGGACAGCAGTCTCTTCTTTATGGAACTCCGTCGGGATTTCACCACGGGCTTGTCGTTTAGGTACATTCATCTCTCCTGTTTATGTTTTAACCAGGCTTTTAAATATGCCCGAAGTGTGGCGGATACCTGCGCTTCGAGCCCGAAACGGGACCTCACGCGCTGCTGCACGTTACGGGCAAGTTTTTCTGCGACTGTCCTGTCCTGGCAAAGACGGACGATCGCGCGCGACAGGGCTGGCGCATCCTCCGGGGGGACGAGCAGGGCGTGTTCCCCGTCGGTGACCAGTTCAGGGATTCCTCCAGTGGACGACGCCACGATTGGACGCGCCAATGCTCCCGCTTCAAGCAGGGCGATGGGCGTGCCTTCATATCGGGATGGCATGACAAACATATCGCTGGTTTGGAGCGCTGCCAACACGGCGTCCCGATCAAAGTATCCAGCCAGGATGACGCGACTTCCCAAACCAGCCTCCTGAATTTGGTTGGTCAATTCCTCGCGCATTTCGCCTTCCCCGATAATGACACAGGTCAAACAGGGAATTTCGTTGCACGCTTGCCTGGCTGCTTCGACCAGGATATCGTAACCCTTGATTGCCACGAGCCGCCCGACAGCGGTGCAAAGCAACCTATCTGACGGGATCCCGAGTTTTTTATGCAGCCAATTATCGTCTATGCCGGTTTTTTTCTTTATCTCGACTGCGTTGTAGATCAATTCGATATTATCGGCACGAACGCCGGAGCGCAATAATGATTTCCGGTCGTTTTCGGAAACGGTGATGTAAAGGGAAAGATTCCAATTTGTGGCGAGTTCCAGCGAAGTATAGATGCGCCCTTTCAGGGAAGTTCCGCCGTGTTCGTTCGTATACCAGCTGTTGATGGTGGATACTAATGCGGTGTGGGTCAGCATGGACGCCAGACTGGCGTAGAACTTTGATTGAATGTTCTGGCTGTCCAATACCTGAATGTTACGATCTCGGATCAGACGGGTTAGGCGCGGGACAATGCTGGGATCGGTTTTGCGCTTCCCAACGATTTGGACTGGCAATCCGAGTTTTTGCGCCTCCCCTGATATAGCGCTTCCCTCCAGCGCCGCCAGCGATACCTGTCCTTCCGGGAATCGCGAAAGCAGTGAGAGAACGCGCGATGTGGATCCGCCATAGTTAGTGGAAAGATCCACGATCAGGGTTTTCGGGCGATTCGGATCGGGCGTGATGTCGGCTTTGGTGGGAGAACCAGTTTTCACCGTCGTTGGATCCGTTCCCAAAGATGGGCTTGCCCGCCGCGCAGGAATCGAGAGAATCCTTTTAATGCGGCAAGGTTACTGTTTGTCAGGAAAGCGGGCAGGTAGAGCAGATTCAAGAAGCGGTTCCGTTCTCCCTGGTGTGGAAATTGTCCTCCCATGATGGCGAGCGCGTAGAATAAAGCTTGCAGTCCAAACAGAATGATGCCGAAGGGTGGTCCTAGCAGGGCAAGGCTTTTCGTATGCGGAGGATAAATGACCGCTATCAGATTGAACGCGGCTGCTCCGATCATGAAGAAAGGAACGAAGAGACGAAGAAATTTGTGGGAGATGACCTGCCATATTAGCAGGGGGCTGTTTAACGGCAGAAGGCGGCTTGTCATTGCAATGGCTTGATATCGCCCTGCGTTGATGCGCGTGCGGCGGACGATTTCATCCTGTGCGGTTGGGGAGACGCGTTCCATGGATTTTGCTTCCGGCACATATATGAGACGATAGCCCTGTCGAATGATTTGCATGGCAATGAAGAAATCATCATTGATGATGTGATCGGGCGGTGAAATATATAAATCTTTGCGTATCGCCAAAATTTCTCCCGCCGCGCTGGTACAGCTTCCGAGGCGGCTTTCCTGTTTCTTAATGAACGATTCGTATTTCCAGTAGGCGCCTTCGGAAGCGCCAAGACTGCCGTCGCCTTTTTCAATCACTTTTGCGCCGCTCGCCGCCCCAATTTTTGGGTCGCGGAATGGGGCAACCAGTTTGCTGATGGTGTCTGGCAGATAGTGATTGTTTGCATCAGAGAAAACGACGATTTCCCCGCGGACGGAGGGCATTGCCCGATTGATGGCTGCCGTTTTTCCCCGCCGCCCGGTTTGATGTAACAACTCAATTCTGGAAGTCGCGTATGATTGCACAATTTCCGGCGTCCTGTCGGTGGAGCCATCGGTTACGATGAGAATTTGCAGGCTGGACGCGGGATAATCCAAGGCAAGACAGTTTTGGATTTTTTCTTCGATCTCTCTTTCCTCGTTATAGGCGGCAATCAGCAAGGTGACGCAGGGATGGTATTCTCCGTAGGCAGGAGGGGCGGGCTTCATTTTAGCCAGCAGAAAAACCAAGACAGGATAGCCAGCGTAGGCGTAAAGGATTCCACCCACACAGAGCCAAAATAATAATGAGATGACGAAATTGCCGGCGAGTGATGCGCTCATTAAATGAGAACTCTTCAATGATCATGTAAGGTTGGCTCATGTGTAAAAGTTGTGCAAAAACATGCCTGCGTAGCGGACGTTCTCTAACGTCCGCACACAGATTACACATGAGCCGTAAGGTTTTAGATCGGGAGAATCGCTGTAATGCGCAATGCGCTCCTATTTCTCTTAGATCAAGCCAAGGTGTCCAGTAACCCGTACTCCGGTTGCTGTCTCCACAGTGTGGGGACACAAGTTGTCTGACATATTTTGGCTGTGTGAGCCAGATTTTCCGACATTGCAAAATTGCAAACCTTGGTGTATTATACCTTAGTTGATTTTCATGTTTTCTTAATCTTATTTACCTTCCTACCAATTGATGGAGAGCTTGCGATATGGAAATACGATTTTACCTTCGGATGATCCAGAGGGGTTGGTGGTTAATTCTCGTGTCGGTGCTTGTGGCGGTAAATTTGTCCTTGGTTTTCTCGTATTTTATAGCCACACCGTTGTACGAATCTTCCGCGCGGTTCATTATTAGTCCGAACCTTAATTATGTGGAAGGACGGGATATGGTCAATAGTTTGGAGGCCTTGGATAAGCGGTCGATCATCACGACGTACGCAGAGGTGATCAACAGTCCACAAATTATTAACAGCACGATCAGGCTGTTGAACGGCAACCCGGAGGATTTTGCCGATTACACCACCTCCTTTGCGGTACTGCCCGATACGAATATCATCAGATTCAACGTTCAGGGTCCTGATCCGCAAGTGACAGCCATGCTGGCTAACAGTATCGGACAGTATGCCATTGATTTCATTCAGGAATTATATGTTGCTTATGATATAGATTTCCTGGACAAAGCCGTTGTTCCTCTGGAACCTTACTATCCGCGTCCTTTTCAGGATGCGGCGCTTGCGTTCCTTATTGGAGTCGTGATAGGTGTGGGGCTGGCAATATTCCGCGACATGCTTGCCAGTACGCTGGACAAACTGAGCGAGCGAAAGATGTTTGACTATGAGTCACAAGCGTTCTCGCGTTCCTTCTTTGAGCGGCGCGTGAGGGATGAAATGGCGAACAATCCGGGAAGCGTGCTGACTTTGGGCTTCATATTCCTGAACGGTGTTGAAGGGTTCTATGATTCTTTGCCTCAAACGTATATCAATCAGATCATGCAGAAAGTCACCGAAACATTGAAATACCAATTGAGGGGGAACGATATTGTAGGCAGGTGGTCCAAATTGCAATTTAGCGTACTTCTGCCGTCAACGGATGGCGCGGCGGCGCGGCAGCGGATGTCTCGTATTCAGGAGGTGCTGAATGAGCAATTTTCCCTCGAGCCGAACGATGTGGGAAATTTGACGCTCGATCCGAGAATTGGTCTGGCGGATCGTCAAGGCGGCGAACCGTTCCATGTTATTGTAAATCAGGCTCAAGCCGCCCTTGAAATTTCCATGCAATCTGACGAAAAGATAAATCTTTACAAGGTGCGCCCATTCGGTTAATCTGCCCAATGTGCCGCTGTGTTGTCTGTTTTTGACCTGTGGAGTTTGTTATGAAAAAGACCAAAATAATTGTATTTGCCCTTTTACTTGT
The DNA here is from genome assembly GCA_020060625.1 of Anaerolineales bacterium. Taxonomy (GTDB): domain Bacteria; phylum Chloroflexota; class Anaerolineae; order Anaerolineales; family Villigracilaceae; genus Villigracilis. The sequence goes on along the minus strand of JAGUZU010000125.1, from coordinate 23,731 downwards.
TTTACTTGCATCTCCCATTCATGCTTTTGCACAGTCTTCCGAGCGCGGGAAAATGTTCCAGCCGGAGTATGAGATTGAAATCACAGATAATCGGGCCGTCTTTTCGTTTTCCGATCTAGGCGTGAGGGAACGGAACCTCTTTAGTCCATTGGACGCAACCAGTTTATTGTTTAGCGTTCCGCCGAACTGGAAACTGGCTCCTGGCGGACTGCTTGAATTGCACTTTGACGTTGTTGTCAGCGGCGCAGACTTGGGCAGGATACAAGAAGACGCGTTAATTGGGTCGAATTTGATTGTGCGATTTAATCAGGTGGTGTTGGGCGTTATTTCTGCGGGGGCAACTGGCAGTTACGTGCAACAATTTCAAATTCCGAACGACGCGCTTGTACCCAGTCGTGAAGACGGACGCCATGTGTTATCGATAACATTCGATGCCCAGTTGGGCTGTACGTATGACCTCAACTCTGTCGTTACCATAAAGCCCTCCTCATATTTTGACTTGTTGTACGAAGAAGACAGCCCGCAGATTGATTTCTCCCGTCTTCCGGCGCCATTTTATCTGGAGAACTCAATTGTTCCAGACAGCGTATTGGTGGTTGTGCCGGATAACCCCGATCCATTGGAATTGCAGGCTGCAATGAATGTAACCGCCGGGTTTGGGGCGATGATTGATGATGCGTATGACTTTAATCTGGTTAATTATCAGGCACTGGATGATGTTCGGCGGAGTCAAAATCACCTGATTTTTGTCGGGTTGCCGAGCCATTTCGACGTTCTTTCCGACGTGGGTTTTGAAATCCCCGTGCGCGACGGGCAATTTGAAGGTGTTCCAGCCGCGTCGAGCGATGATGGAATACTGCAGATGGCATTATCGCCATGGAACCCGTCCAAGGCGATAATGCTTGTGAGTGGAAAATCTCTGGACGCCCTTTCCAAGGCGGCATTTGCCATGAGTACCGGGAATGTATTGGCATACCAGGGATCGGCATTGGCTTATGTTTCCAACGTCCAATTTCTTACATCTGATATCCCTGTTGTAGAACAATTTACGCTGGAAGATTTGGGTTATCCGACCGAAATTCTGGACGGTGTCGGCACCTCCTCCGTTGATTACAGATTTCATATTTCGAAATCCCAGGTTGCGTCCAAGGAAAGTTACATTGATTTGGTGTACTACCACTCCGCGCTGTTGGGGTATGGTTCGTCGTCGCTTTCGGTCTATCTGAACGGGCAGGTCTTTGCAACCGATGTTTTCACCGAGGAGACCGAACAGATAACCACGTTACGGGTCAGAATCCCGCCGGGAGTTTTACGTTACGGCGAAAATTTGCTTGAAATTCGGTCATCCATGCTGGTTCATCCCTCCTGTGACGAGATCGGTTTCATCGATCCCTGGTTGACTGTTTCGAATCAAACCTTGCTCTTTTTGCCCGCTTCCGAGGACAACCTGTTATCCGATATTGTGTTTCGCGACTTGAAATTTTTCCCGGATTTGTTCACAAGTAACAGCGATCTTGGGAATGTCGCCTTTATATTGCCGGCATCAGATCCTGTCGCATGGGGGATCGCTGGGCAAATTTCCTATTTATTTGGAGAAGCCACCCGGTTGAGGATTTCGAATCTGAATGTTTATTTCGGCGACGCAATCCCTGATGCCGTTCGTTCGAATCGGTCTATGATTATAATTGGGGCGCCAGGTGATATTCCCTTTATCGACGAGATTAACAATCAACTTCCTGCGCCATTCGATTTTAACGACAACACAGCCAGCGAGCAGCAATTGCAGATATCTTATCGAATACCATCGGGACAAAGCGTGGGTTATTTGGAATTGCTAACATCCCCGTTCAATTCTGGGGAATCAATCCTTGTAATCTCCGGTAACACGAGCGCCGGCGTGGCTATAGCAGGAAATGTGTTGTTACAGAGGGATTTGCAGGATCAATTGGCGGGTGTGTTTGCAGTTTCAGATGGGTCCCAAATTGCTACAGGCAATGCGACATCCTTATTCTCGATAGTAGGTGAGGGTGTGCCGTCAGCCGAACAGGTTCTTCGTACGCCCATTCCAAGTCAAACCGCTCCTGTGGCGCTTGCGTCGCCCGGATGGCTGGCGCCCTTCCTGATTGTATCCCTTTTGACGGTTGCGGGAGTCGCAATATTTGTTATTCGGGCGTCTGTTCGAAAAGATAAGGCGAAGAAGTTTGAACTCGCTGAATCTGATACCTCCGACGACACGCAATCGCAGGATCACGATTAGTAAATAACCTTGGTTTTCATCGGGCAATCCCGCAAAGGCTTGAAGGGATTGCCCGTTTTGCTTTGGAGTCGAACCCATGTCATCCCCTCAATGGGGACAATCGCTGATGTGATGGGAAAGTGAAAAAAAAGGAGGCGCCCCAGGCAGGAGTCGAACCCATGTCATCCCCTCAATGGGGACAATCGCTGATGTGATGGGAAAGTGAAAAAAAAGGAGGCGCCCCAGGCAGGAGTCGAACCCACAACCTACTGATCCGAAGTCAGGCGCTCTATCCATTGAGCTACTGGGGCGTGGCTAAAATTATACACGATTTACCCCGCGCTCTCCAATGTCGCTTTGTTATTTGGCGCGCGGGGTTTGCCTGCAACTCCAGCCGCGTGATAGAATTCGCACATCTTCTTGGAAAGGATTTCTGGATCGATGGTGGATGTAAAATCGTTTGGCGAACGTGTGCTTGACAGTCTTGAGAAAGTGATTGTCGGAAAGCGGCAGTCCCTTGAACTGGTTGTGATCGGGTTGTTGAGTCAGGGACATGTGCTGATTGAAGATGTGCCCGGGGTGGGGAAAACCATTCTGGCGCGAAGCCTGGCGCGGTCATTGGATTGTGTTTTCAACCGCATCCAGTTCACCCCAGACATGCTCCCAAGCGATGTGACGGGCGTTTCCATTTATAACCAACAGTCCAATGAATTTGAGTTTCGTCCCGGTCCTGTGATCGGTCAGATCATTTTGGCGGATGAGATCAACCGCGCCACGCCAAAAACACAGGCGGCGCTTCTGGAGGCGATGGAAGAGCGGCAGGTCACAGTGGACGGTGTTACGCATCCGCTTCCGCAGCCGTTTATGGTGCTTGCGACCCAGAACCCGATCGAATACGAAGGAACATTTCCTCTTCCCGAGGCGCAGTTGGACCGCTTTCTGCTTCGTATGCGATTGGGATACCCAAGTATCTCGGACGAGATCCGGGTGATAGACGACCAAAAAATACAACATCCATTGGAAACCTTATCTTCTGTTGCGAAACTGGACGAGATTTTGCAGGCAATGGATGCCGTAAAGCGCATCCATGTTTCTCCGGCAGTCAAGAAATACATCGTGGAATTGACGACCCAGACCCGGCAAAGCGCGGATGTGTATCTCGGCGCAAGCCCTCGTGGAAGCCTTTCACTGGCGCGCGCAGGACAGGCGCGCGCCGCATTGCTGGGGCGTGACCATGTCTTGCCGGACGATGTCAAGGCGTTGGCTGTGCCGGTTTTGGCGCACAGAATTATCGTGAGTCCGGCGGCGCGGCTGCGTGATTTGAGCTCGGACCGCATCATGCAGGAAATCATCCTTGCGACGCCGGTACCGGGCGGTTCCTTTGCGCCTGAATTGGCGGGGGAAAAATAGGAATGCGCGCGGGTCGCATCCTGATTTTTTTGGTATTCTCCGTCGGGCTTGTGGGCGTGCTGGTGAACGGCGCTTCGCTCTATTCCCGCTTCTTATATGCCGGAATCCTTCTGATTGGGGCTGCCTGGGGGTGGACTCATTGGGCGGCGCGCGGATTATCCCTTGAAAGAACCGCCCGTGAACTGCGAGCCAATGTCGGCGATGTGTTCGATGAAGGGTATAAACTCGCGAGTAACAGCCGCCTGCTTGCGCCATGGATCGAAGTAATCAACCAGTCCACGCTGCCCCTGGCTTCCGGTTCGCGCCTCTTCACCCTCGTGCCGGGACGCCAAAAACGCAGTTATCTCGCCCGTTCATGGTTGACGCGTCGTGGGGGCTTTCCGCTTGGACCGACACGCGTCACGACTGGCGACCCCTTTGGGCTGTTCCGCGCGGGGAAAACATTCCCGCCGCAGGAAACCTTGATCGTTTTTCCGGTGATTTATGAAATCCAGTCGTTTCCCGCACCTCCAGGACTTTTGCCCGGCGGACAGGTCATTCGCCGAAAATCGCAGGACGTGACCCCTCATGCCGCGGGCGTGCGCGAATACGTACACGGCGACGCCATGAAGCGAATTCACTGGCCCATCAGCATTCACCGTAACCGGTTGATGGTCAAGGAATTCGAGCAGGACCCGCAGGCGGAAATCTGGCTGTATCTCGATTCCCAGAGAAATGTTCATTTTGAAAAAAACCATCAGCCTGTGGATGTGTCGCTCGATCTGATGCCGTTGATGAAACGTCCGAAGTTTAAACTTCCACCTTCCACTCTCGAATATTCCGTGAGCATCGCGGCGTCTCTGGCGCATTATTTTATCGGTCAGCGGCGCGCTATTGGGTATGCCAGCGCCGGGCAGACGTTTACGATCCACCCGGCTGAACGGAGCGAAAGGCAGGAGGAGAAAATTCTCGAAACACTGGCTTTCGTCGAAGCGAACGGCAAACTTTCAATTGCCGCTCTCGTTGCGGCGCAGGCGATGCAGCTGCCCCAGCATTCCAGCGTCATCCTTATTACGCCCACGGTACGCCCCGATATTGTGCAGGCTGTGGATGAACTGCTCATGCGTCATTTGCACCCGATTGTCGTTTTGCTCGACGCGCAAACCTTCGGCGGACCGCCCGGCACAGACACGCTCGTTAACTCCCTGCGCGAACGACGCGCGCCTGTCAGCGTGATTGCCTGCGACGCCGATATTTCACAAGCATTATCGGAGCTCACTTCCACTTTTAAATTACAGGATACGCATTTATGGCAAACTCCCGTATTCTCACAATTGACTTGAACTTCCAGAATAAGACGCAAGCCATCGCGTCTTATTTGATTCGACATAACGATGGCGCGGTGTTGATCGAAACCGGACCCGGCTCGACTCTTTCCGCGCTGGAAACTGCCCTGTCCGCCGAAGGCTTATCTCCCCGACACATTACCCACGTCCTGCTGACGCACATTCACCTTGATCATGCGGGCGCGGCGGGCTGGTTTGCCAAACAGGGCGCGGAGATTTACGTCCATCCAAACGGCGCGCCGCATTTGGTTAACCCCGAAAAACTCATCGCCAGCGCCGCGCGCATTTATGGCGACAAGATGGATCAACTCTGGGGCGAGATTCTGCCTGTGGCGGAGAATCAACTCAAAGTCCCGAATGATGCGGAGGAGATTGTCATCAGCACTCTGCGGTTCGTCCCGGTCAATACGCCCGGTCATGCCGAGCATCATTATGCCTATCTCTTCGAGGATGTGTGCTTTAGCGGGGATGTTGGCGGCGTGCGGATTCCCGGATTTCAATATCTGCGCGCGCCCATGCCGCCGCCTGAACTGAACTTTGAACGATGGCGCGAAAGCCTGGCGCGTTTGCGCTCGTTGAAGTTCTCCCGCATTGCGCCGACCCACTTTGGGATTTTCGACGATGCCGCATGGCAAATTGATGAAATGGAAAAAACGCTGACCGAAGCGGAGAAATGGCTGGCGGGTGTGATGGCGGAGAATCCGTCCATCGAAGAACTGCGCGAGGAATTCACCGCATGGATGCAGGAGCAGGGGAAGGTGAAGAATTTGAGCGACGAGGTAATCCGCGCCTATTCATTGGCAAACCCGGTTGCCATGAGCGCCGACGGATTGATGCGGTACTGGAAGAAGTTTCGGAGCGCGTAATTTGTCATGCCAAATGCGTGATGCAAGAGACGTCGCAAGATGAGATAATAACGATATACTTTCAACCCAAGGAGTTAATATGAAGGACTTTCTCGCGATATCGGATTACTCGTCGGATGAAATTCAAGACCTGCTCGACCTGGCGGTTGCCCTCAAGAAGGAATATTTTGAGAAGGGGAATGCGCCAATTTTTAAAGGCAAAGTATTGGGCATGATCTTTCAGAAACCAAGCCTGCGCACGCGAGTTTCGTTCGACATGGCAATGCGGCATGGCGGCGGCGACGCGTTATATCTTTCGCCGAATGAGATCGGGCTTGGCAAGCGCGAATCCATTGCGGATGTGGCGCGGGTGCTTTCGGGATATGTGCAGGGGCTGATGGCGCGCGTGTTCGACCATGAACACGTGCTGGAATTGGCGAAGTGGTCGGAAATTCCCGTTATCAACGGCTTGAGCGATTACAACCATCCCTGCCAGGGCATGGCGGATGCGTTGACGATTATCGAGAAATTCGGCAAAAATTCCAAAGGCTTGAACGTCAGTTACGTGGGCGACGCAAACAATGTGACCGTTTCGCTTATGCACGTCTCGGCTTTGCTTGGCTGGAATGTGACCGTCGGCTCGCCTGAAGGGTACGACATGAACCCCAAGGCGGTGGAGATCGCCCAAGAGATCGCAAAGAAAACCGGCAGTAAACTGACCTTTATCCGCGATCCGCATGAGGCGGTGAAGGGCGCGCACGTCATCTACACGGATACGTGGACCAGCATGGGGCAGGAGGAAGAATCCGCAAAACGCGAGAAGGTCTTCCCTCCGTATCAGGTCAATGCAAAGCTTGTCGGCGAGGCAGATAAGGATGTGATCGTGATGCACTGTCTCCCAGCCCATCGCGGACAGGAACTGACGGATGATGTGGCGGACGGCGCACATTCGGTGATTTTCCCGCAGGCGCACAACCGTCTGCATGCGCAGAAGGCGATTTTGGCGCGGGTGTTTGGGGTTGGATAAATATCATTGCGAAGGCGGTGCTCTTCCGCCCGAAGCAATCTCCCGCGCATAAGAGATTGCTTCGCTCCGCTCGCAATGACATATAAGGATAACTTAATGAAAACACAAGACTTTATCAATATCGAAGAACAATACGGAGCGCACAATTACCATCCGTTGGATGTGGTGATCGAAAGGGCGGAAGGGGTGTGGGTGTACGACGTTGATGGCAGGAAATACCTCGACTGCCTTTCCGCGTATTCGGCGGTCAACCAGGGACACGTCCACCCTGAGATTTTGAAGGCTTTGCTCGAACAGGCGAAGAAGGTCACGCTGACTTCGCGCGCGTTTCGCAATGACCAGCTGCCGCTTCTCTATAAGGAACTCTCCGAGATGACCGGCTATGAAATGTCCCTGCCGATGAATTCGGGCGCGGAAGCGGTGGAGACGGCGGTCAAACTGGCGCGAAAGTGGGCGTATCAGGTCAAGAAAATTCCGCGCCATCAAGCCGAGATTATCGTTGCAGGCAACAACTTCCACGGGCGCACGGTGACGATTATTTCATTTTCGACTGAGCCATCTTATCGCGATGATTTCGGTCCGTTCACGCCGGGCTTTGTGGTTGTGGAATACGGCAGCGCCGAGGCGGTTGAGAAGGCGATCACACCCAATACGGCGGCGGTCATGCTCGAGCCGATCCAGGGCGAGGCGGGAGTCATCATTCCGCCTGCCGGATATTTAAAAAAGGTTGCGGACATTTGCAAGAAAAATAACGTTTTGTTGGTTGCGGATGAAATTCAAACGGGTCTCGCGCGGACCGGGAAACTGTTCGCCGCCCATCATGACGATGTCCGCGCCGACATCACCATCGTCGGCAAGGCGCTTTCGGGCGGTTTTTATCCCGTCTCTGCCGTGCTGGCGGATAAAGACATCCTCGGCTTGTTCCAACCTGGCGAGCATGGCTCCACGTTCGGCGGCAACCCGCTGGCGGCGGCGGTTGCGCGCGCATCGTTGCGGGTGATTCGCGAGGAAAAACTGGCGGAGCGCTCCGCGGAATTGGGGGAATACTTCATCGAGCAGTTGAGCGAGATTCCCAGCCCGCACGTCAAGGAAGTGCGCGGCAAGGGATTGTTGATTGGTGTGGAGCTTAAGCCGGAAGCGAAAGGCGCGCGTCGGTTTTGCGAGGCGCTGCAGAAGAAAGGCATTCTCGCAAAAGAGACGCACGATAACGTCATCCGCTTTGCTCCGCCGCTGGTGATAGATAAGGAAACGATTGATTGGGCGCTTCCATCCATTCGGGAAACGCTCAATATGCAATAACTTTTGAAACCCTAAAGGTCTCGAAGACCTTTAGGGTTTTTTGTGGAGGTAACATGTATATTGGAATTCCAAAAGAAAGCAGACCCTTTGAATATCGCGTGGGACTTTCCCCGGCTGGAGTGGAGATTCTCTCACAGCATGGACATCAGGTTTTCGTCGAGCATGAAGCGGGTGTGGCGGCTGGATTCAGCGATCGGGAATACGAACAAGCCGGGGCGCGGATCGCCTATTCCGCCGAAGAAGTCTTCGGGCGGGCTGACCTGCTATTGAAGATCGCGCGTCCATTAAAACAAGAACTGGAATGGTTGCGCGAAGGCTCCGTCCTTGCCGGATTTTTGCATCTTGCTTCCAGTTCGCAGGACCAGATCGATCTTCTGGTGGATAAGAAAATTTCAGCGCTTGCCTATGAGCAGATTGCGGATGCGGCGGGCGGACTTCCCGTCCTGCGCCCATTCAGTACGATCTGCGGAACGATGGTTTCGCAGATTGCGGCTCGCCTGCTGCAGACCAACCGCGGCGGAAAAGGAATTTTATTGAGCGGGTTGCCCGGCGTGCCGCCCGCGGAGGTTGTCATCATCGGCGGAGGCATGGTCGGGATGTCTGCCGCCAAATCGCTGCTCAGCGCCGGAGCGCACGTGACCGTCCTCGACAAAAGCCTGTCCGCGTTGGAAAGGGTCGCAGACCATTTTCCGGGAATCGTTACCATGATTTCGACCACGCGCAATCTCGAGCGCGCCACCGCCTATGCGGATGTGGTGATCGGCGCCGTGCTGATTCGCGGACAACGCGCTCCCATCGTGGTGACGCGTGAAATGGTACATGCCATGAAACCACGCTCCGTGATCATCGATGTGAGCATCGATCAGGGCGGTTGCGTGGAGACCTCCCGCCCGACCATGCACGACAACCCAACGTATATCGAAGAGAACACGGTGCATTACTGCGTTCCAAACATCCCCAGTTTGGTCGCCCGCACTGCCAGTCATGTTTTTGTCAACGCCGCGATCCCCTACATTTTGGAAGTGGCAAACAACGGCATCGAGGCAACGATGAAAAGCCATCCATTCATCGAAGCCGCCATCAATGCTCATAACGGCAAATTGCTTCACCTGGAGCGGTTGAGCGCGAAGGAGGAAGCCAAATGAACGCGGCGGGTATTTACCAGGAGCGCGTGACGACTGCCGAGGAAGCGGTCAAGGTAATCAAATCGGGAGACCGCATCTTTCTTACGGGAAACGTGTCCGTTCCCCAGACGCTTTTAGCCGCGCTGGTGGCGTATGCCCCCCGATTGAAAGACGTGGAGGTTTGCCAGGCGTTGACGGTGGGCGCGGCGGATTATGTTGGTCCTGACATGGAGGGACACCTGCGGGTGAATTCCATGTTCATCAGCGCCAACATTCGCAAGGCAGTGCAGGAAGGGCGCGCGGATTTTACGCCCGTGCTGCTTTCCGAGTTTCCCCTCCTTTTCAAAAACGGTATCCTGCCGGTGGATGTGGCGGTCATTCACGTCTCCACGCCGGACGAGCATGGCTTTTGCAGCCTCGGCGTGGAAGTGGGTCTGACCAAGTCCGCTGCGGAATCGGCGAAGATCATCATTGCGGAAGTGAACGACAAGATGCCGAGGACGTTGGGCGATTCCTTTATTCACGTCAGCCGCCTCACTCATATTGTTCCGGTCAGTTACGACATTCCCGAACTCGCAATGGCGGATGAGGGCAGCACTGAAATCGTCGAGAAGATCGCGGGGTATGTAGCGGGCTTGATCCCCGATGGCGCCACCATGCAGCTGGGAATCGGCGGCATCCCCGATGCCGTCCTGAAATACCTTTTCGATAAAAAGGATTTGGGAATTCACACCGAACTGTTTTCCGATGGCGTCATTGATCTTGTTAATGCCGGTGTGTTGACCAACGCGCGCAAAACCCTGCATCCGGGAAAGATTTTGGCGGGGTTCATCCTCGGCACGAAGCGTCTCTACGAATGGGTGGATGACAACCCCTTGATCGAACTGCACCGCACGGAATATGTAAACGACCCGTTTGTCATCGCGCAGAACGAGCGTATGGTGGCGATCAATTCCGCCATCGAGGTGGACCTGACCGGGCAGGTTTGCGCCGACAGTATTGGACCGAAACTCTACAGCGGCGTCGGCGGACAGTTGGATTTTATCTATGGCGCATCCCGTTCCAAAGACGGCGTGCCGATCATCGCCCTGCCAAGCACGGCGGTTATGAAGGATGGCGCGGCAATCAGCAAGATTACAGCCATGCTCAAGTTGGGCGCCGGTGTGGTCACCACCCGCAACCACGTCCGCTTTGTGGTGACCGAATATGGAATCGCCGATCTATACGGCAAGACCATCCGCCAGAGGGCGCAGGCGCTGATCAACATTGCCCACCCGCAGTTTCGTGATGAGTTAAAAAAACAGGCGGCGGAACTTCATTACATATAGAAGTCCCCATCGAACGGCGCGGAGAGATCGCAACTCCGCGCCGTTTTTATTGTTAACCTGTTGTTGAACCCGCCCGTCTTGACATTCCTTCGTTTTTTACCTATGATGAATGCGTTTTGAAAAATTGGACAGTCTCCCTTTCGAGCGCGGTTGGTATTTCTTTGCCACGAATAACGCGAATTGCGAATAATTTGTGGCGGGCTATTCACAACCGCTCTTAATGCGGAGGCTGCTAAAAAATTACCATATAAAAGAGGAACTTTTTGAATGCGTAGAGCAAAAATTGTTGCAACAATCGGTCCCGCCTCCGATTCTGAACAGACGCTTGAGTCGTTGGTTCATTCAGGGATGAACGTGGCCCGGCTTAACTTTTCACACGGCACACACGAACAACATGCTTTGCGTGTAGCCAGAATAAGAGAAACGGCAAAAAGATTCAACACCCCGATTGGAATCTTGCAGGATTTGCAGGGACCAAAAATTCGTGTTGGAAAACTGGACACCCCGTTACAACTTGCAAGCGGGGAGCAGGTTTGCCTGTATGCCGCCCAGGATGCTCCGCCCAAAACCGACTACAAACTCCTGCCTGTGGATTTCCGCGAACTGTTCGAATCCGTCCAGCCAGGGGATAAACTCCTGCTTGACGATGGACGCCTTGCGCTTGCAGTGACCACCGCCGAAGGGCGCATTATTCATGCCAGGGTTGTGGTCGGCGGCATGCTTTCCTCGCATAAAGGCATCAACCTGCCCGGGATAAAACTGCGCATTGCCGGATTCACAGAAAAAGATAAAGCTGACCTTGCCTTTGGCGTTTCCCAAGGCGTGGATGCAGTGGCGATTTCCTTCGTCCGCAGCGCGGGCGACGTAAAGGCAGTCCGCGCCGCAATCGAGGATTTTTCCAAAAGTCGCCGCGCCCCCCTGCTGATCGCAAAACTGGAAAAGCCCGAAGCCATGGATGAACTGGACGCCATCCTGGACGTGGTGGACGGCGTCATGGTGGCGCGCGGCGACCTTGGCGTGGAACTTCCGCCGGAACGCGTGCCAGCCCTGCAAAAGACCATCATCCATGCCGCCAACGCGCGCGCGAAACTCGTCATCACCGCCACGCAGATGCTGGAGTCCATGATTCAAAATCCCCTGCCGACCCGCGCCGAAGCCTCCGATGTTGCCAACGCCATCTTCGACGGGACCGATGCAGTAATGCTTTCCGCGGAAACCGCCTCGGGCGAATACCCAAGCGAGGCGATTGCCATGATGTCGCGCATCGTCATCGAAGCAGAGTCGCACTTCATCGAGTGGGGAAGCCGTCAGGATGGCAGGGCAGGCTTGGGCGTGAGTGATGCGGCGTCCATGGCGCGCGCGGCGAATGCGCTGGCAAAGGATCCCGATGTTCGCGCGGTGGCTGTCTTCACCATGCAGGGTCGCTCCGCCTGGCTGATGTCGAAGGCGCGCCCGTCGAAACAAATCCTTGCCTTCACGCCCGAACCCGAAACGTACAATCAACTCGCGTTCCTGTGGGGGGTCGAGCCGCACCTTGTCCGTTATGCCAATACAATGGACGACATGCTTTCGGATGTGGACGCCGTTTTGCTAAAGTCCGGCATCGATCCGGGGCAGCAGGTTGCGTTGATCTGCGGTTATCCCATCGGCGAGATGCGCCCGCCCAACATGGCTCTGCTTCACACCGTCGGCAGTGACGCCTCGGTCAGCCTGGCGCGGAAGATGGCGGAAAAGAATTTGAAATAGGATTTGGAATTCGCTCTCGCGGATATTTCTCCCCTCCCATCTTTTCAAAGCGGATGCATTGTTCCATTCAATGACATCCGCTTCATGCTTAACTTTTGCCTGATTCCCCTCTTTGACATTCCCTTCGCCGACGCCGGGTTCACTCCCTCGTTGCGATCAAAATGCCGATGCCAATCAAAATACCTCCCGCAATAAAAAGCCGGGTGATTGATTCGGCGAGGAAAAACCAACCGAGCAATGCGCCAACCACCGGCTGGGCGAAGAACGTCAACGATGCGGCGGCGGCGGGCAGTTCTGAAAAGGCGTAATTCCAAAGGAACATGGCGATGGCGGTGGAGACAATCCCCAGAAACAACACACCGCCGACGATGCCCCAGGTAATTTCACCGACGCCCTGCGTGTGGACTTCCCAAATACCAAGCAGTAGGCTCGACGGCACGCCGCCCAACAGCATGATCGTGCTCGACCAAAGCAGGTCTGCGGACTGGGAAACCTTGCGCACAAGCACGGAATACAATGCCCAGGTCAGCGCCGCCGCGAGCAGACTCATATTGCCCCAAAAAAGAGACGGCGAAAGTTCCGCGTTGCGCGGGTCTATCACCGCGACCACGCCGACAGTGGAAATGAGCAGCGCAAGGATGCGGCGGAGGGTGGCTTTTTCGCCAAGCAGGAACGGCGCGAACAAAAGCACAAAAGCCGGCGTGGCAGACGTGACCAGCGCGCCGTTGGATGCCGTCGAAAGTTTTGTGCCTACAAATTGAAATCCCAGCGAAACACCGTATCCAACGACGCCAACCATGAAACTGGTTCGAAAGAAGTCGCGTGTAACCGTTGTTTTCGTGTTCGCGCGTTTATCTCGGAAGTAGATGGCAACGCCCAGCGCCGCCGCGCCAAGGACGAGGCGCAGAGTCAACAAAGCGAAAGGGGGGATTACCCCCAATACCACCTTGCTGACAACATACATGCCGCCCCAGATGGAGGCGGCGGTCAATCCCGCGCCCAAACCTGCAAATGCGCGATGTTTGTGCAATGTGCTGTGCATGGTCCCCAATTATATCGAAAAGATGAAAACGCACATCTGGGGTTATCCCCCCAAAAATCCCCATATCTGGCGCTTGACGATACGGAACGTATGTTCTAAAATCAAAACATCATTGGTCCGTTTTAGAAAAGGAGAATGTTATGTCCAAGAGAAATGTTGTCCATGTTGAAATTCCCTCTGCAAACGTGAATGCAGCGGCGAAATTCTATTCCGACCTGTTCGGCTGGAAGATCGTCAACGCGCCGGAAATGAACTACACCATGTGGGAGGACGGAAGCGGCTCCGGCGGCGGTTTCCCCGAAGTTTCCAAGGATAACCCCGCCGGGCAGGTGCTGGTTTACATTGATAGTGACGATATCGAATCTGATCTGAAAAAGGTCGTGGAATTGGGCGGCAAGGTCATCTATCCGAAAACCGAAATCCCCCAAACGGGATGGTTCGGTGTTTTTCAAGACCCCACCGGGAATGTGCTTGCCCTATACACGAGCATGAATCTTGACGCTTGATTATCCCAGTGGTATCCTTGCGCGCAATGTCCAGTCTGAACATTCTTGATACCAACACCAATACCAATCACACCCGCGCTATTACAGTGACGGGGCTTTGGTGGTTGTCAGGCGAGCGGCAGCGCGTTCGATCTCACTAGGTAAACCAAATGCCCCGAAATTTCGGGGCATTTTTCTTAATCCGTCCTCACCCCCTTGGTCACTCTCCCGCTGGGAGAAAGATCGGGGTGATAGATTACAAGGAGTCATCATGTCAGTTTCCAATACCACGCCCGTCCTCGCCGTTGACGAATCGAATCTTGTCCCCGTCAGCGACCACCTCAAGCAGATGATGGACATCCCGCCGTCACGCATGTTCCTCATCAACAAATCGCTGAAGGTCTATGTCGAGAAAAATGCGGGAGCGAAAATTTATGACGCATCCCAGGGCGACGGCGGCGCTTCGCTTCCCGGAACGCCCAAGCCGATTCTGGAACGCGCGCTTCAACTCCAGCTCGAGCATGGTACGGCTTACGATATGCCGTTCGGCACCGACGCCTATCGCAAGGCGGTCATCGAGCAATATTGGAAATTAGACTCATCTTCCGGTTGGGGACCCGCCAACGTGCTCGGCACCGCAGGCGGACGTGATGCCCTCATCAAAGCCTATCAAGCCATGCTCGCCCTCGGTCATGGACGGCAAGGCGACCTCATCATGGTCTCGCGTGTGCCGTGGATTTCCTACAACTGGGGTCCGTACGGAGTTGGCGCAAATGTGCTGTGGGCTCCCGGTGACCCTGCTCAAGGCTGGGCATATTCTGAAGATGCGATCCGCGAAAGCGTGAAATTCGCCGAATCAAAAGGACGTAAGATCGCCGGTCTCGTCATCACCAATCCAGACAATCCCACCGGCATGACCATTACCGTCGAGAAGCAGGTCTCGCTTGCCAAAGCCGCGCTCGAAGCGGGTGTCGCCTTTGTGCTCTTCGACTGGATGTATCACTATGTCACCGACGAATCGCCAATGGACTTGAACTCCTTCCTCAAGAACTTTACCCCCGAAGAACGTAAGCGCATCATGTTCCTCGACGGTATCACCAAGTCGCTGGGTGGATCGAACATCCGCAACTGTCACCTCATCGCGGACGAAGCCGTGATCAAGTTCATCACCGCGCGCGCCTCGCATGGAGTCATCCCTTCGTTCTTCTCGCTCGCAGTTGCGATGGCAGCCTACGAAATGGGATTCGACGAAGCCGCCAAGACTATCATCGAACCGACCAACGCCAGCCGTGCTGTCTTGAAGAAACTCCTCGCCGAAAGCGGACTTCAACACATTATCGGCAAAGGCTATTATGCTTTTATGAACGTGAGTGAATATATCAAAGCCAAGGGCTGGGCGGATACTGAACCCCTCGGTCAATATCTCGCCGAGAATCATGGCGTCGCCGTTGTCCCCGGCGCGTTCTTCTCTCCCTTCGGCGGTGACTGGATCCGCTTCTCTTATGCCACTCCTGCCGAACGCACCGAAGGCGCATTTGCGAGATTAATGGAAGGGTTGAACGGGCTGAAGAAGTAGTGAGTGAAAAGTAGAAAGTAGATTATTTTTCCACTTTCTACTTTTCACTTTTTTATGAAATCATCTAACTTATTTTAGGACTAACCATGCCTCAAAAATTCGCCGATAAATACCAGCTTGCGCTCGAAGAATCCATCAAAGAAAAACCGCAAGGCGGACTGAATGGCTTCGAACAGGAATGGAACCTGCTCGATGAAAAACTGCGTCCCCTGCTCACCGTCGGCGCAGGACCCAGCCAGCACTCTTTTGTGGACTATCTCCGCGCTGAGTGCGTCCCGTCATGGCAGAAGCAATTCAGCCAACTCGAAGTCTTCCACTGGATGATCGAGTGGGCGACCCGCCCCTATTACAGCCCGCGCGGCGCGATCTACGAAGCGCGCCTCATGGAAGCCTCGCTTATCAATGCCCTGCATCGCGCGGGCGTCAACTTCGGCGAACGCCTGCATTACTGGCATGGCAACCTGTTGTCCGTTACGGATATTGGTCATCATTCCATTCCAGGAGATTGGGCAATCGCCAAACGCCGCTATCTTGAAAAATGCGTTGACCTTTATGGTGACACTCTCGCAACCACTGGCATTCACAGCAACCTCTCCCTGCCAGACCCGCTCTTCGCGTGGGACTTCATGTATCTCACTCCCACCGAGCGCGGCGACATGCACCTCGACGAATTCAAATCCGAGTTCTACATCACCGCCGCGCGGCTCCTGCGTGCGTTCGCGTCGCTTTTCGTGGCAACCACTGCATCCACGCCGATGCAGGCTCAGGTCCGGGGTGGACGCGCTGTAGTCGCCCTCACAGAATTCGATTCGGTGCGCAACCTCACGTTCCCAAATCCGTCCGCCATCGACCTTCCCGATCTCTATCGTTCTTATAACGACTACCTGCAAATCTCGTATGACCTCGTGCGGCGCGGAGTCCGTTTTGGGAACAATAACTGGACTCCCGTCCGCGCCCGAAGTTTTGCCGAACCTGTCGAGCGGATCATCTCCACGACGAGCGACCAGCTCGCCTCTCTCTACGCTCGCGGCTTGTTCGCTGCGGGTGAAGCGACGCCACCCGATGAGATGGCTCTGCAGATCGAAAAGCAAAACCTGATGGCGCGAATCAACTTGCCAATGGGACGTGTCGAAGTCCGCACCGACGAAGGCGGTCACTCATTGGATTTGGATATTGCAAATCTGACGCTCAAACATCTTTTGCTCCTCCGCATCTACTCAGACCCGAAATTTGCGCGTGGCTTCCGCTATGACCGCGAAGACATCACCCGCGCCCGCGCCAATGAAAACCTTGCCGCCAAATACGGTCTGCGTGCCGAGATCGAAAATCCGCTGACGGGCAAGCCAACCTCCGTCCGCGCCTTCCTCAAATGGACTCTTAACGAAGTCAAGCCTCTCGCCGAAGCCTTGAACATGTGGAGCGATTTGACCCCCCTCATCGAAATGTCTGAAGGCGGACGCAACACTTCTGAAAAGATCCGCGCCCGCTTGCAAATGGAATTGGGCGCAAATGACGAAGTGCCTTTGACTGTCTTGAAGGAAATTTTCTACGAGCATGAAGCGCAAGTCAAAGCGGACGTGGAACGCATTGCATCTGATTACACATCCCTTGGCAGCGATGCGACCAAGATCGCCGAGTTCATCCAACGCTCGCGCGATGTGATCCGCCAAATTCCAACCGCGCCGATTCGCTTCCGTCCGCGCACTCAGGCTGTGATCGAGGTTTCCTACCCCGATAAAACTTCTGAAATTCTCGATCTTGCGCAACAACTCATTCGCATTCCATCCGTTACTGCTTGCCCAGATGAGCGTTTGGATGAAGTCCACCGCGCAGGCTCATTAATTGATGACTATCTCCGCAATGCGGGTCTCGAAACAAAATTCTTCGACGGGAAATATCCCGCTGTTTTTGCACGATTCCCCTCTCCCAGCGGGAGAGGGGTTAGGGGTGAGGGCGAAATATTGCTAACTGGTCACTTTGACGTCGTCGAACCTGAACCCGACGACTCGCAGTTCACCCCGCGCATCGAAGGCGATTATCTCCACGGTCGCGGCGCCGCAGACATGAAGACTGTCGTTGCTACTTATTTGGTTTGGATGAAGGAAATGATGAAATTGGGAAAGCCATATCCAAATATTTCCCTGCTTCTCGTCGGTAACGAAGAAAACGGAGAAGCCGAAGCGTGGGGCACGCCGCATGTGCTGAGAGAACTTAATCTCATGCCGTCCCTTTTTATCGCAGGTGAACGTACTGGCGAAAAAGGAAATGAACTTTTCGGCGAGATTTGCATCGAGAATCGCGGCGTGATGCGCTTCGACGTCATTGCGCGCGGAGCGAAAGGTCACAGCGGAGTGGCAGGCACTGGCGACCTGAGCGAGAAACTCATTGCCGCGCGTTCAGCCTTGAATGAAATCTTTGCCAGGCATCTGACTCTCAAATCCTCTGATGGTTGGCAGTCGCAGGCGAAATTCCCATTTATCAATGTCGGCACGCCGGGCGTGTATAATGTCACAGCGGCGGAGGGTGTTTTAGGTGTTGAAATCCGCGCTATTCCACAGGACGATGTCGAAGGTCTAAGGTCGAAGGTCGAGTCGTATTGTGCGGAGAATGGATTGGAAGCCTATTTCTCCGTAATGGAAAATGGCGTGGCATGTGACCCGAATAATCCGGCGTTGAAAGCGCTCATCGAAGCGGTCAAACAGGCTGGGGCGGGGGAAGAGCCGCGCATCGGGAAGAAGCTGCCCGGTACAAGCGCAAGATTCGCTCCGGGCGGTCAAGCCGTCGTGTGGGGTCAGTCGGGTGTTGGTCCACATGCGAAGAACGAGGCGCATTTTATTCCAAGCATCGAGCCGTATTGCAGGTCGCTGAACGAGTTGGCAAAATTGTGGAAATAAATGTAGGGCGGATTGTCAATCCGCCCTACTTCTTTCTAAAACCTAAAATGAATGAATATCCGCCCGAAGTTCTTGTCATCCTTCTCCACGCGATGATAGAGATTCTTGATATGCCCCTGATTCAAAAAACGCAACACCTTCTTCTTGAGTTGCCCGCTGCCTTTGCCGGGAATGATCTCCACCAGCTCGATCTTTCGTTCGATGGCTTCCTCCACAATGCGGTTCAACTCTTTGTCAATCATGCCGCCTTTGTTGTAAATATCGTGCAGGTCAAGTTTTAGCTTCGCCATTATTTCATTTTCTTTTTCGATAGAAAATCGAACGGCGGGCGCTGGTTCAGTTTTATCAGGTGCGCGCTGCTTTCGCCAACATGAAGCGCGGTCAATGAACCAGTGTCGCAGCCCAGTCGTTGAAAATGATCGAGCGGCATACCGAGGAAATGCGCAACCGCGAGTTTGATGGGGTCTGCATGAAAAACAACCGCTGCAATGTCCTGCGGTTTTTTATGGGTTTGCGCAGCGCGCTCCAGCACGTTTACGATCCGCATCTGACACTCAGGAAACGACTCGCCTTCAGGAAACCGAAACCGCGACGGCGCATTCTGCACGATCTTCCACGCCTTCATCAACCGCAGCGCCTTCCATGATTTTCCCTGCCACTTGCCAATATGCGTATCCATCAAGTCGGGTTCCCGAATGATCTTCAGTTTATGTAATTCCGCGATGGGACTCGCCGTCTCCATTGCCCTTTCCAACGGACTCGAATAAATTGCCGTGATGGGGATGTCCTTCAACGCCTCTGCCAACGCCTGAGCCTGTTTCTGCCCCTTTTCATTAAGATGCACGCCGGGAATTCTTCCCGCCATTTTCCCGGTCTTGACGTAGTCATTCTCGCCGTGCCGGATGAGCAGCAATAAAGGCATTATTTGATCTTCCTCTTCATCTCCAGGATTTGTTCTTCGCTCATATCGGGGATGTGTTCAACTTTGGAAATTCCCAGCGCTTTTCTTTGCGCATCCCGCCACATCTCCAACCGCGATTTGACCTGCGACTCATATCCCTCTTCGGACGGCGAATAAAAATAGGTGCCAAGCAAACGTTTTGGCAGATACTGCTGCGGCGTGAAATGTCCCTCGAACTCGTGCGGATAAACGTAGTCTTTACCATGTCCCATTGCGGCGGCGTCGCGGTTGCCGTCCATTAAATGGCGTGGTACGGAGACCTGCCCCTCTTCTTCGATCTTTTTCATGGCTTTGAAATACGCGCCCGCCGTGTTGGACTTGGGTGCGGTGGCAAGATACAGCGTCGCCTCGACGATGGGGTAAATCCCTTCGGGCAAGCCGATGTAATCGAAGGCTTGAGCGGCGGAAGAGGCAACGACCAGCCCCATGGGGTCTGCCAGCCCAATGTCTTCACCCGCGAGAATGATCAGGCGGCGGATGATGAATTTCGGGTCTTCTCCGGCATAGAGCATCTTTGCGAGCCAGTACAAGGCTGCATCCGGGTCGCTTCCGCGCACGGATTTGATGAAGGCGGAGATGGTGTCGTAGTGCGCGTCGCCGTCCTTGTCGTAGAGAACTGCGCGGTGTTGAATGGACTCTTGTGCCACATCCAGCGTGATGTGGATGACACCGTCCTTATCCGGCGCGGTGGATTCGACAGCCAGTTCGAGCGCGTTGAGGGCGTTGCGGGCGTCGCCGGAGGAAACTTCGATTAAATGGGAGCGGGCTTCGAGGTCCAGTTTGATGCGTTTGTTTCCGTAGCCGCGTTCCTTGTCTGCCAGCGCGCGGTCAAGAAGAACCCCGGTCTCTTTCTGATTCAGGTTTCGCAATTGAAACACGCGCGAACGCGAGATCAACGCCTTGATGACTTCAAAATACGGGTTTTCGGTGGTCGCGCCGATGAGAGTGAACGTACCGTTTTCAACATGGGGGAGGAGCGCGTCCTGCTGGGCTTTGTTCCAGCGATGGACTTCGTCCACGAAGAGGATGGTGCGGATGTTGTGAAGGCGGCGGCGTTCGAGCGCTTCGTCAATGACCACGCGCAGGTCGGCTTTGCCGGCAAGGATGGCGGAGATGGTGACGAAATGACTTTTGGTGGTGTTTGCAATGACCTGCGCGAGCGTGGTCTTGCCTGTTCCCGGCGGACCCCACAGAATGATGGATGAGAAGAGCCTGTCCGCTTCGATGGCGCGGCGCAAAAGTTTCCCTTCGCCGATGATGTGCTCCTGCCCGATGTATTCCTCCAGCGTGCGCGGGCGCATCCGCGCGGCGAGCGGCGCTTCCGATTTCATGCGTTCCTGCATGGCATGGTCGAAGAGATCTGACATGCGTTGATTATAGCAGGGCGTTCAGATCAAAAGGAATTCAACGCGCCGGGAACATCGTTGAAGACTTCGATGTACGTCTCGAATCCGCCCAATTCGAGCGCCTCCCGAACCTGCGCGGTGGGACCTGCCAGTTTGAGGTGGGGCGATTTGTACGCGCCGGCGCTCATCTGCCTGCGAAGTTCGTCGTCGTTCACATCATTGTGAAGATTTCGTAATTCGTTGAAGATGGTGTGAATGACTCTCAATCCGGCGCTGCTCATGAAGGGGACATCCTTCAAATCCAGAATGAGATAACGCGCGCCGCTGGCAAGCGTTTCCTGCGTTCGTTCGAGGAAGGTTTTGTAATTGGATGTGTCAACATCCCCTTTGACGACGATCACAGTCACAGGTACTCGCGCTTTCAGGGTTTCAGTGGCAATTTCCAGCATGGGTATATCCTTTTCGTTGATAGGGTAGGGTCAGGCGTTCGGCGTTTCGCGCTGATTTTTAACATGCGACTGGTTTACGATGTAAATGCCAGCCAGCGCGACCGCACCTCCAGCCCATTGAATTGGCGCGGGGATTTCGCCTAGCAGGGGAATGGCGAGGATGGCAGTCAGAATGGGTTGACCGATCAACGTCGGCGCGACGACGGAGGCGGGTAAATGTCCCAGCGCGTAAGAGATGGAGAGATAGCCGATCATTTGTGAGACAACGGCGGTGGCGAGAAATACGAACCAGGTTTGCGGGGCATAGCCTGTGAATGAATTTCCCCATACAAGGTTGATGATGAACATCGCGCCTGTCGCGCTTGCGCCTACCAGCCAGGTGTACCGAAGCGGGTCGATGTGTTTGCGTCCGCGCTGGGTGATGAGCTGGTAGCCTGCGTAAAAGATTGCCGCCGCGCTTGCCATCAAGTCGCCGATGCCGAGAGTGGGGTGTTGCAAAAAGTCGCTGCCGACTACGAACACTGCGCCCAATAAGGCGAGGGTCAAGCCGACCCAGAAACTTTTTCTGAGTTTTTCGCGCAGGACGAAGAATGCAAACAACGCAACCCACAACGGGGAAGTATTGCCAAGCAGGGTGGCGTTTGCAGCGGTTGTGTAATGCACCGAAGTGTTCCAAAGGGCGAAATCGCAGGCGGTGAAAAACCCGCCGAGGATGGGGAAAAGCAGAAACCTACGGTCAATTCCTTCGCGCCGTTGCTGTTGCCTGAGAAAGATTGGAGCCATCAAAATGGTGGCAAATGAAAGTCGGTAGAACCCGGTTATCGCACCGGGCGCATCCGCCCAGCGGACGAACATGGCAGAGAGACTCAAAGCAATAATACCCACGGCGAGCGCGGCATAGGGAAGGAGGCGGTTGGTCGGCATGAGACAGAATTGTACCGCGACCTTTGTCAGATACGGGGGAGGGAGATCCGCTCCAGCGTGGGGAAAAGCTCGGAGAGTTTGCGCAGGCTAAAGTCCGGTTTGATGCGATGCATGTCTTTGTCCTTGAATTTTGCGCGGCGCGTAATCCAGATCGCCGTCATGTTCAATCGTTTCGCGCCGGAGATGTCCGCTTCGAGGCTGTCGCCGACCATGACGGCTTCCGGCGGCGTAATGCTCCAATGCGCCAGCGCGATTTCGAATGCTCGCGGATGCGGTTTGCGATAAAAACATGCGGCGGATGTCAATACAAAGTCGAAGAAAGGGCGGATGCCGAAACTTTCAATAATCTGCTGAACATCCTTGTCGTCGCCCGCGTTCGATAATATGCCGATGTGATAATTTGCGGACTTCAACCCTTGAAGCGTTTCGACGGTGTCGTCTTCGATCTCCCAATTCGTTTGTGTGACGGCATACATCGCATCGAGCGCGGACCTGATGACTGATTCCGTTATATCGGCATGACCCAACTCTTTGAGCAGTTCGCGCAGGACGAAATGATAGGTGGTTTCCTGAAAATCCTTGTCGCGTTGTTCGTAGTACTCGTGCAGCCGCGTGCGGAAGCGCTGCGGTTCCAGATGGATGCGGCTTTGGCGAAGCGACTCGGTGAGCGCGCGGTCTGCCTGCTCGTGTATGGCATCCCAGTCTCCGCGCGAGCGCATGAGCGTTTCGCCAAGATCGAAAAGGATGTGACGGGGAGGGGCGTTCATGGTTTTGATATAACCCCGAACGAAAATATCGTAAAGGGGACGTTTGGATGATATGCGCCGAAATTATGATGCGCCTTTGAGGTAGATTCCCGTCGGGTCGAGTTCCTCGCGCAGAATCTTCAATTCCTTTTTGGTGACAAGTTCCGTGCTTTTCAATTGCGGAGCGGCTTTCAACTCCCAACCTGTGTTGGCTTTTGCCTCTTCAATCGTCTTGCCGGGGTGCAGGGCGGTGAGGGTCATTTCGCCGCTTTCGTCGGGTTCCATCGTGCCGATGTCCGTGACGACGGCAAGCATCCCGCCGCCGCGCAAGCCGCGTTTTACGCGCGCGCCTTTGCCGTCGATGAATCCAGCCGAGGTCATGAATTCCACTTTTTCGGGGAAGCGGCGTTTCTGGTGGGGCGTCATGATGTAACAGCGATTTGCCCATGCCGCAATTTCCTGTGAGCCGCCGGAGCCGGGAAGCCGGACCTTTGGTTGCGCGTAGTCACCAATGACGGTGGCGTTGATATTGCCGTACTTATCAATTTGCGCGCCGCCCATGAAACCCACGTCCACGTTGCCGCGCTGGAGGTAGTTGGCGAAGATATCATACATGCTCACCACCGAAAGCGCCCCGCTGACGAGTGTCGGGTCGCCGATGGACAACGGCAGGCGGGCAGGTTCCGCGCCGATGACACCCGCCTCGTAGATCATGACCAGGTTGGGAGCGTGTGTCCGCTTGGCGAGATTGCAGGCGAGGTTGGGTTGACCGACGCCGACGAAGACTACATCGCCGTCTTTTAACAGGCGCGCGGCGTTGACGATCATCAATTCAGCGGAGGAATATTTGAGTTCGGGCATGTCTTCTCCTAAGCTGGACTTTATCCAAAAGATCTATGTAAAAAGGTACGAGTAGAGCGAGAAAAGTGGTAATAGGAGCGAAGATGCGGCACTTTTCGGATTTTGGT
>JAGUZU010000016.1 GCA_020060625.1 Anaerolineales bacterium | reverse complement strand
CACGTGCATAAATAACGGCTCGCTTGTTCATTCTGTATCACTCCAACATTCAATGGTTTTATAAATGAAAGGCAGTCAGGGACAGGCAACTGCGCCGGCGCAGCTGCCTGTCCGATCTACATCCGCTCCGGAGAGTGGTGAAGTCTCATTTGATGAAGGAAACACCTGGCAGGCAGTCTCGATGAGCCCAGGAGATGGCTGGTATTACAACGGGCATTCCGGTGAAGTGCCCAATGGTGAGTACAAAATCCAGATGCGTGGCAGGGATCGCGCCGGCAATGTTGGTGATATGGTTTCAGTTAGTCTGACCGTGGATAATGCCCCGCCCGCTGTATCCATCACGGAACGGTGGTGGATCTGGGAGACTTGAACGTTGAAGGTTTCCCCCAATCACTTTCCGATTGCAAGCATCCAGGTGACCATCCGTGATCCACAAAAGCGTTGGAAGGAGTTGGTACTGGACTTCGATCCCGGCAGGAATTCCTATATTGTGAAATGGGATCGGCGGTTTGGAGATGGAACATTGGCTCCCTCGGGGGAATACCCGGTACTGGCACAGGCTTGTGATGTGAATGGGTTGTGTGGGCAGGATGTGGGCAGGATCGTGGTTCCGGAGGTGGCGACCGCAACTGCTACTCTGACTCCGTCACCGACAGCAACCAGCACTTTGTTGCCTTTGATAACGCCAACTGCAATAGTAATTTTGCCGACGCCAACTTTGATACTGAACACACCAATGCCAGAAGAAAGCCCTGAGCCGCCTCGGCTCTCCCTGCCATTTTGGCAGATCATTGGCTTGCTTGGTTTATTCATGGTAATTGCGTCTGCAAGTTTGGTGGATCCACGTCCCAAAGCGTTGGAACGGCTGGGCGAATCGTTCAAGATGATATCTGAACGGACAAAAGACGACTCTATTAACAACTAATAACGAAAAGGAAAAGAAAAAAATGGAAATACTTCTTGCAATAGTTGTGGCAGCTGCTGTAATCTTCTTTGGCGCATTGATCAGCATGGGCAATGAACGACAAAGGAAGGCAATCGACGGTCTACGGGAGCAGGTAGTCCTTTGGGCGGTACAGGATCTAAAAATCAAGCGCGAACACCTGGCACGAACCGCACAGGTTCCTGATCCTATGGGCTGGCTCAACAAAACCGCCTCAATAGTTTGCGGTTATGATCTGAAATTGCAGGTTCTTGAAATGTTTGAAGAGCCTCAATCCTTGATCTGCGCATCTGGTGACGGCGGTGTAAAAATTATTTTTTCGCCTGTGTCTCCTGCTGACATTCGCCGAATGAAAAGTTTCAAACAAAACCGTTTATCGCAATTCGCAAGCCAAAACCCCTTGATGTCCCTTCCTCGTGGCACAGGTGTCCATGAAGTCTCAGTCCTGAATGGCGGGCTTCTCTTCGACTTGGAATTACCTCTTGTATGGAGCGTGCTAACTGGGCAGGAGACACCTCAAATGGAACGGATTTGGATTTATGAGTCTTCCTAAATGGCCGCCAAGTATTTGGAGAAAAACTTTTATTTAGCCGTCGAAACAACCTTTATCATATCTTTATAGTCGCTTTACACTCGCTTCATTGGCGAATCCTATACTAACGGCATAAAACACCACACAAACGTGTGAATCGTAAAAATAGGAGACAAACCATGAATAAAACTTTATCCACAACCCTGACTGTCCTCGCAGTGCTCGCACTGGCGGCTGTCATCTTTTTCGCGGGAAGTATGTATGCCCGCACGAATGCTTTTGGACCTTCCATAGCCCTTGCACCTGGCACAAATGCAGGTGTGAATGGCTATGGTTGGAACAATAGCAATGCTTATGGTCCGTCGATGATGAACGGACGTGGACAGTCCATGATGGGCGGTAACGGCGGGATGATGGGCAATGGCGGTATGATGAACGGCTACGGTTACAACAACGCCAACCTCCCTGCTTTGAGCATCGACCAAACGAAAGCCGCCACAGAAAAATATCTGGCAAATCTGGACAATTCCGATTTGGAGATCGCCGAGATCATGATCTTCGATAACAACGGTTATGTTATCGTCAAGGAAACCAGTACAGGTGTTGGCGCATTTGAACTGCTCGTTGATCCTATTTCGCAGACAGCTTACCCCGAACACGGTCCCAACATGATGTGGAACTTGAAATACAGCGGTGTCAATCACCAAAATATGATGGGCGGTTTCGGAGGGATGATGGGTGCCTATGGCAATATGATGGGAAACTGGAACAACACGTCTCCTTTGGATGTCTCTGCTGAAATGACCGTTACACCTGAGCAGGCAGTTGAATATGCTCAAAAGTATCTGGATGCTAACATCACAGGCGCGACCACAGAACACCCCATGCAGTTCTACGGTTATTACACCCTCGACTTTGAAAAAGACGGCAAGATCGTCGGCATGTTGAGCGTCAATGGCTATAGTGGGCAGGTTTTCCTGCACACCTGGCATGGAACGTTCATCGAAGAAACTGAATAATTCCTCAGGCTAACCAACGCGATGCGCCGATATAAGCCATTCGGCGCATTTTGCTTGTATCAATTGCCATTACAATCAGAACAACAATAAATGTGATTAAATCTTATCAGCGAGCATACTATGGCAAAAATCCTGGTCATTGACGATGAACCTTCCATTACAAATCTGGTCAGCGCGTATCTCAAGCCTGAAGGGTACGAGATATACACTGCTGCGGACGGCAATGCAGGTCTCAAAGCCGCACGCGCCTTCAAGCCTGATTTGATCATTCTGGACATCATGCTTCCCGGCATGGATGGAATTGAACTGCTCTCGCGTTTGCGGCGCGAATCCGAAGTATATGTCATCATGCTTACGGCAAGAACAGAAGAGACCGATAAGATTGTTGGTCTTTCAGTTGGGGCAGATGATTATGTGACCAAGCCGTTCAGCCCGCGCGAGTTGGTGGCTCGGGTCAAGGCAGCGTTACGGCGTCTGAAAACAGGAGCAGGCTCGGGCGTGGAAGGAAGCGTGCTGTCTTTCAAACACATCCGCATTGACACAGGTGCGCGCACCGTCCTTGTAGATGAAAATCCAATCGAGTTGACCGCCATTGAATTTGATCTATTGAAAGCATTGGCTGAAAATCGCGGACGTGTCCTGACCCGTGACCAATTACTTGAAAAGGTGTGGGGCGGCGAATACTTTGGTGAAATGCGTGTGGTGGATGTGCATCTCGGTCATGTCCGTCAAAAGTTGGGGCGCGATGATCTGATCGCCACCGTGCGCGGTGTGGGTTATCGCTTTGAGGATGAACCATCATGAATGACTATTTGAGAAGCCACTTTGGCGCAAAATTATTGCTATCCTATCTTGTCATTGTCGTCGTGGGGGTGATCGTCCTGATCCTTGCCAGCCAGTTTGCATTGCCTGCTTCCTTTAATCGTCATATGGGGATGATGGACGGTGGAATGGGAATGGGAAACGGGATGATGATGGGGCAAAATGATAATTCCATGCCACAACTATATATTGATTTCCGCGCCAGTTTCAATGAGGCGCTCCTGTACGCCGCATTTGCCGCGACGGTCGCCGCCATGTTGCTCAGTTTCTTTTTCACACGCCGCGTGATTGCGCCTGTTCAAGCCATGTCACAAGCCGCGCAGCGCATCGCTGACGGGCGGTATGATGAGCGCGTACAGGTCAGCGGCAAAGACGAACTCGCACAACTTGCCATACGTTTCAATCAGATGGCAGAGAAACTAAATCAGATTGAATCCATGCGTCGTCGTCTGATCGGCGATGTCAGCCATGAGTTGCGTACACCACTCACCGCCATCAAGGGTTCGATGGAAGGTCTGATGGATGGCATCCTGCCTGCCACCGATGAAACATTTCAACAAGTTCACACAGAGGCAGACCGCCTCAATCGGCTCGTGGATGATTTGCAGGAACTCAGCCGTGTGGAAGCCCGCGCCTATCAATTGGATATTCGCTCCGTGAACATTTCATCTCTCGTGCATACTGTGACCAAACGACTCGCCGCGAAAGCCCAAGCCAAACGCATCACACTAGACTTTGACCTAAATCCCAACCTCCCGCCTGTCCTTGCCGACGAAGACCGCGCCATCCAGATCCTGACAAATCTCATTGGCAATGGCTTGCAATATACGCCAGAAGGTGGCAGGATCACAATCACCGCAAAACAAGTAAAGGATGAAATTCAAATTACTGTTCATGACACAGGTGTGGGAATTCCCTCTGAACATCTCTCCCACATCTTCGACCGTTTCTATCGCGTGGATAAATCCCGTTCACGTCAGGCAGGCGGCGGAAGCGGCATCGGTTTGACGATTGCCCGCGCTCTTGTAGAAGCACAACATGGACGCATTTGGGTGGAATCAGCTGGGGATGGACAGGGAAGTACCTTCGCTTTCACATTGCCTGTTGTAAATAGATAATCAGCCACTTATCGTCTGGAACTTTATGCCCCCTAACAAAGTGGTAGCTTGACAGTTTTTCTATCTTGGATATAATATCATCATATACTGATATGATGATATGAAAGGAATTGGAATGTTACTACTTGCTAATCCAAAATCCATTGAAATACAAGCCAAACTCTTTCGCGGCTTCTCCGACCCTTCCCGACTTTCAATCCTGGACGCCCTGCACAATGGAGCCCTCACCGTGGGTGAAATTGTGGAAGCGACTGGACTCACGCAATCGAATGTATCCAACCATCTTGCGTGTTTACGCGATTGTGGGCTTGTCATTGCCGAACAGCAGGGGCGGTTTGTTTACTATGAACTAAGCGATCAACGCGTCGGGCAATTGCTCACGCTGGCAGACCAACTGCTCGCCGATGTTGCAAAAGGTGTCTATGAATGCACACGCTACAATGTAAAGGCTTCTAAAAATGACTAATACTCAAACTCTCGAAATCTCCATCTCAGGCATGGACTGCGCCGAATGCACCCAGCATGTTCAACATGCCATCGAAAAACTGCCTGGCGTGCAATCCGTGAATGTGTTTCTCGGCACTGAAAAAGCGATAGTACAACTCGACCCCACACAAGTGGACATGCCAACCATTCGCTCTGCGGTTCAAGGTGCGGGATATGATGTGCCCGCTTCCGACTCCCCCAAGCCTGCTCCCGTTTCGATGGGCGATTTCAACCGCAAACTAACCATCATGCTTGTCAGCGTATTCACGACCATTCTTAGCGTGGTTATATTTGGTGAAGTCTTGGGATTGTTTGATCTTCTAAACGAGCGCGTGCCTTTCCTGCTTGGTTTGGTACTGGTACTTGCAGGCGGTTATCCTGTCTTCATGAATGTCATCCGCGCCACACTCAAACGCCAGATCATTTCGCACACCTTGATGACTCTCGGCGTGCTTGCCGCGCTTGCAGTGGGTCAATGGGTAACAGCGGCATTGGTGGTTGTGTTCATGCGTATCGGTGATTATGTTGAGAACTTCACCACCGAAAGCGCGCGGCGTGCAGTTAAGGAACTTACTTCTCTTGCGCCCCAAACTGCGCGCGTCGAACAAATGGGATTGGAGATCGAACTCCCCATCGCGCAGGTGAAAGTCGGCGATATTGTGATCGTGCGTCCCGGTGAAAAGATCGCCGTGGACGGTGAAGTCATCAGCGGGCAGGCAACCGTTGATCAGTCTGCCATCACAGGCGAATCCATGCCTGTCGAAGCCGCAAGCGGAACACACGTCTACGCCGCGACGATTGCCAAACTCGGCAGTCTGCGCATCCGTACAGACCGCATCGGTGTGGATACCACCTTCGGACGCGTGGTGAAAATGGTGGAGGAGGCTGAAGCGCACCGCGCCAACGTGCAACGAATCGCCGACAAATTCAGCGCCTGGTATCTGCCTGTTGTCGCTGTCATCGCCGCGTTGACATTTCTTTTTACGCGTAATCCCCTTTCCACAGCAGCAGTACTGCTTGTGGCTTGTTCCTGTTCCTTTGCTCTGGCAACTCCCGTTGCCATGCTTGCCTCTATTGGAGCCAGCGCCAAACGCGGACTCCTCATCAAAGGTGGCAAGTATCTTGAATTGCTTGCCCGCGCCGATGTTTTGCTGGTCGATAAAACAGGCACGCTTACCCTGGGTCAACCGCAGGTGACCGATGTCATTTCGTTGAACGGACTTTCCCGCACCGAGATCCTCTCCATCGCCGCATCCGCTGAACGCTATTCCGAACACCCACTGGCGGAAGCAGTCCGCAGGCTGGCGCGTGAGGAAAATATTTCTCTGATTGAACCGAAGGATTTTGAATCCGTACCCGGACAGGGTGTTCGCGCTGTGATCGACGCGCGCCGCATTGCCATCGGCAACCGCCGCATGATTCCCGCCGCAGAGACATTAGCCATGACCGCCGATCTTGAAGCGCAGGGTAAAACGCTGCTGTTTATGGAAAGCAATACTGAATTGGTCGGTGTCTTCGCTGCTTCTGACACGTTGCGTTCCGAAGTTCCAGCCGCGCTCAAGGAAGTCCGCACACTGGGCATTCGTCACATCGAATTGCTCACGGGCGACAACGAAAGAACCGCCTCCGCGCTGGCAGAAAAATTGGGTGTTTCCTATCGTGCCAATCTTTTGCCAGAAAACAAGATCAACATCGTGAAGGAATATCAGGCAAAGGGACATGTCGTTGTCATGATCGGCGACGGCGTCAACGATGCGCCCGCCCTCGCCCAGGCGGATATCGGCATTGCAATGGGCGCGGCTGGAACAGATGTCGCCATCGAAGCGGCTCACATCGCCCTCATGCGCGAAGACTGGAATTTGGTTCCCGATGTGTTGAAGATCGCCAAACGAACAATGAGAATCGTTAAAACGAATCTGGCATTCACGATGATCTACAATGTCTTTGGATTATCCCTGGCGGCATTTGGTATTCTCCCGCCGGTTCTCGCCGCCGCCGCGCAGTCCCTGCCCGATATTGGCATCATGGGAAACTCGGCAAGGTTGTTGAAACAAAAATAAGACAAAATGCCTTCGGTAATTACCGAAGGCATTTTGTTATTTCGTTGTCACCATCACAGGCTTGTGCCTTTCCTTCTTTGTAAACACGATGGCGCCCAATGCCACCAGATAGGCAACGTAGGCAATTACTTCAGTTAACGATGGATTTCCGTTATATCCAACGAGCGCTTTTAGAAGCAAGCCAGTTTCACTTTTATCGCTCAGGATTCCGTTAACATCCCACACGTGCTCGATGACTGAAGGGATGACGCCCGCTTCATTTAACTCATGGATGCCCAATCCGACCAGTCCCGCCGCAAAGATGATCAGCAGGGTATTTGTCGTTCGGAAGAATCCATGCAAGCTGAGTTTTATCGCGGAAGCAAACAACATCCATCCCAAAATTGCCGCACTCGACAATCCCATTAATGCACCTGAAATGGTTTGAAGCGGACTGGATGTCAGGCGTGCGGCAAGCAGGAATAGCGCCAGTTCAATGCCCTCGCGGAACACAGCCAGAAACGCCAGAGCGAACAGGGCTTTTTGTCCGCTTCCCAACGCCGCCTGGCTGGTCTGCTCCTCAATCTCACTCTTGAGACTCCCGCCATGATTGCGCATCCATAAGATCATCCAGGTGAGCACACCTGCGGCAAGGAGCATGGCAACTCCCTCAAAAATCTCCTCACCTTTACCTTCGAATTCCATCCCAAGCACGTTAAGTGCAATTGCGGATATCAGGCTTAATAAGGCTGCCAGCCCGACTCCGCGCCAGACAATACCATTTAAATCGGTGCGCTTTAATTTGAGCAATACTCCCAATACGATTCCGATAATGAGGGCGGCTTCCAATCCCTCACGCAGCGACAGTAGAAAACTTGCAAGCATTGAATATGACCTCTCAATTTCAGGGTATCCAGTTGGATAAGATATTTACGATCAGATCGGGGTTTGCAGGATCGTTTGTTTTCAAATGAACCGCAAAATTATGTGGACCATCCATGCCTTCGTGCATCATAAAGACAGATGATTCAACGATTGTGCTTTCGCCAGGTTTGAGTACCATCGAACCGATGGTAAGTTGAGGAGGTCAGCACCCCTCCAGCACTTCGATGTATGGCTCTTCTTTGAACCGCAATGTACCATCGCCTGTATTGGTAACTTTGATCGCGAAAGTTTTTTCCACGTTGAATTTCACATCGCCGTAATCAATCCTTTTCTGATCGACCGAAATGGAGGGTGTCCCGCCACCATAACCGTTCTGCCTGGCAAAGAGGAATGCCGCCAGAACCAGCAGAACTCCGCCAATGGCAGCAAATACCCACGGGAATTTCTGCTTTTGTTTTTGTCTCTTATGTTTCTTGCTCATAGTGTCTCCTTACTTTTCATATTCAAACTGGAACGAGTAAAGATATGCAATTAAGTCCCAGATTTGTTCTTCAGTGAAGATCGAACCCCACATGGGCATGCCCGTGCCCATGCCACCGCGTAGAATTTTTCCCTGTAACAGTGCAGGACTTGCGCCAAGCATCCGCGTGGGGTCGGTAAAATCAACAGGTGTTTGCATCATCATATCCATTGCGCCGCTCATGCTTTGCATGGATGCTTCTCCAGCCTGAGCCAGGTCATCTGCAAAGACACCGTCACCCGCTCCGTTCTCGCCGTGACAGGCGGCACAGTTTTGGGCGTAGAGTTGTTTTCCGTTTTCAAGAGATTCCTTTGTTGTGTTGGATTGCCAAATGTAGGCAACCACATCCCAACGCTGGGATTCAGAGAGGGATGTGTTGGATAGGTCGGTAAAGACCTGATAGGGAGAATGGGAAAGATAATAGTCGGGTGATGGGTAGATGTTAATTGGTAATTGGGTTGCAAGTGATTCTCCGCGAATTGCAAAAGGTGTTTGAGATGGAATGATCGGCGCATCGTGCGGAGCGTCAATGTCGAGGTCTAAAGAAACGTATAACGGAGGCGAAATAGGCTCAGGGTCCGAAGGCGAACCGCTGACTTCAATTGTGCCGCGCATCCGCCAGTGATTGAGTCCGCACCAGCGTGTGCAGAAGAAAGTGTAAATCCCGGGCTTGTCAAAATTCAGGGTAACGTCCGTTACCTTGCCGGGAAGAATGTCCATGCTTTGCATGTCCATTTGACCGACAGCAAAGCCATGCACCACATCATCCGAGGTGAATTTCAAACGGATGGGCTTTCCAACTTCCGCTTGTATAACATCGGGACTCCATCCACCATCATCTGCCATCTGCGCATGGATGATCGGTGTGCTCTTCCAGAAGTACAACGGCGCGCCAACCGCAAGGATGATTCCAATGATGATCAAAATGCGTGAAAGTAATTCTGCTCGTCTCATAGCAGTAACCAAAGCATGGTGGATGTAGCGACAAAAGAATAAAAGATGATGGGCAACGGAGACACTCCCGCCTCACTCGCGGATTTTTGAGCTGTCCGCGCCGACCAGATCAAACCAACGACCAAGGCGAGTGTTTGAGCGGGGGCAAGAATTGTCGTCAACATGGGTTGCCATGCGAAATTGGCTGTACCAAAAAGATTCCATCCAAGTCCTAATGGATCGGAGAGCGCAGCAAGAATGTAGGAAGCATTGGTAAGGACAAACGATAAACTGAACGCGACCCAGAACATCAGTCCCAATGGGATGAGGGCAGTGGAAAGAGATGCGAAACGTTGTTTGAATGGCAGATTGCTTTTTGTCTTCAGCAGCCCCAATGAGAAGAAACCAGGTAAGATGCCAAAGATGATGGCGAGAAACACAACAGCATAAATGAACCATGCGCCCGTACCTACGCCATACGCCGCGTCTTTGAGCGTGCCCCACGGACCGAGCAATACGCCTGCATAGATCATCGCCGAGCCGAGCATGATGAAGGCTTTGAAGGCTTCATCCATGCGGGTGGATGGTTTGGCAAGGTCAGCAGAAAAGGGACGCAGATTTATTGCGATATTGTCATGCGGGCAGGTGCGGATGCATTCCATGCACAGACCACAGTAGGTGTTCTTGGTCAGCCCGCCGGGGAAGACATCCCACGGACAGCCATAGCCGGCGGCTGAACCGTTATAGCAAGGCTTGCCTTCGCACTTCACGCAAACCTGCTTGTCTTTAATTCGTAATTCGATGGGAGCGGTCTGAGAGTAGAGTCCGATAAATCCGCCAACGGGACAGAGATAACGGCAGAAGGCGCGGCGTTCGAAGATCGTGCTTAGTCCAATTGCAGCGAAAAGCATGACTGCCAAAACGATCCCTGTGATATTTGGAGTGGTAAGCAAAACACTACTAAAAAGTGCAAGCAGAAGGAATGAAATATTTTGCAGCCAGATGTTGCGGAACATTTTGGGCACGCGCAGGTTGAGCCATTTCGGTCTTTTTTCTGGTGGGCTTAATACTGCACCACGTTGTAACCACTCACCAGGTAGTGGAATGGGACAAACCGCGCACCATCCCCGCCCGAAGAATGGGACAGCCACGAGAATGAGAACTGCCCACCATGCGATCCACACAAAGACGATGCTAAAGTTATGACTTCCGACTGGCGTGCCGATCAGCCCTGCGAGAATGGCGAAAATGTATCCCACCAACATAACGATAAAGACCGCCAGCTGTGGATAGCGGCTTTTGATGGCGTTCTTTATGAAGGGATTGCGGGTAAGTTCGATCTTTGCCATGATGAAATTATGCTTTTTGTTTTATCGATAAGATCACGCCAAATACTGCCAGCATCGCCAAGCCAATCGAGCGAAACAGCCAGTTGTTGTTGCCGACCGTCAACTTGCCGATCATGAAGGGGTGCATGGCTCCACAGGTGAGATTACAGCGAAAGCGGAAGGAGCCAGGCTTATCAGCGATGAAAGTGAGAGTTGCAGATTGACCCGGGTCGGCTTCGACGGAAACATCGTAACCATCCACGTACAGTCCATGCACAACATCGGCGCTGACGAGGCGAATGATCACCGTGTCACCTTGGTTGACTTCAAGCTCGGAGGCAGAATAGGCATATTGTCGCGCATCAATCCGAAAAATCCGCGCTTGGGGCGCAACGGCTGGGACTGGCAGTGGCGCGAACGCCACCACCATTCCAGCCATCATAAAGAGGAGAAGAGAGAAGCGCGGGTTCATCAGGTTAAGGAATGTTGGAGGGTCCGTACTTGGAGTAGGTCGCGTCGATGTACGCCCTGGCATCCTGCGGACTTTTGCCATCGTTCAACATGCGCATGACATCCTGGGTGATGTCCACACAGATGGAACAGCCGAGAGCATGATTGTCGAAGGTAATGGCGCCGTCCGCATCCACGTTTGAAACGTAGCAATCGTAATTGGAGGTGTGACCGATGTCGCCACAACCGCAATAACAGGGAATATCTTTCATGATATCGGGGTTGGCTGTATTGAATTGATATGCAGTTTGCACAGTCACAGGCGCGGATTGAACATCCATTGGCATTTGATCCAATGGCGACATGGCAAGATGGACTTCATCGCTGGATGAGGTCGAGCAGGCAGAAACCGTAGCTGCGGTCAGTGCCAAGATGATGAGAAGGAAGAGAAACTTTCTGATCTTTGAAAACATATTGGGTCCTCCGTGTTCGGATGACCCAATAGTAGTCTGACAATTAAGTCCTCTCCAGCGCAGTACAGCGGGTGAGGACATGCGCCAAATGGCTTATGATGAATGTCACCTGATGGTTAAGATCATTTACGCTGTGATCGCCTGCGCCTGATAGTTATGGCGTCCATCATTTCCCGCTTCAGCCACTGCCAGAACAAGCATCTCAGCGGAGACTTTTTTCTCATCGAAATAAACCTCCGCCATGCGCATGTTCAACATGACTTCGGCATCATGGACTCCGTCCAATGAGAGAAGCCCATTGCGTACCCGTGTGGCGCAGTTGGGACAGCCCATCCCTGAAACGGACAGCAGGATACGGTTGGCAGACTGGATGACATGATCCAGCGCGGATTTTTGGATCGGTTCAACGTGACAGTTATCGCTCATGATGTTTTTCCTCTCAATTTTGTTGCTTTATGGGATAGTGTTGGATTTTCCTGGCCTTCTCGCCCAATTCAGGCTTGGCATAGGACTTTGGAGAACGTTCAAACTGCGCCTGGCATTGCGGACAGCAGAGAAAGTAGTTCACCCCTTCGTATTCGATGGTGATATGTGCTTTGCCGCGATGGATGCGTTTTCCGCAGACGGGGTCCTTGAATGACATATTGATACTCCTTGACAACGGCTTTCCTTCAATTACTTAATTCATTGACTGACTGGATGTAATCTCCATCAGTAAAATGGAGTCTACTGGATTTGACAATAAGTACCGAGAGACATTTTGCCTATTCCGAATATACGCCATTCTGCGGATATTGCTTTTCAGGCAATTCTCATACGCAGAAGGTACTCTTCGAGAAACTGGAATATCCGTGTCGTTGAGCGTCAAATAGATTTGAATGGAAATTTACTAAACCTCAAAAAGGTTCATGATGAAGAAGGTAAAACCCACCAAACTCGCAATGGTAATCGTCACTGGGTCACTTGTATTGGCTCCATTGATCTTCTCGATTCCAATGGTTCGTGAAAAAATTGAATGGCGAGTTAATGAGGCATTGGCACAAGTCAAGTACTTAATATCGCCCCCGGAGGAGGTAATTTTTATTCCCAAGGAAGGATATCCCACCAGATTGCCTCACGCCACTGCGACCGGGATGACACCCACTCCTCAAAAAACACCTGCATCGACACAAACTCCCACCATTGCGCCACCGCCATTACCTGAGGCGGCATCGCTCAATGGCGTCCGACATGAATATCAAACCTGGAACAACTGCGGCCCGGCTACCTTGGCGATGGCGTTAACTTACTGGGGATGGGATGGAGATCAGCAACCCATTGCTGACTTTACCAAACCCAATTCACGGGACAAGAATGTAATGCCTGATGAACTGTCCAAGTTTATTCTGGAGGACACCGGGTTTGAAGTTGTTTACCGTACAGGCGGCGACATCCAAATACTCAAACGCTTTCTGGCTGCCGAACTACCGGTTATTGTAGAGAAAGGCTTCGAAGGACGCGACTTCGACGGTTGGATGGGACACTACGTTCTTGTGACTGGTTACGATGAAACCGAAGGCAGGTTTATCGTCCAGGATTCGTATTACGGTCCTGACCAGTTGATTCAGTATGATGAATTCCAAAGCAATTGGCGGGCATTTAATTACACCTATCTTGTTGTCTATCCAATCGAACGTCACAATGCTGTAATCGAAATTCTGGGTCCCCATTCTGATGTGGATTATAACAATCGTAGTTCTGTGCAGGTCGCTTCGGGAGAGATCAGCCAATTGGCCGGCCGGGATCGATTTTTTGCATGGTTCAATCTGGGGAGCAGTCTGGTTCAGCTCCAGGATTATGCAGGCGCAGCATTGGCATATGACAATGCATTTGCCATGTATCCTGATATTCCAAATAACAAAAGACCCTGGCGTATGATGTGGTATCAAACCGGGCCATATTTGGCTTACTTTTATACCAGTCGTTATCAGGATGTGATTGATCTCGCCACCACCACCCTCAACGCCATGAGTGAACCAGTTCTTGAGGAGAGTTATTACTGGCGCGCACGGGCGTATGAGTCGATCGGCGATAATGAAAACGCAGAATTGGACCTTCGCACAGCTCTCAAATATCATCCTGGCTTCGAACCCGCAATGAACCAGATTCAACAATTAAATGGTGTTCCCTGATAACAGTGGCATTACCCATCTACCCTGTAATTTCTCATCATGCCCGCATCCTCATGTTCAAGGTTGTGACAGTGATATAGATACATCCCCGTGTAATTCTCAAAACGGACGAGTACTTTTACCCTTTCGCCAGGCATCACCAGTACAGTATCCTTCCAGCCGTTGTTCACGAAACCGCCGCTTAGTTCCTGATAGGCAGACTCATATCCACGCGTGATCTGCCGATCCAGTATTTGGAATTGCACGCCGTGGATATGCATGGGGTGGGGCATTTCCATGTTCATCATGCCCATTCCCATACCCATGCCGCCCCCGCTGCCTTCAAGATTGAAGAATTCCCAAACTTCCAAATCGCCCAGCCGCACAATCTCGTCCTGCGCAACTGCATCCATCTCGAACAAACGATTGTTGAGGGTGTGGATCATGCCTTGCATTGCCAGCGTGAATGAGCGCGGATTATTTTTATTGACCGCATCATCCTCGTTAAGTCGTTCGATTGTCGAAAGTCGCGCTGGCAACGGAATTGCCTCCGCCACTTTTTCGCCAATTTTCAAGCGGAGAATGTCGAGCGCCGCCCCGTTGGGCAGACTGGAACCGCCCCCCATCATCCCACCTCCCATCATGCCGCCGTTGAAATCCGAAAATGGCAGGCTGACCAGCTTCCTCTCACTGCCTGTTGCGCGGCTGCTGAAATCCGCCCATAACTCCACGCGTTCCCCAGGTCCCAGCGTGATGTAATCCCGTGTCACTGCCTCTTCCAGCAGACCGCCGTCGGTGGCGATCACGGTCAAGGGCGTGCCATCCTGCCAGGAGAGTTTGTAAATGCGCGAGTTCGAGCCGTTCAATATACGCAGGCGGTATGCGCTGGCTTTTACTTCCATGCTCGCATTCGGCGCGCCGTTGACCAATATCGTGTTTCCCAGAAAACCAATCATCTGATCCATCATGCCGTTCGCCAGATAGACCATCTGGTTTTGCGAGTCGAACGTCCGATCTTGGATCACTAACGGCAGGTCATATTCGCCCGAAGGCAAACCCAGCGCAGCTTCTTCCTCATCGCTGATGATGAACAAACCCGCCAGCCCGTAATATACCTGCGGTCCTGTCAACTGGTGCGGGTGCGGATGGAACCAATACATGCCCGCGCGATTGATCACCTGAAAATCATAGTCATAACTTTGTCCAGGCGCGATGGCATGGCGTGGATGCCCATCCATAACCTCGGGAATTCGCAAACCATGCCAGTGAATGATGGTCTCATCGGGCAGTTCATTATTCAGATGAACTTGAACCTGTTGACCCTGTCTTATCCTGAAAATGGGTCCCAGATACGAGCCGCTCAACGTTTGGACGGATTCCCCGCTTCCTTCCCTCACCGATGCCTGATACTTCAAAACGGAAGTTTCTGCCCCTTGGAATATGGGGAGCGTGGCACGTCCAGCCGTCAGGTCAACAGCAAGGAGGGGTAGATCAGGCAAAGGGGGAAACGATGTTTGGATGGCGGGAACAGCCGTCGGGTTGGTTGAGGCAGACGGAAGGAGTCCGCAGGCGCCGAGAGTCAGAGTCCCCGCGCCCATCCCCATCAATTTTATAAAGTCTCTGCGAGTTAGTCTTCTGGGTATCATGGCAGGAAGCCTCCAAATTTAAAAGATGATAAACCAAGCATAGTTTCTCAATGTAAAGATGCTGTAAAGAGTCTTGTAAGGTTGAGTGAAGGGTTTAAACACACAGAGTGCAGGACGACTGACTTCCTGCACTCTGACATTCCATGTTGAAATTACATGCGCATTGCCATCGGAAGGGTGAATAACACCACGTTCATCGCAGTCAGCAATACCATCAAAGCCGCATAGGGGACGAAGGTTCCCCAGATTTTGCCATCTGCGTGATTGGACTTGGAAATTCGATAGGCGGTATACAAGGAGCCAATGAACCCAAGCGCGATCAAACCAAACTGCAACAATTGAATCTCGCCCATGCTGAGAATTGCAGGGGAAGCGCCATGCACCTCCACGCCAAAGAGACCCAGCGCTGTGTAGAAGATGGATTTGCCTTCCGCCAGCAGATGAAACAGGTTATGGGCGATATGAGCTGCCACGTCGAGCGCGATGATGGCGTACCCGAAACGGGTAAAGTTCTCGATCAAGGTGGTCTTGTTGAATTTGCTGGCGATCCATGAAGTCAAACCAAGCAGGGCAACCGGGATAATAATGGCTATCGCGAAGGTGATGCTGAATGTGACGGCGTAATTGGTCGTACCGGTCACCCGCTCCAGCCAGTTAAGCATGCCTGTCCACACTTCCAGCATGGTTACATTCTGGACAAAGACGATGCCCATAATGACTGCGGACAAAAACGCCTCCTCCATTTTGGGCTTGCGGATGAACCACAATTCCTTCGTGGGCGGTCGGAGAGTCAATTGAATGGAGTCATTCGGGCAGTTCTTGATGCAGTCGGCGCAGATGACACAGTTGGCGCTGGATGTCATGGTCTTGGGAAATTCAAACAGCGGACATCCGGGAGCCTTCTCTGTTCCTTTATAGCAGGAAGCGACTGTACAGGTGGCGCAAATATCAGGTGTGCCTCGCAGACTTAACATACCGGTGCGGGCATAGTTTCCAGAGAGACCGCCCAGGAAGCAGACATATCGGCAGAAGGTGCGGCGTTCAAAGAAGGAGCCGGAGGCGATCACACCTGTGGTGAGGGTCAGCATCAGAATGCCCGAACCCAGTGGGTTTTCCACCACGCCAAAGACATGATCGCTCCAGGTGATCAGGATGAATAGGGCATCGATGATCCAGATGCCGTATTTTTTCAGAAACCGTGGAACCGGGCGGTTATTGCCGACGAATTTTTGGACCAGATCATTGATGGTGGCAAACGGGCAGATCGCGCACCAGAAGCGACCTAAAAATAAAAAGATGATCGGCAGAACCGGCCACCATAAGACCCAGGTCATGGCGGTGCCGAAATTGTCGTGCGCCGAATCAGGTCCCAAGACCAGTTGGAACATGATGAGCATGAAGATCAGCAGGGTGGGCCACTGGATGATGCCGGGATACCAGCGGCTGCGCAGGAAACGGTTGATCCATTTGTTCTGGAGCAGATTGCCGCCGTTCCAAATGGATGGGGTTGGACGTTGAATGGGAGTGGTCATGGAAGGAAACCTTTCGTGCCTATTTTGAAATGGATTTGCGTTTCATGAACGCAGCGGTGGCGATCAAGGTGGCGTTGAGCCCGAAAAAGCCCGCCAGGATGCCGGGTTTGGAAATTGCGCCGGCTACTTCGATGGGAATTTCAACTTCTGTCATCTGACCATCGACAGTGAAATGGATGCTGAAGATCCAGGTGCCGGATGTATCCAGCATGATTTCGCCTGAATATTCACCAGGTTCATGACCCGCTACCAGGGAAACCTGCATCGACTCCTCGGCATGACTCTCTTCACTGTTGTCGTCATGTGAGTTCGACTCCATCTCATTGGATGGTTCGTTGGGCGACATCTCCATTCCAGCCATGCCATCCATCTCATTCACGGCTGGGGTCTCGGTAGCCATCTCCATATCGTACATCTCTTCAGCAGGTTCTTCTTCATGGTCAGACATCGCTTCGACCGGCATGGCGGTGACTTCCACTTCTGCATTCGAGACCGGCATCCCCATCGAGTCGCTGATCTGAATGTGAAATTCATTTGCCCCTGTTTCAGCAGGTTCGGCAAATGCAAGCGTGATTTGAAATCCATTGGCGGTTGCTGAGTATCCACCATCCCCTCCATCAGCGAAAACGGTTCCCGGAAAGGACATCAATAGCATTGCACTGATGACGATCCGGGTGGTGAGACCAATTTTTTGTTTCATCATGAAAAGCCCATCTCCTTATTCGGTAAAGTTGACCTATCTTATAAGAGATAAGTCAACCCAAGGAGCGCGATATGGCGCAAATCTGGATAAGCAGAATGACTTGTGTCAATCATCATCATGAAAATATGACATGTAATATCAGCAGAAGATTGAGAACCCCACAAATCAAAACAAGCATCCCATGAAATTCATGGGATGCTTGTTTTGATTTGTGGGAAATAATTACTTGCGCTGGAACAACAATCCGGGCTGCCAGGGCGTGCCCACCTGCACCAGAAGCCAGCGATCCAAACCGATCCAGCCGGAGGTTTTCCAGGCGAGAACCAGCAGGATGGAGAGGATCAGGAAGACGGGGTTAACGCTCGCTGAACCAGCCATCATAAAATTCCAATTCATGAAACCGCCAATGAATGCAGTAAGCCCGATAAAAATGCCCAGGATCAATGCGGCGCCCACCAGCAGTTCACCCACTGCCACGAGTTTGGCGAACCATACATAATTGCCGCTGTC
Source organism: Anaerolineales bacterium (assembly GCA_020060625.1). Lineage (GTDB taxonomy): Bacteria > Chloroflexota > Anaerolineae > Anaerolineales > Villigracilaceae > Villigracilis. Next base: position 147,638 of record JAGUZU010000016.1, on the reverse strand, counting down.
GAGCATGAACTGGATGAAATTGCGATACCAATCAAAGGCAATGGCGGGTCGTGCAGGCGCATCCGGGATGATCACTGCGCGCTCCCAGAAACCTTTCAATGCTTCGCCACCCTGCATCCAGGCAGGGTTGGTGATCTTGCCCCAGCCCGATTCGATCCACTGATAGCCAAGAAACAGGCGGATGGCAAGCCAAAGCCAGGAAAGCGCCTTGCCTTCGAACAGGGTTTTAGTAAATGGAATATCAGCGAGTTGATAATCCTTGGAAATGGTTTGAGTAGTCATGTTTTGCTCCTTGTTAGTTTTGTCTTGCTTTGACCCCATCTTACAATTTGTCCACCAAACACAACAGCGCATTTCTGCTCAAATCTGAATGCGCTGTTGTGCTTATGATATTTGTCAGGAACCTTATCCTGATTGTCATATTCCGTCAGGCGGGGTGTTCCACTTCACCCGCCATGAAAGGATCGGGATTTAGCAGGAATGTTTCAAGACAAGCCTGGGTGCAGAAAAAAACTCTTTCACCACGGTATTCCGCGCTGGGATATTTGGATGGATCCTTGATCTTCCCGCCGCAGGTGGTGACATATTTTGGTTGATCCAGAAGAAGAGGAGGTTGGTTTTCGTCCAAGGTCAATTCCCTTTTCTGCCATGATAATGACTTTCATTCCTGAGCCAAAAGGCGGTTACGGCAACAGCTACTCCGATCATACCAGCCAGCACGACTGCGCTTGAAGCCGCACCCGCCAGCATTTTCCAAAACATTGCAAACAGGATAACTCCAATGACAAATGCAGCAATGTAGGAAAGGTTTGGCATGTGGATTTTTGAGTGTTTCATTCTAACCTTCCTCCACGATCAACTTGCCGCGCAACATCCCCATCTGGCATTGAAAACCATACTCGCCTGCCTGTTCGGGCGTGAATTCCAGTGTCACCTGCTCGCCTTCGGGTAAGTTTGCATTCTGGTTGAAATCGGGGAACAACACCTTCTCCGAACACGCCGAACTTTCCTGTCTGGTGAAGGTCAGCTTCACGGGGCGTCCTTTTTGCACCACGATTACATCAGGGGTATAGCCGCCTTTTACCGTGATGGCAACTTCCTGCGCCCCGGATGCTGAAACCGCTACGCGCGTCTGCGCCTTGGGCGCGAACCAGAAGTACCAGGCGATCAAAACGGTGGACACGATTCCCGAAAGAATCACAAAGATTTGGATTTGAGACATATCAGACTCCTTTTACTGTTTGAATGATGGACAACGGACCGAATACTGTGACGAAATTCTCCGCCTCTTTGACTCCGCCGAAGCCTGCCTCTGCCACGAAGCGCGGAATCAATCCGTCGAAGTTATCGGCGGTCTCTTCGAGACGGCGCATATAGGTGATCATAAAACGCGTAAGCGTAGAATGCGGCGCGCCAAAGTCCAGCACATATAATTCACCGCGCGGTTTGAGAACACGGAATATTTCTTTGAATGCGCGTCGTTTATCGTCCGTGACAAGGTGATGAATAACCAGGCTGGTGACGACTCTGTCGAAGGTAGAATCAGGATACGGGAGAGATGAGGCGAAACCTCGATCCCATTGAATATCTGTGCCACGAGATTTATCCCGCGCTATTTTCAACACATCAGGGTCACCATCCATGCCTGTTACGTTGGCATTGGGATGAGCGCGTTTGAGCATGAGAGTCAACGTACCTGTGCCACACCCAAGATCAAGAACGCTCATATTTGGCTGAATGTTCGCAAGCCGAATCAATCTACGCTTAAAGGTCTCTTCGCGCATGATCCATTTAAGGAGGGGATCATACAACGGTGTGAGCCAGCGGAAACTCAACGCGGGAATATAGCGTTTTTCATTGGACACCGGACTCATGTTGTTCCTTCCTTTCCCATTGCTGCAAAACGACAATACATATTAATAGAACCGCCAACCCCATGACCTGGGCGACACGATACCCCTCCAGCCAGAAAATACTGTCGCCACGAAAACCATCAAGGAAGATGCGCGCCGTCGCAGTGAGACCAACAAAATGGATAAAGCGGACGCCAGGCATAATTGCCGGGATGGTTTTGAGCAGGATAATCGTAAAAATGACCAGCGCAAAAAAGATCTCGTAGAGTTGCGACGGATGACGGTAATCCGACCAAACGTATATCGCCCAGGGAACGCGGGTCGGCGAGCCATAGGCGTTTCCGCTGAGCAAATGAGATATTCCCAGCGCAATCATGAAGAACGAAAGTCCAGGAGTGAGCGCGTCCAATGTTTGGCGGAGTGGCAGTTTCTGGCGGTAGCCGTATGCAAAGGCTGCCGCAACTCCAATGAGGAAACCTCCATAGGGTGAGAGTGTACTTGTGCTTAACGAAAACAAACCGAGCGGATTCGCCAGATAGACCGAAGCATACTGCACCGCATTGACGAGTCTGGCACCCACAAGCCCGCCAATAACTCCGCTGGAAATCAGGTTGTTGAGTTGTTCCTTGTTCACGCCAATTCGGGCGGCTTCCCGTTCGATGAATGTTGTGCTGGTCCAAAACCCAATGAATAACGCCAGTAACGGCATTTGGAGCAGAAAGGGTCCCAAGCGAAGATATGGAAACATTATTCGCCCTCCTGCAACAACTCTTCGACCTTGGATTGGATCAGCGCCTCGCTCATCGGTCCGCCAACCACGACCGAACGAATTATGCCGTTGCGGTCAATGAAGAAGGATGTCGGCAGGGCGGTGACACGATAAAGATTTCCGATGGCATTATCACGGTCGAGCGCAACAGGAAAGGTCATGCCAATTTCCTGCACGAACCCAGCCACATCCAATTCGGAATCCTGGGCGGTGAGATTCAGCCCAATTACAACCAAACCCAGGTCCTTGTAGTTGCGGAATGTCTTTTCAATCGCCGGCATTTCCAGGCGGCAGGGCGGGCACCAGGAAGTCCAAAAGTTTATCAGCACCACCTTGCCGCGCAAATCAGAAAGTGAGACGCTGCCGCCGCCCAGCAGATCGAGGGTGAAATCTGGCGAGGTGAATCCCTCCTTAGCCGCTTCGCCCTGCTGTATTTGTGGTTGATCAGGTGGAACCCGGGTAACCACTGTCCAGATCATTCCAAGGAACAGCGTCCAAGTCATCAAGAGAATAAAACGGGAATTGTTCATGTGATTTACGGAGATGTTTTACTCAATAACATTCCGCAGTCTTCCTCTCAACATATCCACAGTTGGAAAACCCTTGGCTCCAGCCGGCGTTGAATAGATGCGGCAGCTCATCGAATATAAATCGCGATCTTCATGCCATAGGTCTATTCTGTTTACCCGAAAGGAAGGCGAGCCCAGAAACTTCAACCGGGCAGCCTGCTCATCATCCCTTATTTTGATGATTTCAATTACAGCGGGGATATCCTCCAGATGCAAGGCAGATTCCAGGTTCTTCAATCCATCCTTCCAGGACGGGCAGCCACTGAAATAAAGCAGTTCGATTTTCAAGACAGCCTCACTTGACGCTGAATTTTGGTTTGAAACCACGCAGACGGTTCGCATTGCCAACCACTGTTACGGAAGAGAACGCCATCGCCGCACCTGCAATCAATGGGCTGAGCAATAAGCCGAGGACAGGGAACAACACGCCCATCGCAACCGGGATACCCAGCACGTTGTAGATAAAGGCGCCAAAGAGGTTTTGGTAAATATTGGTCATTGTGGCGCGGCTGACTTCGATGGCGGTCACCACTCCCTTCAGGCTGCCTTTGATAAGGGTGATATCCGAAGCCTCGATGGCGACATCCGTGCCTGTGCCTATGGCAAGACCAACGTCCGCCTGCGCCAGGGCGGGCGCATCGTTGATGCCGTCGCCGACCATTGCAACTTTTTTGTTTTCTGCCTGGAGCAGATGTACATTATTCGCCTTGTCTTCGGGCAGGACTTCTGCCAGGACGCGTGTGATGCCCACCTTGCGGGCAATCGCTTCGGCAGTGCGACGATTATCCCCCGTGATCATCACAACTTCGATGCCAAGACTTTTCAATGCCTGGATTGCTTCGGCAGAATCTTCCTTGACCGTATCCGCTACCGCCAGAATGCCTGCAGCTTTTCCATCCAAGGCGATGAACATGGGGGTTTTGCCATCATCAGCCAGTGATTTTGCCTTATCTTCGAGAGAGCCAAGCGAAATGTTTTCACGGTTCATAAACTTGAGGTTGCCAATCAGGATAGCCCGACCCTCGACTTTTGCGGAAACACCATGACCCGGAATGGCTTCAAAATCCACCACGTCCGTCAAAACCAACTTCCGTGCCTGGGCACCTTCCACGATGGCTTGCGCCAACGGATGTTCGCTGACTTTCTCCACGGATGCCGCCAGCCGTAGAATCTGATCGCTATTCCCATTCAGCGGGGTAACCAAAACCACATCGGTCAATTCAGGTTTGCCTTTTGTGATCGTACCGGTCTTATCCAAAACCACGGTCTGGATGTTTCTCGCTGTCTGTAATGCCTCCCCCGAACGGATCAAGATTCCGTGCTCCGCGCCTTTGCCAATGCCGACCATCAGGCTCATCGGCGTGGCAAGCCCCAACGCACAGGGACAAGCGATGATAAGAACGGTCACACTGGTGACGAGTGCGTAGACCAACTGCGGCTGAGGTCCGATCACAAACCAGATGACGAACGTCCACACGGCAAGGATCATCACAATGGGCACAAAATAACCGGAGATGGTATCGGCGAGTCGGGCAATCGGAGCTTTGGAGTTCTGCGCGTCCTGTACCATTTTTACGATTTGCGCGAGAGCAGTGTCCTTGCCAACCTTCGTGGCACGGAACTTAAACGCGCCCGTTTTGTTCATGGTCGCCCCGATGATTTCATCGCCCTGTTTCTTGGAAGCAGGCAACGACTCACCCGTCAGCATGGACTCGTCCACCGCAGAACTGCCTTCGACGATGACGCCATCCACCGGCACTTTCTCGCCAGGGCGGACTTGAATCACATCACCGACCAGGACTTCTTCGACCGGCAAATCCATTTCCTTGCCATCCCGAATCACACGCGCGGTTTTGGCTTGCAAACCCAACAACTTTTTGATCGCCGCGCTGGACTGTCCTTTGGCGCGCAATTCCAAAGCCTGCCCCAGGACCACCAAAGCAATCACGACCGCAACCACATCATAAAACGGTTCCGATGTTCCTTCCGGAAAAACAGATGGGAATGCAATCGCAAATGTGGAATACAACCACGCCGCTCCTGTGCCTAACGCAATTAACGTGTTCATGTTTGCCGAGCGGTGTTTGAACGCCGCCCATGCGCCTGTAAAGAAGTCATAGCCTGAGTAGAACAGCACAGGAAGAGTAGCTATGGCAGAAAGAATCCACGCCCAGCGTATGGCTTCCATAGAAAGGTCTCGTATTCCAGGGACATACTGGGGGTATGCAAACAGCAAAACAGGCACAGACACAATTGCCGAAAACCAGAACATCCTCATCAGGCGGCGATATTCACGCGTATGCGCCTCTTCCTGTTTATCCACCGGCGCGTCGCTCAGCGCGGGTCGGGGCTTGTATCCCCACGCCTCAATGGCTGCATTCAACTGTGCAACGGTCGCCTTTTGGGGGAGATACTCCACGCTTGCCTCTTGTGTGGCGATGTTGACCGTTGCGCTCAAAACACCTTCTGTGGATTTCAACTCATCTTCGATGAACTTTACACAGGAGGCGCAGCGCAGGTTCTCGATCCCGATCCGGGTTTTCGAACCACCTGGTTGGAATCCAGCCGAACGGATCACTGCCGCCATTTGCGGGACGTTCGCCAGTTGTGGGTCATATGCCACCTGTAACACGCCGGACCCGGCATTGGTGGTTACATCATGAACGCCCTGCAAGGCGAGCAGACCGGCTTCGAGTTCGGTGGCAGGCTTGTAAAATGGCAGGTCCGCGACGGGCAGATCGATGCGCGTCAGGGTCCGCTCAGGGTTGAAACCCGTTGTCGCGGATGTCATCACGTAATGATGCGGATCCTTTTCAAACTGATCCAAGCAGGATTGCGAGCAAAAATAAAACGTCTGCCCCATGTGTTCGCGGTGGGCGAAGGCACTTTGGGGTTCGATTTCCATTCCACATACAGGGTCACTGACAGTCATGAGTACCTACCTTCTTAAATATGCCGATAGTGTATATCCATTGGACGACCGAAGGGAGCGGCTTTCAGCCTAGTGGTATATAAGCAAAATAGCCTATCTTTCGATGGGCTATTTTGGGAAACGTGAGAATGGCTTTATTTCAAGACAGTGCCGCAGTGGGGGCAATTCTGCCAGTCGGCTTGGATGCCCTTGCCACAGTTAGCGCAGGACGTGAGTGGAGTGGATGGCATAATATTTCCAGCATTTCGTGTCAGGGCAACAACACCATATACAATGAGGGTCAGGACGCCGATGGGAATGAGCCACATGAAGAGCATGCCCAAACCCATGCCGAACCAGCCAAGGGGGGAGAAGCCCCAGTTGCCCATCATGCCAGGTCCGCCATAACCGCCCACACCTGCACTTGCGCCAGGTGCAAGTGTCATTCCATAGCCACGGTTACCCCACATCATGCCGCCTCCGAAGAGGAACAGAGCGGCAAGAACAGCGACAATACCAACAATCCACCAAATAACTTTTTTCATTTTCAAAATCCTTTCATAAAGTTTGTCCGCAATGCGGGCAATTTTTCCAATCGTGTTGCACCGCCTGATGACATTGCGGGCAGGTGTGACTTGAAGCGGGTTGGAATACCCTGGCAGGATTGCTACCCGCCAGACCGTAAACCACCAATCCGATCAGCGCCAGGGGGATGATCCACATGAGAAACATTTTGTACTCCTTTCGATGATCCGAGAATATCAGGTGTGATTAAAGAATATATAAAGCCACGACAAAGATAGATTGAAGATTTTCCTTCGGCAAATTGTCTGAAAATAAAATAACCTGCCCGACGGGGCAGGTTACCTGAGGAGAAGAGGATCGAATTAATGCTAATGCGCGTGTTCATCGGTCCTGGCGAGATACTTTTCGGGTTCCTTGTCGAATGCTTTCTTACAGCCGAGCGAACAGAAGTAGTAGGTCTGTCCATTATATTCGGACGTGCCAGCCGCAGTGGCAGGGTCAATATCCATGTGGCAAACGGGGTCATGAACGGTTGTAGTCATAAGTTGGACTCCTTGGTTGAATTGTCACATTAATTGACTTCTTTGACGAGCGCAAAATTACGCGGTGGTTTATAGGCAATTCTGCCTATTTTATTTCTCAATTTCGTATCCCGCCTGTTCCCATGCATCCATACCACCGTCGAGATTCCAGATATTGGTATAGCCAAGCGAAACAAGTTCCTCGGCAGAGATCGCGCTCATGCGTCCGCTACGGCAGTACAGAATGATCTTCGCTTCTTTATCCGTTGGCAATTGCGACAGGTTTTCAGGCGCGCTGATCTGGTCATAGGGAATGGAAAGGTCCGTATCGGCAATGTCTCCCGCGAAAGGGATATGAACATTGACAAGGATGAAATCTTTGTTCCTCAACATCGTATCCAATTCTGCAGGAGTGATGTTCTTAAAGGAACCATCAGCAGTCGACATCACTTTGCCTGTGATCTCTCCAACACGGCTCTGGCAGGCGGTCAGGGTTGCCAAAATAATCAACGCAATCAGCAGGAATTGTTTCATGGAATTTTCCCAGCCAGTTCAAGATCAATGATTTGTTTGAAGGCTTCAAGCGGTTGTGCCCCAACGATTGCCAGCCCGTTGATGAAAAACGTCGGAGTGGACTGCACGCCAAGGTTGAGCGCAAACTCCATATCCTGCTGGATGGCGTCCATAAATTTGCCCGAATTCAGACACTCTTCAAAAGTGTCAGTATCCAAATTGAGGTCAGCCGCGATCTGCATGTACAATTCACGTCCAAGACTGTCCTGACTCTCAAAAATCCTGTCGTGGTAAACCCAGAAGGCGTTTTGTTCATTGGCGCACATCGAAGCTTCTGCCGATGGAAAGGCTTCGGGATGGATGGAGGTCAGGGGAAGATGGCGATAGACAAAACGGATTTGATCCGGATATGCCGCCAGCAATTGTTCAGCCGTCTCATCTTGGAACCGTTTACAGAACGGACATTGAAAGTCACTGAACTCGACGATCACGATGGGCGCATCCACCGGTCCCTGGCTGGGAAAGCCTTCGAATGGAATGTCATAGCGCGTGAATTGCGGCGATTGGGTCGCCGCCGGCGCTTCGACAACGGGACCCTGTGCAACAGATGGATTATTCGCAACTGATTGTTGCGAACGGGGGGCTAATCCCCAAACCACATAACCGGTCAAGATACCGATGGCAAAAGCCAGTACAACCAGGACCGAATAAAAATGAGTTCGTTTAAAAGTAATGGTATCTTCCGTATGTGCGGGGGTATCCATGAAGTTCTCTTCTCCGATAAACTATGATCTCTGGATGGTATGCCCGCTCAAATAACCAAGGTAGGCGGGTACCAGCGGCAGAACGCAGGGCGAAAGAAACGACAATAGCCCGGCAATGATGGCGGTGAAGTACGTCGGTGCAGCAGAGAACAGGGTGAACTTCTCAATATACAGACCATTCTTGAATGCCCAAATCGCGATTAGGCTCATCGTATTCGTCAGGAGCAATACCCCAATCACAATGATGAAAACGCCGCTGGCAATTTTGAAATATTTCTGGTAGGGTCTCATCCGTTTGATCCAGCCCGAAGCGCGCTCCAGCCCAAGCGCCATCGCCAGGAAGGGGATTCCCAAACCCAGTGAATACCCTGAAGATAACCACATCGCCTGTCCCACCGTTTGCTGGCTGAGTCCCATCGTCAGGATCGCGCCCAGGGTCGCACCAATGCATGGACTCCAACCCGCCGCGAAGAAAATGCCCATTAACGCCGACCCGCCATACGTCCCGCGCGCACCCGAGTATTGGGCACGGGTATCTGCATAGAACCAGGGAATGCGGATCACCTCGAGAGTCGCCAGTCCAAACATGATCACGATTACGCCGCCAAATTGTGCGATGACCCGTTTGTAAGCGCCAAACAGTTGACCCAGCGCCGTCACCGAACCGCCCCAGCCAATTACAAATACCAGCGAAAAACCAAACACAAAGAGCAGTGCGTGCAAAAATATTTTCAATCGTTCTGTCTGGGAGGGTAAGGGAGGGCTGACGGTATCTGTGGTCATATATCTTCCTGTTTAATAAGAATATGACACCATGATACGCAAATCCCCGCCCCTGCATGAGCGCAGGATGGCGGGGAAGTCGGTAGGCGAAATGGCTTATGAGTTTTATCGCTTCACAATCGGACTTTTAGACTTGTTCCTTTTCCCAAAGTAGATTCAATATCCAGCTTTGCCCCAATCAAATCTGCGCGTTCATGGATGCCCAACAACCCAAAGTGACCCTTGGTAGCAAATTCAGTCGGGCTGGCAGGAGCGGTGAAGCCATTGCCATTGTCTGTGATTATCAGGATTATTTCTGAATCAGCATAACGAATGGACAGGTCAGCGCGGGTCGCCTTGGAATGTTTGACCACATTGTTGAGCGCCTCCTGCGCAATACGATACAGCGATAGCTCCGTTTCGCGCGAGAGTCGGCGTTCATTGCCGGTCTTTTGAAATTCCACTACCAGGGAAGCGCCCTGACTGATCTCCCGCGCCAGCATTTCCAGCGCGGTGACCAGCCCCAGGTCTTCGAGATAAATGGGACGCAACGCCCGTGTCAGGCGGCGGAGATTTTCAATGGTTTGCTCTGCCAGCTTTTCAAGTTCCCTGAGGGATTGTTTCCCATTTTGATCCTTGATCGATTTTTGCGCCAGTTGCACCCTTTGTTTCAGGGCAATGACCGCCTGAATGGTGTCATCGTGCAATTCACGCGCGAGACGCGTCCGCTCCTCCTCCTGCGCCGAAGTGATCGCACCGATGTAATCATGCAATCCGTCCTGAGCCGCCTGCACCTTGCGGGACATTTCGGTCAATTCCATTTGAAGATGCTGTACCTCGGAAATGCCACCAACCGGTTCTTTAATGGCTTCAAAATTTCCCCATGCCAGCGCCGCCGCCTTGGACTCAAGTCTTTGCAAGGGCTGAACGATCTGTTTTGCGCCGAACCAGATGGCGATCAACGCAAGAATAAATGCGGGTACAACAACCAATGGAGCCATCTGCGTCAATTGCAGGGAGGGACTGATCACCATTTCCCATTCCTCTTCTGTGATCAACGCCCAGCCTGCCGCCTCGATCGGGCTGTAAGCAACCACGTGTTCGGTTGCATCCTTCTTCACATAGAGAACGCCGCTTCTGCCGCCCAGAGCTTCCATCACTCCGGGATGATCTGCCTCCAGACTTTCCTGCTCAAGCGTACCGCTGACAAACAGCAGACGACGGGAATTATCCAATAAATAGATGGTCACATGACTGCCTGCCGGATAGGTGGGCGTCAGGGTTTCGGATGCAAGCGCCTCGGGCGAAAATGCGCCGGCGACGATCACGTCGCGGGAAACAGAATAGGCTGAGATGATGACAAAGAGTTGGTTTGAGTTGGGGTCAAGGATTGGGTCGGAGAAAACAGGTTCGGGGTCTGAGGAGGAAGCGAGTTTGATGGAATTTGGATTTTGCGACACCCATCCCCAAAATCTGTCGTTATCCGTTTTCTCGATCAGATGCCCGTCCGTATTCAGAAAAGCGATTCCCCCGTTGAAATCCTTTGCCAGGTCATTGGTGGTGGCAAATATATCCTTGAAGGAGATGTCCTCGGATGCCAGCACCGCCATGCTCGTGATGGTCGCCATGCGGTGGTGAAGTTCGGATTGTAAAGCGGCAGCGGCGGACTGTACCGCGCGCTCGTCGCGCTCCCCGACCAGGGTGCGCATGTCCTGCTGGTGCATGTTGACCCCGCCAAACGCAATGAATAACAGCAAAAGTGTCAGCGGCAGAACCGTGACCGCAAAGAGTTGCGTCAGACCGCGCCAGCCTGGCAGGAGTCGTTTCATTCTTCTGTAATATTACCTGAGCTTTGCGAAATCAAGCCCAGCGCCACCCCGCGCATGACCGCTTCCGTGCGGCTGTTGGCTTGTAGTTTGGCAAAAATATGCGCGAGATGTCCCTGCACCGTGCGGTCGCTGATGCTGAGTTGCACACCGATGGCTTTATTGGTAAACCCTTTGGCGGTGAGACGAAGCACATCCAGTTCACGGTCGGTCAATGGTTCGACGATCTTTTTTTCAGTTCCTTTGAAGATGGTGGACATCAATTTGCGCGCGATGACAGAATCGAGCGCCGATTTGCCCTCATGGACATCGCGCACCGCCTGGATCAATTCATCCGCCTGCCCGGTCTTGAGCACGTAGCCGTTGGCACCCGCCTGCAAAACCGCCATCACATAGGGATCGTCGTCGTAGGCGGTCAGGATCAACACACCCACTTCAGGAAATTGTGACCGTACCCAGCGCGTCACTTCGATGCCGCTGGCTTTTGGCATTTGAATATCCAAAACAGCAACATCGGGTTTGTGTTTTTGGATGAGTGACTGCGCCTCTTCTCCATCCCCCGCCTCTGCAATGACTTGAAGATCACTCGCGCTCTCAAGGAGCTGCCTCACCCCTGCACGAACAATGTGGTGGTCATCCGCCAGGAGAATGCGTATTTTGGGCTTTGATTTGCTCGATGACTTTGGCATAATTTAATTCATCCAGTTGTTGGCTGTAGTCTTGGGTTTGATACATATACGGAAAGGCAAGCCAGACGATGGCAAGACCCGCTAAAAATCCGGTAATGAAGCGCATGAGCGAGTTGAACGAGCCAAGCGCGTCACCTGCATAAAAGGTAGCAGGGAAGGCGTTATTCGTCAACACCGCCAGCCATGCATTTGTATCACGGAATCCGTTCCCGATGCCAGCCAGGTCGCTGATCGCGTGTGTGCCACCATCCAACGCCATCGGCAGCAGGAGCAATGCAAATCTCCACCAATTCAGAGTCTTTATTCGATGTCGGAATGGATACCACAAGACGGAAAAAACCCAGACACTGGTATAGAAGGAAATCATGCGGTCGGACCATGCCACCTTCCAACCCATCGTTTCATTGCCGATGAACTGCCGCAGGATCATGGGATTGCTGGTATTTTCCCACACGGCTTGTATTTCTCCCAACGAATACATCGCCTTCTCGCCGAACCAAAAGAAGGAGCGCTCGGGAAGCTGGTGACAGAAAAACGAATAAATGAAATAAACCGCCTTACCCGCGCCTGTCCAGCCCAATTGCATAAAGACAGGCGCAAGGAAGGGGACAAACACCCACAAGCCGTAGATTGTCAGAAAGACGGCGAACCAATGGGCGCTTATCCACTGAAAGACATTCGTAATTTTGGGGGCATTCAAACTGGTTGTTTGCATTTCATTCCATCATGGGGCATTCGGCTCAGGCGCGCGATTTAGGTTGGCGCGGTAAAAGGCTTTGGCTTGTTCCATGTCGAAGACCTCGAACTTTTGAATCCGACCCCAGGAAGTCATCGCCACCGGAACATCAATGGAATTCCAAGGATAGGCGATCAACTTCACGCCACCCAGGTCATCCATAACCGTGCGGATTTGCGATTTCAACGCTGCGCAACCCGTCTCATCCAACAGGTCGCAGTTGTACCAGATGATCACATATCCATGCTCCAGGTTGTGGACAAGATAACCGGCAGGATAGGTATAGATATTCTCATCATAAAATCCCGCCTGCGCTTCGGTGGCGTAATGCAAACCGGAAGTTGGCGGGTCGGAATTATATTGCCCCGGATCAGAGTCGGTGGGAAGATGTGGATCGCTCTTCATGATGGTAACAGCCTCCCCCGCCGCCGGTCTGATTCCCTGCCAGACCATGACGCCAAGGATTGTCAACACGGCAAGTCCAATCCCACTCCCAATGATCCCTGAGAGCAGTTTTTGTTTTTTGCCTCTTTGTCGAATGTGTTCTCGTCTTTGTTTATTGTTCATAAAATAATCCTGTCGGCTGGCAAGCAGGCATCACCCGATGTGACGCCTGCTTGCGATGACTCCTTATTGAACCGTGAACTCAATATCTTCCTTGTAATCCAAGCCATCCTTGCGGACATACACGGTCAGTTTCCAATTACCGCTCATGCTGAAATTGGCGTTGATGGAATATCTTCCGCCGCCTTGGTCGGTGGCGGCACCGCTCATGCCCATGCCGGTCATGTCGGTATGATCGGCAGAGACATCCACAGTCGCGCCTTCAATGGGATTGCCGTTTCCGTCCGTAATGACCAGAAGCAATTCCATGTCGCCCATCATGGCAGGGCTGGGATTGGACTCCACCTGGATATTGACCTCGTTCGATGATACAGACTCAACCGGGGCGGCGGGCTGTGCGGAACTGCCACAAGCCGCCAGCACGACTGCCGCTAAAACGAACATACTGATAAAAAACAACTTTCGCATTTTTTACTCTCTCCTTGAGTATTTTTATTCAACGACTTCGATCATCAACATCAAGCCGCCCGGCTCGACGTTGTCGTTGGTGGTGTGGTGCAGGATGTGACAGTGCAGCATCCATTGACCGGTCTCAGTGGCGACGAACTCAATGTCATATCGTTCACCCGGGGCAACGCTGACCGTGTCCTTGGTCAACTGCGCCGCCTCAGGGACAGGATGCCCATCAGTCGCCACGATCTTGAAGGGTACTCCATGCAGATGCATGGGGTGGATGAACTGACCAATCGCAATGAAACGCAGGCGGACCAGATCGCCTTTCTTGACTGTGATGGTTTCCGTGGCAGGGAAGGATTTACCGTTGATCGTAAAATAATTGGGTTCCATCCCGCCCATCGGCATGGCAGCAAACGTCTGCCCGTCGGTCATGCGCCATTCCGAGATCATCAGGGTCTTATCCACCACGGGTGGATTGGCTTCCGGTTCCTTCGGGTCAATAATGAACGGCGCATACAGCCCGGCACCCACCTGAACATCCCCTTCATAATGGGAATGATACATAAAGGTTCCTGCCGGCTTGGCAGTGAATTCATAAGTAAAGGTCTCGCCCGGCTGGATCGGATCCTGGGTAACTCCCGGTACGCCGTCCATTGCGTTAGGAACTTCCACGCCATGCCAGTGGATCGTGGTCGGATCAGGCAGTTCGTTCTTGACAATGATTCGAACCTGATCGCCCTGGGTCACGCGGATCATCGGTCCGGGCACGGTTCCGTTATATGTGAAGGCGGTGACGGTCACACCGTCCAGAATTTCCCATTGGACGGCTTTTGTTGTCAACTCGAATACCTTTATGCCATCCTCTACGCGATACTCCAGGGGTTGTCCGCCTTCGGATTCAGTGGCGGGCTGGACGTTTGGCGCAGTGATCGGCTCCATCATATGAGCCGCCTCCGGATTGTCCATCATCATACTGCCCGGGGTGGCGGTCACATCCATCATCCCGGAATTGCCATTGTTCATCGGCATGTCTCCGTTGGATGTTGTGGCGGGCGCGCAAGCAGATAAGATTAATGCCAGACTTGTAATTGTAAAAAACATGATTTTCTTTATCATGGTTCCTCTGCAAAGTTGGAATAGTGGTTGAATATAAGGATTTCCCCTTGGTCAATCCAGCGCAATTTGACGCGGGAAAGCATAGGCAATATTGCCTATGTCATGTTACACAGATACTGCCGACTTGATATCCAATGCCTCCTTGATGGAGGCAACCAGTCTTCTGTCTGCCTTTTGGCTTGGGTCATCGGCAATGGAAAAGCGCGTCTGTCCGTCGCTTCCGTGCAGGATCAAGGCAGCAGGCTCGGGGGTCTCGCCATAGACCATCAGCACGATCATCTGGCAATCGCAGTCCGCTGTGCCGTGATTTGGGCAGGGGCAATCCTGCTGGGTATGCCTCGCCGTGTGCAGGTCAAAGGTTTGCAAAGCCCGCAAACCAGTCTGCGATAATTTTTTCTTCGCCGCCTGCAAAGCCACTTCGCAGGGCAGGTCAACAGTCAGGAAGGAAGGTGTGGTCATGGAACGCCTCTATCATTGGATGCCCCCATTGTAGGCACGATCCTGAAAAGTCTTGAGAGCCGCGTGGCGTATTCAGGCTTAGGCAATATTGCCTATAATAATTCCCCTGTCAGCGCGACAGGGGAATTATTTGGTTGCAAACTTTGGACCATTATGGCATGGGCATATTCATCATGTCAGCCTCGGGGACTTCAAGTTGGATTTCCGCAGGGACATCCGCTGGCGCGGGGAGCGGCGAAAAACTAATGCCATTGGGGGCATCACCGGTCGGAATGGTTGCGATGACACTCTGACTCCCAAGATCGATCACCGACACCGTATCTTCATAGATGTTCGAAATATAAGCATATTGGCTCGACGGGTCTATCACGACTCCATGCGCGCCCTGCCCTGTTTCAACGGTTGCGACCACTTCGAAGTCGGCGACATCGACAATCGAAACAGTGGTGCTGGGTGTTTCCTCAGTTCCCTGGTTGGCGACCAAAACATATCTATTGTCCGGTGTTACAAAAACCTGTATCGGACCCGCGCCCACTGTCACTTTGCCAACCAACTCACCCGTAGCAACGTCCACCCTGCCAAGGGCATTTTCGCCATTGAGGGAAAAGTAAATCATCATCCCATCCGGCGAGAAACCCACCTGCACAGGGCGCTCTCCAACTTCAATGTCCGCCGTCTTCACATCCTGGGCAACATCGATGACGCTTAAGGTGGTGGATTTGGCGTTGGCGACATAAACCCACTTTCCATCCGGGCTGACGCGCAAGCCGTGCGGATACGCCCCGACAGGGATCGTGGCAATCGCGGACATCGCATCCACGTCGATCACGGTGACAGTATTATCCTCGCCGTTGCTGACATACGCCTTTTTTCCATCGGGCGTAAGTACGATATGCGCTGGCATCATCCCGGTCGGCACCACCCCATGAACTTCAAAGGTGGCTGCATCCAGCATGATTGCCAGCGAATCGTGCCCGCTCACCGCCCAGACGGTTTTGCCATCCGGGGCAATCTGCAAATTGTGGGCGCCCTCAACTCCAGCAAGCGTGGTCAGGACTTGATTCGTCCCTGCATCGATCACGGTGATGCTGTTCCCTTCCTCATCCGCAACCCATATTGTCCCCTGCACAGCTGCCATCGGTTGCATCGGGGTCGGCTCCTGGGCTGGCGAGTCTGTCGCAGGCGGCTGGGTCACCTTGCTGCCACATGCGGTCAAAAAGACCGTGGCAACTAGCAACGGAATGGTTGCTTTAAAAATCCTGGATCGTTTCATTAATCTCAACTCCTTTAGGTTGGTAACTGAATATCGTCCGTTCTTATACAGCACACACTATGGAGTTGACCATACGCAGAATCGCCTAATACAACGATCTATGTCCCATTTACTCAAAGATTTTACAGTTGTGCGTCCTGATCAGATTTAAGATATTTTTCGGGCATTCGCTCGAAAATGTGCTTGCATGCCTTTGAGCAAAAATAATATTTTTTGCCCCGGAACTCCACCTGGAATGGCGGCGCTTGTGGATCCACCTTCATCCCACAAACAGGATCGAGTTCAAAGGACTGCCCCTGCAAATGGACGAATTTTTTCATGTTGAAATCATTCATACGAATTTCAATCTCCTTTATCATCCGCCATCCTATCAAATCATTGTAAAGAACACGTGAAGAAATCGGTAGGCATTAATGCCTATTCACTTCAACCGCCATCTGGCGCAAGACGCGTGAATGCCCGGAGGCTATGATGTGAACAAAGGAGATTAATGGTGAAGCGTTATCTCATCCCACTTGTATCTTTCCTGCTTGGCTCGGTTTTTATCGCCGCGTTCTACTTCGGCATCCTCACCTGGGCGCAGGGCTGGGAGTATGCCACATCCCAGTTTGCCCGTGACCGCGCCTATGTGATTCCGATCATCCTCGGCTTTGGTATTCAAGCTGCGTTGTATTCCATCCTCCGTTTTCGGTTGTTCATTCCTGTCACCTCCACCGCACACACGGGTGCGCTAATGGGCACAAGCGGCGGCACTTCCGCCACGGCGATGGTCGCCTGCTGCATTCATCATGTGACAGACGTATTGCCCATTCTTGGATTAAGCGCTGCGGCGAGTTTCCTCACGCGCTATCAACGTCCTTTCATGCTGGTTGGGCTTGCCATGAACTTGATCGGCATCGGCGTCATGCTCTTTGTGCTGTATCGTGAACGACAAAAACTTCAACCCGTCCCCCTGGAGACAAAATGAAACGACTCTTTATTCCCGCCCTGCTGCTTTTGGCTCTCATACTTAGCGCATGTTCCGCGACGAAGACCCTTCGACAGGCTCAGGACGACGCCCCGCCTCAATCCGACATCGAGCCTGATCCTGCTTCGACAAATGAATCCACCCCCAATCTTGACTCTGCCACCCGCACCGACGCCCAGGGTGCGATCATCTTCGAAGTGACACCGCCCGATTACACCGTCTCCGCCGATACGCTTGCATTTGACATTGTTCTCACCACCCATTCCATTGACCTCAGCATGGATTTGGCAACCGTATCAACCCTCAGCACGGATACAGGCATCACCGTCCCTTCCGCGCTTTGGGATGCGCCGCGTGGCGGACATCATGTGGAAGGTAAGTTAATCTTCCCCGCAATGGTGGATGAAAAACCCATTCTGGAAGGCGCGACCAAATTGATCCTCACGATTATCGACGTGGACGCACCATCACGCGTCTTTGAGTGGGAGTTGAAATAGACCTTCCAGGAAGCGGATATGACCCAAAACATAAGTCGACGCGATTTCATAAAAGTCACCACAGGCATTGTGGGAGGGTTGATCGGTCTCGCGATTGGTCTACCGATAGTTGCCTACCTGCTCTCGCCGTCCTTGCGGACGAGTGAAGATAACTCGACGATCGATCTCGGTCCGCTTGAAAAATTTCCTGTTGGAATTCCAACCAAATTCGAATTTACGAGGACCAAGGTCAACGGCTGGGAGCGCACTGCAACCAATTATGGTTTATATGTGGTGCGGCGGATTAATAATGAAGTAAGGGTGTTCTCCGATATTTGCACCCATCTCGGTTGCCGCGTCAGCTGGCATCCCAATCAGGAGCATTACATCAGTCCCTGCCATGATGGTCACTTTGACTTGCTGGGCAATGTTGTCAGCGGTCCGCCACCGAGACCATTGGATGAGTTTGTCACGCATATTGAAAATGGAAATTTGATCGTAAGTCTTCCGCCATTCAAGCGGAACAATTGAAGGAAAGAAGGTTTATATGCAAAAACGACACATCTGGATCATGCTGCTTTGCTGCTTGCTTCCCCTTCTGGGTTTGGCAGCCGTCTTCCTCCTGAAAATCCCCGTCAATACGGTGATCTATGCGGGGCTGGCATTGCTTTGCCCGCTGGCACATTTCTTCATGATGGGCAATATGCACAATCACAACAGCCAGTCCAATCAGCAGCACGATATTCCGCCCATGACAAGACATCCACTCACTCGCCGTGATTTTCTAAAGATCACCGCATTGGGTGTCGGCTCACTTGCCTTTCGCCCTTTGGCTTGGCAGAATTTTCCCGAATTGCAACCGTCGGAATTATTGGGACGTGTTACTGTGGGCAAGGTGGATGTGTATGCGCGTCCTGATGCAAACGAGCAGATCGTGGGTGCGTTATATGAGGATCAGATCGTACCCTGGATTCGGGAGGTGGTTGGAAGCATGCCTGGCAGGGTCAATCAACGCTGGGTCGAGACTCCCTATGGTTATGTGTGGGGTGGAAATCTGCAACCCGTTCATAACCAGCCAAGTGCACCGGTGACTACTCTTCCTTCTTCCAGTTTAGGACAGGGCATGTGGGTGGAAGTCACGGTTCCTTATGTAGACTTGATTCTCGACAACCCACCTTCGCGCGCCCCTTGGTTGCAGTATCGTGAATCCATCGGTCTACCTGCGCGCTTTGTGTACAGTCAGATCGTTTGGGTAGATCAGATTCGCGTCGAAGCAGATGGAAGAGTCTGGTATCGGCTGAATGAACGCTTCGGATCTGGCGACCTGTTCTGGGGTCCGGCAGAAGCGTTTCGTCCCCTGACTGCGGAGGAGTTAACTCCCATCCATCCAGAAGCGGAAGAAAAACGGATTGTGGTAAATATCGATTATCAGACGATGTCCTGTTACGAAGGGAAAAATGAGGTTTATTTTGCCCGTATCTCAAGCGGTGCCTTATATGACGCTTGGGGAAATCCAACCGATGCCTGGGCTACACCAGTCGGAGAATTTCCCATCTGGCGCAAGACTATATCTCTGCCATTGAGCGGTGGAAGCGCATCGGCAGGCTGGAGTCTGTCGGCTGTGGGTTGGGTGAGTTTATTTGTCGGTTCGGGTGTAGCGATCCATTCGACCTATTGGCATAATAATTATGGGGAGCCATCCTCCCGTGGATGCGTCAACGCCAGTCCTGAAGACTCCAAGTGGATCTTTCGCTGGAGCATGCCATCCATTCCATATGATCCTGGCGACGTTACTGTCGAGATGCCAGGAGGGACAAGAGTACTTGTGGAAAAGCAGGAATTCTGATTGGCGACGCTAAAGTCATAAAATTTGTTAACCAGTATAAAAATTACATCAAGTTGTCAACTACCGCTTATTGTCATAGACTATAATCCTCTATACGATATTTTATGTTTATCATAGAGGTAATCCGTGCCTAATCATCTCAAATTGGAAAATTCTCCCTACCTACTTCAACATGCAACCAATCCGGTTGATTGGTTTCCGTGGGGGGAAGAAGCACTAGCAAAAGCTAGAACAGAAAATAAACCCATCTTCCTTAGCATTGGCTACGCCGCCTGCCACTGGTGTCACCGCATGAGGGAGGAAAGTTTCGAAGACCTTGAAACCGCTTTGCTGATGAATCAGGAATTTATCAGTATTAAAGTGGATCGAGAGGAACGTCCAGATGTAGACGGAATATATATGCAAGCTACCGTTGCCATGACTGGCTCTGGCGGCTGGCCCATGTCTGTCTTTCTCACACCTGATTTGCGTCCTTTTTTTGCCGGCACATACTTCCCACCCGTTCGGCGCTACAACATGCCCTCCTTTAAAGAAGTCCTAAGTAGTGTTGCCAAAGCATGGCGTGAAGATGTTCAGGAAGTGGATCGAGTTGGAAATCAGGTACTCGAACATATTCGTCCACCTCTACACAGCCCCGAGAACAGAAATGAAATTACCACTGAAGTTCTTGAAGCAGCAATAAAAAGCCTGCTTGATTCCTACGATTGGGGATATGGAGGCTGGGGTTCAGCGCCGAAGTTTCCGCAACCCATGACCATCGAATTTCTTGTACGCCGAGCAACCACGGATACAACTCAACGTGAACAAATCATAAAGGCTGTCACCCATGTATTAAGTGCAATGTCACGTGGCGGGATGTATGATGTTGTCGGCGGCGGTTTTTCCCGTTATAGCGTCGATAATTTCTGGAGAACGCCTCACTTTGAAAAAATGACATATGATAATGCCCAATTAGCCCTGGCATATCTACACGGGTATTTGGTCACCGGCAACACAGACTATCGCAGGATTTGCGAGGAGACGTTGGATTTTGTCCTGCGCGAATTAACTCATTCAGAAGGTGGTTTCTTTAGCAGCTTGGATGCCGACTCAGATGATGAAGAGGGGAAATTCTATGTCTGGACACAAGACGAACTCGAGGGAGTGCTCGGTTCGGAATTCGAATTTTTCAAAGCCGCGTATGGCATTACCTCATCAGGGAACTGGGAAGGCAAAACCATCCTGCAACGCGCCCTGGATGATTCCACACTCGCAGCCCGTTTCAAATTAGATCATGAAGAACTTCAACAAAAAATATCAAAGTGCCATGCAAAGCTTTTAGAGGTAAGAAGTTCGCGCATCCGCCCCGCCACCGATGACAAAGTTCTGGCGATGTGGAACTCCCTGATGCTCAAAGCCTTTGCAGAGGCTGGGCGTTATTTGAATAGGCAGGATTATCTTCAAGTTGCCATTCGAAACGCACGATTCTTGTTGAATAATCTATATGCAAATGATCGACTGCACCGATCCTGGCGGGAGGGACAGACAAAGCATAATGCTTACCTGGAAGATTATGCCGGTCTGATCTTGGCGCTTTTGGCGTTGTATCAATCCGATCCGAATAAAGTATGGTATCTTTCGGCTTTAAAACTCGCCGATGAAATGGTAGAACACTTTGCTGATCCCATTGGAGGTTTTTTCGACACACGCGATGATCATGAAACCCTCCTTGTACGTCCGAAAGATATTCAGGACAATGCCACCCCATCTGGGAATGCGCTTGCTGTTACCGCCCTCCTCGAGTTAGCAGCGTATGGGGATCGGACGGATTGGAGAGACTTGGCAGAGGGAATGCTTTCCTCAGTATATGGAGCCATGCTACGCTATCCGACTGCCTTCGCACAGTGGTTGTGCGCTGCTGATTTTGCTGTCGGTCCAACTCGTGAAGTGGCAATTATCGGTGATGCACAGCGTACCGAAACCAAAGTATTGTTGAATACTCTCTGGAAAACGTTCCGGCCCCGACAAGTAACTGCGATTTCCAATTACCCGCCGGAGCCGGATGCGCCAGCCTTGCTGAAAGATAGACCTTTATTGAATGGTCTTCCAACAGCTTATGTATGTCAAGGGTTTGTTTGTTTACAGCCAGTCAATTCGCCAATTGAGATGGAGTCCCAGCTGGCGGGTATCTCAAATCCTTAGTGAGCCATCAAACCATAACTACCGACTGATAACCGTGCTGAAAACACAACTCCGTTTGTACGATTGGGTACACCATTACGAGAAAATGCTTTACGATAACGCCCTGCTTACCCGCGCCTATCTTCACGCATGGCAGGTCACAAAGGAACCGCTCTACAAACGCATCGTCGAAGAAACGCTGAACTTTATCTCGCGGGAAATGACGCATGAACAAGGCGGTTTTTATTCCTCGCTCGATGCCGACTCCGAAGGCGAAGAAGGCAGGTTCTACGTTTGGACGCTCGACGAAATCCGCGCCGTTTTGCAAAACGATTCGGAGTTTTTTGAAGCGGCATACGGAATTACCCCGCAGGGAAACTGGGAAGGCAGGACGGTTTTACAACGCGCGCTGGACGACGCCTCCCTTGCCGCCCGCTTCAAACTGGACCTCGAAACTGTCTCTTCAAAACTGGCAAAATCTCATGCCAAGCTTTTATCTGCGCGCGCTTCGCGCCTCCGCCCCGCCACAGATGACAAAATCCTCACTGCGTGGAATGGACTCATGCTGGCAAGCATTGCTGAAGCCGCCCGAGTCCTCGCCGATGAGAATTCAAAAGCCAACATCTATCTAAATCTGGCTACGCGCAACGCGGAGTTTCTTTTGTCCCACCTGCGCCCGGATGGAAAACTGCGCCGCGCGTGGCGAAACGGTAAGACGACCCAAGAGGTTTTTCTGGAAGATTATGCCGCTCTCATCCTCGGACTGCTGGAGCTATATCAAACCGATTTCGATCCCAAATGGTTTGCCGCCGCAAAGAAACTTGCGGACGAAATGATCGAACGCTTCGGCGACACTGAAGGCGGATTCTTCGACACACCCTTCGACGGCGAAACGCTTCTCTTCCGCCCCAAGGAAATTCAGGATAACGCCACGCCCTCAGGAAACGCGATGGCGTGTGAAGCCCTGATAAAATTAGCGGAGTTTACCGGGGACGGAAAATATCGCGACCTTGCAGAGAAATCCCTTTCTCTCATCACGGGTTACGTTCTGCGCCACCCGCTCGGCTTTGCAAGATGGCTTTCGGCGGCGGAAAATGCCGCAGGAAGCATGAAACAGGTTGCGGTGTTGGGCGAAGCGGGAGAGAAATATTTCGAGCGGATGATTCAAGTCATCCGTTCCGAATACAGACCAGATATAATCGTCGCCGCCTCGTCCCATCCCGTTGACGCACATGCGCCCGTCCTTCTTAAAGACAGACCACTCGTAAATGGGAAGGCAACGGCGTACGTCTGCGAAGGGTTTGTTTGCAAACAACCAGTCACAGAAGCGGACGATTTGGTTGAGCAATTAAATTCATAGCGCGGCAAGCCGCAGCCAAAGTAAGTCGGATTGCCAATCCGACCTACGCGCAAAATCTTCGCGGTAGGCGTAGTTTTTACAGAGCAATACTATAATCAGAGGAACGTCATGGAACCGTTATTTACAGAAAGTCTCATCAAGGTCGGCATGGCTGTGCTTGTCGGCGGGATTGTTGGAGCGGAACGCGAATATCAGGATAAGGCGGCGGGGTTTCGCACCATTATCCTGATCACGCTTGGCTCCACGCTGTTTACGATCTTTTCATTGAACATGGACCCCGGCTTTACGCAAACGCGCGTCGCGGCGAATATTGTCACAGGCATTGGTTTTCTTGGTGCGGGCGCGATCATCCGCGAAGGCGGGCGCGTGGCGGGATTGACAACTGCCGCGACGATCTGGCTTGCAGCGGCGCTGGGCATGGGCATCGGCGCGGGACATTTATATTTCGTGCTTGCCTCCACCGGAATTGCAATCCTGGTTTTGCTGTTTTTTCCCCGTCTTGAAGCCCGTATTGACCGGGTCCGCGAGGCGCGCTCCTACCGCATTGTGCTTGGCGCCAACGATTTCAAGAAACTGGCAAAGGTGGAAAAGGCGATCCGGGAATCCTCCTTGAATGTATACGAACATCACCAAACCAAGTCGGAAAAATCCATTATCAGTTCGTGGAAAACAATCGGCGCGCCAAAAAGCCATGAAAAATTTATTATGCTGATGCTGAAGGACAAGGATATTAAAGAACTCGATTATTGATTCCCATGAACCAATCAAAAAGGCTCTCGCGTTCGAGAGCCTTTTTGATTAGTTCTTTTCCTGTTCTTCCGGCTTTTCCGCCTCGTCTTCCTTGCCGCCCAACCCTTCGCGGAAGGATTTGATGCTGCGCCCAAGCTCGCCTGCGATCTTTCCAATGCGACCCGGACCGAAAAGAAGGATAACGATGAGAAGAATGATGATCCATTCTGAACCACGCGGCAAACCAAACATGCAACACTCCTTGATTGAAAGTCGTTTTTATCGTACCACGATTCAATGAAAAAGTGGTTAGAGTTCCTTGCGCGAGAGGAAGCCTTCGAGAAGACGCACCACACGAAGCAAAAACGAGCGCAGGCGGGCAAAGAAGCGATATCGTTTGGGGTGGACGTGTTTCTTTGCGGGGATGGCTCCCGTCCATTCGACGGTCATCGCGCCCCAGGTAAGTCCCGCGCCAAAGCCGACAAACACAGCTTTGTCGCCGCTTTTGAGCATTCCTTTTTCCACAGCTTCCACTGCCGCAATGGGAATGGACGCAGTGGAGGTGTTGCCGTATCGGTCCACATTGACGATGAACTTATCCATCGGCATTTTCAGGTATTTGGCGGCGGTTTCGATGATGCGATAATTCGCCTGGTGCGGCACGATCCACTGAATGTCATCCGTCGTCAAACCCGCCAAATCAAGGGATTCCAATGTAGCGCGCCCCATAACCCTGGTCGCAAAACGGAAAACTTCCTTGCCGTCCATGTACATGTAATGTTTTCCCTCACGAACGGTGGATTCCGTTGCAGGGTGGCGCGACCCGCCGCCCGCAAGAGTCAGCAGGTCCGCGCCCGAACCGTCGGAGTGCATAACAGCAGACAGGACGCCTCCAGGGCTGTCGCTCGCCTGCAAAACAAAGGCGCCCGCGCCGTCCCCAAACAGGATGCAGGTGTTTCGATCCTTCCAGTTGACGAAGCGGGAAAGGGTTTCAGATCCGATCACCAGCGCATTTTTGATCGAACCGCTGCGGATGGATTGCGCCGCCATATTCGTTGCGTAAATAAAACCTGAACAAGCAGCCGACAGATCAAAAGCCCCGGCTTTGGTTGCCCCGATCTGATCCTGGATGATGCAGGCAGTTGCGGGAAATATGTATTCAGGCGACGAAGTGGCGCAGATGATCAAGTCCAGGTCGGTGGGCGCGAGGTTGGCAACTTCCAACGCCTTAAGCGAAGCCTCCACCGCCAGCGTGGATGGAAATTCGTTCTCGCGGGCAATGTGCCGTTCGCGGATGCCGGTTCGGTTACGGATCCATTCATCGCTGGTATCCACAAGTCTTGCAATATCGTCGTTTGTAAGTACGGGTTCCGGGACGTACATGCCCCAACCCGTAATATGCGCATACGGCATTCTTTCTCCTCGTTATTTGTAGCGGCTGAGTATCAGGGTCGCATTATGACCGCCAAACCCAAACGAATTGGACATGACGTGATCCGCTGAGACTTTGCGCGGCATGTTTGGAACATAATCCAGGTCGCAAACCGGGTCGGGGGTTTCGTAATTTATCGTGGGAGGCAGGATATTATTCAGAATGACAAACGCGCCAATGACCGCCTCCAACGCGCCGGACGCGCCCAACAAGTGACCGGTCATGGATTTGGTGGATGAAACCGGGATTTTATAAGCTTGCCCGCCAAAAACCGTCTTGATAGCCGCGGTTTCGCTTTTATCGTTCAACGGCGTGGACGTGCCATGGGCGTTGATGTAATGGATGTCCGCCGGCTGGAGGTCTGCGTCTTTCAGCGCCAGTTGCATGGAAATCGCCGCGCCCGCCCCGTTTTCGGCGGGAGCCGAAACGTGATAGGCGTCGTCGGTCGTGCCGTATCCGTTGAATTCGCACAGAATGTTCGCGCCTCGCGCGAGCGCGTAATCGAGCGACTCCAATATTAGAATTCCCGCGCCCTCCCCCATCACAAATCCATCGCGTTCCTTATCGAAGGGACGCGACGCCCGTTTGGGATCGTCATTGCGCGTGGAAAGCGCCGTCATCACATTCATTCCTGCCATGGCAAGAGAGTTGATCGCCGCTTCGGATGCGCCGGCGATCATCGCGTCCGCCGCGCCGCGCCGTATCATCTCCGCCGCCTCGCCCAGCGCGTTCGTGCCGGAAGCGCAGGCGGTTGCCAGCGCCATGTTCGGTCCGCGCGCGCCGGTGCGAATGGCAAGGCTGCCCGCCGCACTATCGGAAATCATCATGGGAATCAGGAACGGACTGACGCGCTCCGGTCCGCGTTCCTTCATCACATCGTACTGTTCCAACATGGTGATAATCCCGCCGATTCCCGACCCAATCAAAATTCCAACGCGGTCGCGGTTCGATTCGTCGATTTTCAAACCGGCATGATCCAACGCATCAAGTGCGGCGGCGGTGGCGAACTGGGTGAAGCGGTCCATTTTCCGGGCTTCGCGCACGCCAAATATGGAAGCCGCATCAAATCCCTTCACTTCCGCCGCGAATCTCGTTTTATGCGCGCTTGCGTCGAATGCTGTGATGAAATCCGCGCCCGATCTTCCTTCCAATAAAGCGTTCCACGTGTCCTTCGCATTATTCCCCAACGGACTCACACACCCAAAACCCGTCACGACTACCCGTTTTCTCATCAAACCGCAGCTCCTTGTATAAAATTAATTATTTTCGCGCAAAAAATAAAGGACAAGGGGGACTTGTCCTTTGCATAATAACACGAATGCAGGCATGAAGACACGGCGATTTTTACAGTTTTTTCAACGTTGACCATGCCTGTTGAACGTGCATACGGTCATGATCGGTAATGAAACCCGCCACTTCCATGAAATTTGTCGGTCCAAATATGGCGTGCCGCGCCGGTCTCTTCCACGCTTCCGCCGGCGCATCCTTTAACATTTGAACGGTCTCGCGCCTTGCATCGTTGAATTCATTTAATGCAATCTGTCCATTTTCATGCAGGTAATCGCGCTGGCTTGCCCACACGCTCGTATCCGGGCGCGGAATGAAAGGTTCATCCTTTTCGTTGAACAATTGAATCTGCATGTGGTGGATCTCCCGCTCGGTATCGCGCAGGTGGCAGATCAATTCCGTCAGCGTCCAATCTCCGGAAGATGGTTTGCGGGACCAGGTCGCGGAATCCAAGCCGCACAACATGCCATTCAACGAGGCGGGAGCGGCGGCGGCAATCGCCATCACCGCATCTCTCGATTTGAAAGACGGGGTCAGGGACGCGAGATCGGCGGACTCAAGCCACAGACGCAGGTCAGACAATGTGCCGTGAGAATCCGCCTCAGGTCCGGACCCGGAGGCGGGTTCTTCGTCTATATGATAAGTTGCCAGCCCAAGCCGTTTCGCGGGGAGGATGTCGCGTTCCATGTCGTTTCCCACCATCAACACGGGACCGTCCTGCCAGCCCATGCGCCCCAGCGCTTCGGCATAATAAGCGGGATAGGTTTTGGAGAAATGAAAATTTTCGTAGAATGAGATCAGTTCGAATTGTTCCGGGTCCAGCCCCGCCCAGCGCAGGCGGTGATACGTGGCTTTGCGCGGCAGCAAGGGGTCGGTGGCAATCGCGATGCGAAAGCCCTGCGAGAACGCCCAATCCACGAACGGTTTTGCATCGGGTTTGGGCAAAGTCAGTCCTTGCAAGGTCGGGAAAACGTTGTCATAGAAATTTTCAATCGCGGGGGCAAGTTCGCATTGCGGCATATTCAATTGATGATAGAACTCAGCGTCGAAAACCTGCTTCAGCGTTCGCTGAAAATCCTCGCTTTCGTTCATCAGGCGAGTGCCGGAAATCAGCGCGCGGAGCATCAAATCCGGATCGACATGAGGCGCAAGTTCCCTTGAAAGAGCCTGGAAATAGGCGGGGATAAACGCCTGCAAATTCGTATTCAGCAGGGTATCGTCGAGGTCGAGCAGTAGTGTCAGCGGCATGGTAAGACTCCCCCGGAGAGTCTGTAGTATTATTCTTTGATCTCAAATTTGAATGGCAGGGCGTGACATTCCCCGCACCCCACCTGCGGTTCGGCAACGTTCCGGCGCGACTTTTCGCAGTACGCGCCGACCTGCACGCGGCGTTGAAAAAGCGCCGTGAACGGACGAACAACGACGGGCTTCAGTTTCATGTGCTGGCATGAATTCGCGCGCGCAATATCCGGCACGGGACATGTTTTGCAAAGGTCCGGCGACCATGCCTGCCCCTGTGCCTGCAACAGGCGGCACTCTTCAACATTGCGTCCACGAAAGTAGTCGCCGTAAAAGTGCGGGCATTCACGACCAGCGGGCGTTTTCATGACCTAGACGCGGGTGACGTAGTCGCCTGTGCGCGTGTCCACGCGGATGGTGTCGCCAACGTTGACGAAGTTTGGGCATTGCACGGTCAGCCCGGTTTCCGTGGTGACTTTCTTGGTGACGCCAGTGGCGGTATCGCCGCGGACTGCCATTTCCGCTTCGACCACTTTCAGGTCAACCGAGGTGGGCATTTCCACATCAATGGCTTCGCCTTTGTAGAAGGTCAGTTTGACTTCCATGCCTTCCTTCAAATATTGGGCGCTTTCCCCAAGCGTTTCCTTTTTGATGCCGGGCTGTTCGAAGGTTTGGTTATCCATGAAGTAGTAGAGATCGCCGTCGTTGTACAGGTAGGAGACGTTGGCGAAATCGAGGCTGACATCCTGAACGGATTGCCCGGAGTTAAAAGTGCGTTCGATGTTGGCGCCGGTCAACAGGTTGCGGGCTTTAACGCGGATGGTGGCGTTGCCGCGTCCGGTTTTGTTGTGGCTGTAATCCAGTACTTTGTAGAGGTTGCCGTCCAACTCGAAAGTGACCCCTTTGCGAAGTTCGTTTACATCAATCATACAATTTACTTTCCTCAGTGTGGTTTATTTGGAAACGGGCGGATTATACCAACGAGTTTACGGGAGTGTCCAGTTGGCGGTCAATGGGAGGTTTCGGAAGCGGGGTCGTCACGGAGAAGTTGGACGGCGTGGGCAAGGACGGGGAGGATGGTTTGCAGGTTTTCCACCGCGCCTTTGGGGCTGCCGGGCAGGTTGATGATGAGCGTCCGCTTGCGGATGCCTGCAACGGCGCGGGAGAGCATGGCATGTTTTGTTTTTTTGAGGCTTTCGGCGCGCATCGCTTCGGCAAGTCCGGGCGCTTCGCGCTCGATGACGGCGCGCGTCGCTTCGGGGGCGACGTCGCGCGGGGCAAAGCCCGTGCCGCCGGTGGTGAGGATGACGTCGTACTCTCCGCTGTCTGCCCATTCGGTTAGGGTCGCGCGGATGGCAGATTCGTCGTCGGGGAGGATGTGCTGTCTGGCGACTGGGCAGTTTTCGGCGCGGATAAGAGAGGCGAGGGCGGGTCCGGAGGCGTCTTCCCGTTCGCCTCGCGAGGAGCGGTCGGAGAAGGTCAGGATTCCGAAGCGAATCGTCATGCTGGAAACTCCTTCCCGAAAATGCGGTCTTCCGTCATTTCGCGCCAGCCGTGTTTTTCATAGAGTTGGATTGCCTGGGGATTATCGGCGAAGACGAGCAGGTAACATTTCAAACAGCCTTTGGCTTGCAGCCGGTTTTCGACCTCGGTGAGAAGCATCCCGCCGATGCCGCGACTGCGAAGGTCTTTGCGGACGGCAAGATGGTAGACCAAACCGCGCCGTCCGTCGAAGCCGCCGATGACCGTGCCAACGATCTCATTCTGCAATTCTGCAACAAGGAACAGGTCGGGGTCGCGTTGAAGTTTCTTTTGTATCTCTTCGGGCGTGTCGGAGCGCCCGACGTTCATCCCGCTCTCGATGCTCTTCCATAATTTCAAAACGGTTTCGTAATCGCGCGGGAAGGAGAATTCCCGCAATGTTATTCGGCGGGAGGTCATGCAGAGATGGTTTGTTCGAGTAATTTGATCAAGTCGTCGGGCATGTAGGGTTTCATCAGGAAGCCGTCCGCGCCGTGACGGAGGCATTCGTCCCGGAGGTTTGCGCCGGAAGACATGATCACGCGCACGCCGTTTACATCATCGAGGCTTCGTAATTGATCCAGTATTTCCAAGCCGCTTTGGTTGAGGAGATAAACATCCATTAAAAGCACGTCCGGGGATTCCTCCCGGACGGCGGCGACTACATCGGCGTCCGCTTGAATGGCGACCACCTCGAATCCTTCCATTTTGAGGAGTGTCTTCAACAGCGAGATCATGGTTATGTCATCTTCGGCGAGCAGTATTTTTGCTTTTGACATTCTTCCTTGCCTTCGTCGGTTTAGTGTCTTTCGTTTTGTTTTTTTCGACGGCGGATTTTTTCGACCGGGTTTGGGTTGTTTTTGTCTTTTCGAGCGCGGCGTTGATCACATCATCCACTGTTTCGGCGAAGACAAATTTCATGGACTTGCGAATCTCGTCCGGCACGTCGTCAATATCCTGCTCGTTTTGCCTGGGCAGGATGACGGTTGTCAGGGCGTTGCGATGCGCCGCAAGCACTTTTTCCTTGACGCCGCCAATCGGGAGAACCTGACCCCGCAGCGTGATCTCGCCGGTCATGCCGACCTGCGGCTTGATCTTACGCCCGGTGCTTAACGACACGATGGAGGCTGCCATGGTCACGCCTGCCGAAGGTCCATCCTTTGGCTGGGCGCCGGACGGAATGTGCATGTGAATATCGCGCTTTTCGAAGAAATCGTTTTCGATACCCAGAGAATCCGCCCGGGAGCGAACGTAGGATAACGCCGCCCGCGCAGATTCCTGCATCACGTTGCCGACCGAGCCGGTCACCTGAAATCCGCGACCACCGGGCATGGCGGTGGTTTCGATGAACAACACTTCGCCGCCAAAAGACGTCCAGGCAAGCCCCGGCACGACGCCCGGAATGGAGATGCGCTTATTCAGTTCTTCGGGTCCCAAATAAATCGGGTGATCCAGATATTCTTGGACGAGTTTCGGCGTGATGGTAAATCTCCCGCCCTTACCTTCCGCGATTTTCGTCCCCACCTTGCGGCAGATGCTCCCGATCTTGCGCTCCAAATTGCGGACGCCCGATTCGCGCGTGTACTGGCGAATAATCATCTTGAGCGCGTCGTCGGTGAACTTGACCTCATTTTCGCGCAGGCTGTTTTCGCGGATCTGACGCGGGATCAAATAGCCGCGCGCGATTGCAACTTTTTCATTTTCCGTGTAGCCGGAAAGATAGATGATCTCCATGCGGTCGCGCAGCGGACCGGGGATATATTCCAGCGTGTTGGCAGTGGCGATGAAGAACACCTGTGAAAGGTCGTAGGCAACTTCGAGGTAGTTGTCCCTGAACTCGCTATTCTGTTCGGGGTCGAGGACTTCAAGCAAGGCGGAGGCGGGGTCGCCGTGAAAATCAGTGGTGAGCTTATCCACTTCATCCAGCATAAAAATCGGGTTGCGCGAATTTATCCGTCGCAGAGATTGCAGGATGCGCCCCGGCATCGCGCCGATGTAGGTGCGGCGATGTCCGCGAATTTCGGCTTCATCGCGCACGCCGCCCAGCGACGCGCGGACAAACTTCCGTCCCATTGCGCGCGCAATGGACTGCCCCAGCGAGGTCTTCCCCACGCCCGGAGGTCCAACAAAGCAGAGAATGACCCCTTCGCGCTCGCGGCGGATGAAATCCGTCGATTCCTTTTTCTTTTCGTCCTTGCGGTCGATCCGTAATTTGCGAATGGCAAGGAATTCGAGAATGCGATCCTTCACATCCTCAAGACCATAATGATCGGTATTCAGGACTTCGCGGGCATGCGCAATATCGAGGTCGTCCTCGGTGGAGATCGACCACGGCAGGGAGACGAGGGTATCCAGATAGGTACGGATGATGCCGTATTCGGCGGCGGCAGTCGGCAGACGGGAGAGACGATCCAACTCACGTTTTGCCTGCTTCTCCGCCTCCTCGGGCATTTTCGCCTCTTCGATCTTTTTGCGGAACTCCTCCACCTCCTGCCCCTGCTCATCCTTTTCGCCGAGTTCGCGCTGGATGGCTTTCATCTGTTCGCGGAGGTAATACTCGCGTTGGACCTTTTCGATCTCGCCGCGCGCCTCATTCTGGATCTTTTGACCGATCTGCAAGACTTCGGCTTCGCGCACCAGCAAGCCGATCAGTCTCTTCAATTTTTCATACACCGAATCCAGTTCGAGGATCTCCTGCGCGTCCTTCAATTCCATGCGCTGGAAATTCGCGATGGTATACACGGTCTGAAGCGGGTCTTCCAAAGAGACAATCGAACTGACCAGCTCTTCAGGGAACGAGGGGATCATTTGCGTAATCTGCTGGAACTGGTCGCGGGCGTTCCGCGCGAGGGCATCCGTCTCGATATTTTCCTCGTTCATTTCCGGCGCGAGGTGGACGCGAGCCTTGAGATAAGGCTCCTCCTGGACGAATTCACCGAGACGGAAGCGTTCCATACCCTGCACGAGCAGGCGGACGGTTCCATCCGGCGCGCGCAGCAGGCGATGGACTGTGGCAATCGTGCCGACCCGATACAATTCGTTCGGACCCGGCGATTCCTGCTCCGGGTTGAGCGCGGCGACGAGTCCCACCAGTTTGTCGGCGGCGACGACGTCGTCCACCAATTTGATGGAGCGCGGCTGTCCCACCGTCAACGGGACGGCAGTGTTGGGGTACACCACAACTCCGCGCAACGGCAGGATGGGAAGGATGTCGGGAAACTTCTGCGCTTCGGTTTTGTCAACAGTTTGCGGGTCGGGCGAAGCGTCATCCTTCTTCTGGAATTGCGAAAAGAACGACATCATATAATTGTTCATGAAGTCCTGGTCGCTCTCATCGAGCCTTTGAAAAAAATCCTGGATACCGGATAGCCATCTCTGTGCGGGCATTAATTTATTCAACCTTGTTCTGTTCTGGTCTTATTTTTGGGAGGGTAATCGTCAGAAATCCATCCTGATATTCCGCACGGGATAGATCGACATCAACAGGCGCGGGCAAGCCAACCGAGGTCGTAAATTTCCCAAAGCGGATCTCCATTTGGTGGTACGCGCGCTTTTCGGGAAGGTCGGGGCGTGAACCCGTGATATGAAGGATGTTGTTCTCGAGAGAAACGTCGAAGTCCTCTTCGCGCATTCCCGCTATTTCGAGGCGGACGACAAGGGATGTTTCTGTTTCGTAAAGGTCTGTTGGGGGGCTCCAGACGCCGGAACGCACCTGCCAACTGACTGCGTGGAGGATTCCCCTGCGCGTCTCCACAAGCGTTTCATTGGATTTACGGATTACGGTTGGCATGGACTACTCCTTCCTTGCGCGGACACTCTTGCGCCCCCGGCGGGATTCGAACCCACAACCTCCTGCTTAGAAG
The DNA here is from genome assembly GCA_020060625.1 of Anaerolineales bacterium. Lineage (GTDB taxonomy): Bacteria > Chloroflexota > Anaerolineae > Anaerolineales > Villigracilaceae > Villigracilis. The sequence continues at coordinate 114,452 of JAGUZU010000016.1, read as the reverse complement.
GCAGTTGCTCTGTCCATTGAGCTACGGGGGCAACGCTTTCATTTTACCCGACTGTCAGTCCGTTGGCTGGTCTTGAAGCGGGCGCAGTCCGCGATAGACGCGCGGACCGGCGATGGTTTTCAGGATCGTGGCGGCGGATTTTCCCAATCTCTGGCTGAGTTCGTCGGCAGACATGGGGATGTTTCCATTTGCCAGAAAGGTGCGGAAGATGGCTTCCACGACGGCGGTGCGCTCATTCAAGAATTCGGGAAGCAGGGCGCAATGACTCATCAGGGCGTGCTGGATTCCGTCCACCGGCTTGACTTCGGCGGTTTCGGGGTCGATCCAGTCGATCATCCCGCCTTCCTCGAAGTTCGCAAAGGCTTCCTGGTGTTCGGGGCATAACAGGGAGCGAAGGAAAACATGCCAGTCGCGCTCGTTCTGCTTCCACCAATCGAAATCAATGTGAAAAGGCGTCTTTGTAGTCGGCTTCAGCAGACTCATTCGGAGTCCTCCTCGAGGCGGAAGTGCAGGTCTCCCACGTGTTTGAAGGCAGGGTTGACAGCCAGCGTGGCAAAGATGGGCGCCGGCGGAACGCGCCGGACGAGATTGACTGCCGCATACAATTCCTGCGCGTGGACGTGTCCCTGCGGGTTGGATTTCGAGAGTTCGCGCATCACCATCAGGAGCAAGTCATCGAAAGAACGCTTCTTCTCCCAGACCGGGTCCAGCGCTTTGAAATCCGGCACGTGGACCACCATGCGATCATTGAATTCGGCGGTGATCGGCTGCTTGAGCATGGCAAAAACAAGACCGCCGTCCGCGCCGACGATGACCGTGCGCACCCAATCCTTCGAGGAGCGTTGAGTCCTGGCTTCCACGATTACCTCGCCGGGATTTTCCCCCTTGCGGACTTCCACGAGCGAGCCGGGAATCAACTGATGCGCCTTGTACCATTCGCGCAAGCCGTACACGTAGCCATGTTCGCGCACCACCCAGGCAGGGATGTTTTGCCCGGTCTTGCCGTCTACAAGCGTGAAACGCACGCGCGGAGACTCGTAGGCGGTCGGGAACAATTTACGCGCCCGAACAGACATTGGGAGCGTTCCGGCTCGCAGGTGCGGGTAAATCAATGTAATGGTAACGGAAGAAATATTCTCGCGAACGTCCAGCCCTTCGAACGATGACAACTCATCGTCCAACTGCGATTCGAGCGCCTTCATTTCAGGCGTCAACTGGGAACGGTCGTGGGAGACTTCGATATATTGCAAAGGCGGCGGGACCTCCCGCACATAGTCCGGTTCGAGGCGGCGCAAGCACCACAACACCTGTCCTGCCGGACCGACCTCGTCAAAACGGTCGTCGTCCTGCAAAGCCTGATTCAGTGAAAACTCCGCCAATTTCGGATTCACACCTTCGGGCAGTTCAATGTCTTTGAGCAGCGCCGCAGTGGGGAGCGGCTCGCCGCCGGACATATCCAAAACGGCTTCCGCCAGATTCAGTTGACCTTCATTGATATCGATCAGCAGCGCGCGAGGGAACCAGCGCCCCGCGATCTGCACCAGTCCCTCATCCGCGCCGAGCGCGGCTTCGAGCTTTTCCATCATGTGGGAGCCATGCTCCTGCAAAATGGACGCCAGATCAATCTCGCTGCCTTCGGAAGCGGAAAGCTGCGCGTCATTCAATAAATGCGAGTCCAGCCGCGCGGCAAACATGCGCCGTCCGCCGTCTTCCATTTCAACGGTAAGCACATCGAACCCGCTTACGGATGGATTCGCGCCGGGACGCACTTCGGCAACCCTGCCGCGTTTCCATTCAAGGGCGGGAAAAACCAGGTCTTCGCCTACGGCATACTGTTCCCTGGGAAGATAACTCTTTCCAGCAGATTTATGCTTGTTCTCAGCCGCCTGCCGCTCGAACCGGATGCGCGCCTCCACAAACTCGGAAATGAGATCGCGGGTTGTCAGCGGAGTTTCGCGCTCAAAAAGAAAGGTATGTAAATTTTCAACGTCTTGCGGGGTGACTTGTATCGAAGACCAATATTCGTCGGGGAGTGTAAATGCGCCTGTCGTCATACTCAGCCTTGTAATGAATTTACGCCTGCAACGAGGCGGATAGATTATACCTTACCTTCCCCAGACAATCTATACTTTGGGAAAAATTGCACATGGGCTGTGGACACAAAAAACTTTAATCATTCTCTCAAATAAATGATGTAAATTTCGACGTCAACATTCTGTCAATGATTCACATTCAATAGAGAATTACCCGCAACCCGGAAAGGACAACATGAAAAAAACGATCCTGCCAGCCATTGCATTGCTCACGATCTTCATTATCGCCGCCTGTGGAGGAGGAACATCATCGCCGGACACAGCGCCTCAGACTCCGCCCGAACCTGCCACGCCCACCGAAACCCTACCCCAGCCGACGGATACCCCGGCTCCAGCGGAGACCGAAGCCCCGGTCGAAGAGACAGCCGCGAGCGGGGTGGAAGCGCCAGTATCCGCCACCGTCAGCTTTGCAAACGACGTCATGCCCATCCTCCAAAACCGCTGCGTGGATTGTCACGGCGGCAGGCAGAAAAAGGAAGGCTTGGACATGAAAACCCATGAAAGCCTGATGGCAGGCTCGCGCAATGGCTCGGTGGTGACACCCGGCAATGCGGACGCAAGCCTGCTGGTGGAGTTGATCGTGAAAGGCGATATGCCCAACCGCGGCGACCCCGTCACTCCCGACGAGCTTCAGCTCATCATGGATTGGGTGAACCAGGGCGCGTTGAACAATTAAATGACATTAGCAAAAGACAGTCATCGCGGCGTGACTGTCTTTTGCTTTTAAGATGCCTTATAATGGCAGCCAACCGCCATGAAACCGGGAAAAACGCGCCAACCAGCCCCTGTCATCCAGCCGCCGGGAAATTTCTTTCTCACGAATTTTCAACTGCCTGATATCAGCTTCTGGCAGGACGACCCGACCACGCCGCAGGAAATCAATTTCACGAAAATGGCGCAGATGACGCGCGGGGTCATCATCCGCGCGGGGCAAAACACCTGGGAGGACGTCAAATTCAAAACAAATTGGCGGGGCGCGAAACAGGCTGGGCTGATCCGCGGTTCGTACTGGTTTTATGACAGCCGCGCTCAACCCAAACGCCAGGCGGAAAAATGGGCGGAAGTACTGGGGAATGATACCGGTGAAATGGAGCTATGGTGCGACTTCGAAGACCGCTACGGCGGACCCTATACAGGCGCGCGCCACTGGTTCGATTTCATGGAACGATTGAAAGCCCTGCTCCCTGACAAAAAACTCGGCGTGTACACAGGTTATTATTATTGGATGGAACTCGCCGCGGGCGTGACCTACTTCGCTCAATATCCGCTATGGATCGCGGCGTATAACACATCAGGTCCGCGCATCCCGCCCATCTGGCAGGAGTGGACCTACTGGCAGTTCACCGACAACGGCGACGGAAGTTTGTTCGGCGTGGAAAGCAAAAACATCGACCTGAATTATTTTAACGGCACCGAGGCGGAGTTTCTCGCCCGTTATCCGACCTCGCAAGTCCAAGCCACGCTCATCGCAAAGTTCGGCGACACCCTCGTGGAATACAGGAGAGTCTCATGACCCAGTATAGTATGACCCCCATCGGCAGCGGAACAAGACTTCGCGCAGACCACAGCACTTTTGCCGCCGTCATCACCTCCTATGGGCGCGGACAACTCATCGTAGGCGATGAACTCTGGGAGTCGCCCGCCGACGGTTCCGAGGTCAAAAAAGGCGATAAATGGCTGCACGTCACTTCGGTGGACGGAATCAACCTGACCGAGCGCGGCTGGATGGCGTACATTCACAAAGGAGCGCCAATCTGCGAGAATTTCAAAATCATTGAAGACCCCACGCCGCCGCCCGCGCCTGTCTTTCCCGAATCGTTCACGCTGATCGACCCCAGCGGCGCAAAAGCGGAGTATAAGTTCGTGAGGGTGATCGAGGAGTGAGTTGGATCGTCCAAAAAAAATTCCTTACCCCAAGAAGAGCCTGCGCCCGCTTTACCGCCACAGATCCTTTGCCGCATCGTCCAAGCCCAGTTCCAACAACTTCTCCCGGGTCGGTTTGCCGGTTTCCAAATCCCAGCCGCGGACTTCGTAATAGGCAAAGAGCATACCCTCCAAGTCGGGTGAGAATCCTGCCGAACCGCCGTCCGGGAAAGGCTCAAGAAGGGCTTTGGGCAGTTTGTCATTCTCGACGGTCAACCCCATGCGGTTATTGATCGCGCGTTTGAGGTTCCAAGCGCGCTCACCCGCCTTCCTCATGTCGGCAACCGTCCAGTCCAATCCACAGGCGGCGTTGATCAACTTGACCTGTTCCACCGGCTCCACATTCGCGAAGATGCACATCACCATCGCGTTGAACACCGTACGCCAGTCCTGATGTTTGGCGACATTCCCCGCCTTCTCCGCCTGATCGTGGCGAGAGAAAAATTCGATCTCCAACTGATCGTGCGTGTGACCCCAATCCACAAAGAAATAATCAGACTGGTTATGGCACGCCCCGCGCGGACTGGTGGCATACGAAAGCGCCATGCCCGAAACTCCGCGCGGATCGTGATACGCCACTTCAAGTCCGTTCACCTGCACGGCTTCCTCCTCCGCGCCGAAGCGAGCCGCAAAACGCCGCGAACCCAGCGCCAGCAGGTCGCCAATGCCCTCGCGCGCGCCGGTCAGCCGCACAAGCTCTTCGATGGCGTCCACGTCGCCCCAATTCAACTCGATGCCGCCGGTGTCCTCCTTTGTAATCAATCCCTTTTCATATAAATGAAATGCCAACCCAATGGTATTGCTCGCGCTGATGGTGTCCATGCCGTACCGGTCGCACAATTCGCCCAAATCCACAATCGCTTCGAGATTCGCATTCATTAAGTTGGGTCCAAAACCAACCATTGTTTCGTATTCGGGACCCTTGCGCTTCATCGTATCATTCGGCAGTTTTACCACCCGCCCACACGCAATCACACAGCCCTGGCAGGCGCTCCGTCCCGTTAAAATCGTTTCCGCCATTTTTGCGCCGGAAACCTCATCCACCTTCTCGAACACGCCGCGCGAATAATATTTCACAGGCATCGCGCCGAGATATTCCGAATAATTCGCCGCGCCGCCCGTGCCAACCTCCCGAAGCACCTTGCTCTCATTATCTTCCTTCAACCTGCGGTTCGCCTCAGAGCGCAGGGGCTTATAACGCGGCAGATCGAATACGGGAATTTCATTCGTCCCATACACGGCAATCGCCTTGAGATTCTTAGACCCCATCACCGCACCCAGCCCCGTCCGCCCCGCCATGCGTCCATGGTCGCACATAATGGAAGCAAACAAGACCTGCTTTTCCCCGGCGGGTCCAATGACGCAGACTCTCGCGGATTTTTCTCCAACTTCCTCTTTGACCTTCTCCTGAACCGCGTACGTGTTCATCCCCCATAAATGCGCCGCATTTCGGACCTCGAGCCTGCTCCTGTTCAACCAAAGATAAACCGGCTCCGACGCCTTTCCCGTAATCCACAAGCCGTCGTACCCTGCCTTGCGAAGTTCGGGTCCCCAAAAGCCTCCAATGTTGGATTCAGCCCATAGACCCGTGGCAGGTCCCTTTCCGCAGATGACGAAGCGTCCGGTTGTCGGTGCGGAGGTGCCGGTCATGGGTCCCGTCATAAAAAGAAGCGGAGCGTCCGCCGAGAAGGCGTCCAGTTCCGATGTCAATGAATCATATAAAATCCGCGCCGCAAGCGACGCTCCGCCGAGGAAATCCTGCTCCCATTCTTTTGGGATGGAAAATTCCTCCGTTTTACCGGACGTCAGATCGATTTTAAGGATGGGCTGCATGGGTGAATGGTTTACTGGATCTCAGTCGTTACTTCCTGGGCGCAGCGGACAAAGTCCAGCACGGTAGGGACGTTACGCATCATATATCCCATGCTCCCATTGACCTTCAGTCTCATGGTCATCATGGCGGTCATGGGGTTTAGTTTTCCCGACAACACGGCAGTGATATTGTCATAGGATGCAGTCAAAGTAAAGGCAGGGTTGGGGTAGGCAGCAGGGTCGGGTTTGTAATCCACTTTTCGGCACGCGCCATGCCACAGGTCCAAATAGAACGTGAGGCGTTCCTTGAGATTCCCCTCCGGTTCGATGAAAAAGAACAGGTCGCCCTCCCAGTTTCTGGCGACCTCGTTGTACCTCTCATCCGAATTCAATTTTATTTCCAACTCCTTCAACCATTCCTCGCTTGGAAAAATCGCAGACATATAACCGACCTCCAAATTTTTTCCAATTGTACCATTACGACATATTCGGATTAATCCTTGCGGAATTGAAAAAAATGGTCTATGCTTAGTGAACAGGATGAACGATCCTGTGACAGGATACTGTCAATCCAAATTTTCTGGAGGAGAAAATGAAAAAACTGTATTCACTGGCAAGCATCCTTGTGCTTGCCGCCGTTGTTCTTGCGGCTTGTGGAGGCGGGGGCAGCGGGACCGGAGCCAGCGATCTGCTTGGCGCCATCAAGGAACGCGGTTACATCCTTGTTTCCACCGACCCGAACTACGAACCCCAATCCTTCCTCAATACGGCTGGCTCGCGCCCCGCTGACACCAAGTGCCCGTCCGACGCCCTGACGACCGCCGAAATGCAGGGCTTCGATGTGGATGTTGCCATCGCCATCGGCAGCGGACTTGGCGTGGAGACCTGCTTCGCCACCCCGGATTGGGACATCATCACCGCCGGCAGCTGGGCAGACAAATGGGACCTCAGCGTAGGCTCCATGACCATCACCACCGCCCGCCAGCAAATTCTCGATTTCAGCACCCCCTACTACTACACACCCGCTGTAATCGCAGTCCGCGCTGATTCCGGACTCTCCACCCTTGCAGACCTCGAAGGTCAGGCTCTGTGCGTAGGCAGCGCCACCACCTACGATCAATGGTTGAACGGCGATTTTGAAGGCCTTGGACTGCCCGAGTCCTCCATTTACGCCCAACCGCCCGCCAACGTGACTGTCGTTCCGCTTCCGACCGATCAGGAATGCGCCCAGGCAATCGCCGCCGGACGCGAGGATTTTGTCGGCTACGTGACTTCTGACACCGTCGTCAACGCCAACCTTGCGGCTGGTTTCCCGATTGTGAAACTCGGCTCCGCGGTGTACTCGGAAGACCTTGCCGCAGCAGTTGACAAAAGCTCCACCCTGCCCACCGCCACCCTGCTTGAGGAAGTCAACAAAATCATCAACGGGATGCACAGTGACGGAACCCTTTCGGAACTTTCCAACAAATGGTTTGGCGAAGACCTGACGCAGGCTCCCAACTAAATCAGCGTTAAAAAACGAAGGGAAGCGGTGCGAAGCCGCCTCCCTTCGTTTTTCCTTGCAGGAAGGTCACACAGGATATGAGCATACTCAACCAAGAAAAGGAAGACGCAGCAAAGCTGCGGGGCGACCTGTTATTCGAATCTCAACAACGGGAAAAGAGCAGGTTCAAGCGGAACGTGGGGGTTTCATGGGGCATTCTATTTCTTATCATCGTATATTTTTTCAGCGGGCAAAATTTCCTGGGGATCAAAACCATCGAGTTGAATACCGATTTCATTGTCGCGCAAATCGGCTTCATCGCACAGGGATTGCCGCAAACCTTGCTGGTATCCATCCTTGCGATCACGCTCGCCATGATCCTGGCGCTGTTGGCGGCATTGGGGCGGCTTTCGACCATCCCGCCGCTCTATGCGCTCAGCACATTCTATGTTTCGCTCATTCGCGGGACGCCGCTCTACCTGCAAATCTTTTTCTTTTTCCTCGCCCTGCCTCAACTTGGCATCGTGTTGACAGGCTTGTTCGCAGGCGTGCTGGCGCTGGGTCTCAACTATGGAGCCTACATGAGCGAGATATTCCGCGCCGGGCTGGCATCCGTCGGCAAGGGACAGCGGGAGGCGGCAATCGCATTGGGCATGACGCCCATACAAACCATGCGCCGCATCGTCCTGCCGCAGGCGCTGCGATTCGCCATTCCCCCCGTCGGCAATGAATTCATCGCCATGACCAAAGACTCCGCGCTGGTATCCGCCACGGGGTTTGTGCATGAGATCATGTGGCGCGCCACAAGGGTGGGGCGCGCTCAATTCAACAACCTTGAGGCGCTCATCATGGCGGCGGTTTTTTACTGGGTGATGACCCTGCTCCTCACCTATGTCCAAAGCATCGTCGAAGCGCGTCTTTCCAAAGGAGACCGATAAACATGGTCCCCATTATAAAAATCAACAACCTCGACAAATATTTCGGACGCCTGCACGTTTTGAAAGATGTTAATCTTGAAGTTGCAGAGCGGGAAGTCGTCTGCCTGATCGGGCGCAGCGGCTCCGGTAAAAGCACCCTGCTGCGCTGCATCAACTTTCTCGAAGAGCCGTCCCATGGAACCATCGAAGTGGACGGCGTCCATGTGGAAGCCGGCGGGAAGGGAAAAGCCCACCGCCAGAGGGTACACGACGTGCGCCTGAAAACCGGCATGGTCTTTCAGGAGTTCAACCTCTTCCCGCACATGTCCGTGCTGGAAAACGTCATCGAAGGTCCCGTCACCGTCAAAGGCATGCACCGCAAACCGGCAATCGAACTCGCCGAGCAAAATCTCGACAGCGTCGGTCTGCTGTTCAAAAAGGATGAATATCCCAACCGTCTCTCCGGCGGACAAAAACAGCGCGTCGCCATCGCCCGCGCCCTGACCATGGAGCCGCGCGTCATGCTCTTCGACGAACCCACCTCCGCGCTCGACCCCGAACTGATCGGCGAAGTGTTGAACGTAATGAAAAAGGTCGCGTTGGAAGGCATGACCATGATCGTCGTCACCCATGAGATGGGCTTCGCGCGCGAAGTTGCAGACCGCGTCATCGTCATGGCAGACGGCGAACTGATCGAAGATAACAAACCCGAAGAAATTTTCAACGCGCCCAAAGACCCGCGCACTGAAGCCCTCATCGTTCGATACCGCACGGGCGGGGATTGATGGTTATCGCCGTCACCCGCAAGGTCAGTCCGCGTTTCGACGAATGCGAAATCACACACATCGAGCGCGCCCCAATCGACATTGAAACAGCCCGCGCCCAACATCGTGAGTACGTAAAAACACTGGCGCAATTGGGCTGCCAGGTCATCGAACTGCCCGAAGAACCCGACCTGCCCGACTCGGTCTTTGTGGAAGATACTGCTTTCATCCTGCCGGAAGTCGCGGTCATTACCAGACCCGGAGCCGATTCCCGCAAGCCCGAAACCGAATCCATCATCAAGGCGCTGTCGCCCCACAGCCCGCTGCTCCACGTCACGGAACCTGCAACCCTGGATGGAGGCGACGTGCTGACGCTCGGAAAGCATATTTTCATCGGGCAGTCCACGCGGAGCAACGAACACGCCGTCCGGCAGGTCAATGACATGCTGAAAAGATATGGTTACACGGCAACCGGCGTCGCGCTGAAGGATTGCCTTCATTTAAAGTCAGCCGTCACCCGCGTGGACGACAAGACCCTGCTCATCAACAAAAACTGGGTGGACGCCTCCCACTTCGACGGATTCGACCTCATCGAAGTGGACGCCTCGGAACCCTACGCCGCAAACTGTTTGCCGGTCAAAGGGCATATCATCTACCCGACGGCTTTTCCAAAGACCCGGCGCAGACTCGAAGAAAAAGGCTTCAGCGTGGTCAATGTCGAATTGGGCGAACTGGCAAAAGCGGAGGGAGCGGTTACGTGTTGCAGTCTGATCGTTTTGTGAATCAGGCTCGAGGTCCGGGGTGAAGCGGGTATAATCCCCAGCCATGACGAATCCAAAATCCAAATCCGCAGCATATTGGGAAGAACATCTAAAGAGTTGGGAAGCCGGCGCGTATTATAAGGAAGGCCGGCACAACGCGAACTGGTGGGACCGCCTTTCCAGTGTTTTCCGCGGCGACGCGATGTACGTCCGCATGAACACCGCGCTGGAGTTACTTGCGCCGCACGTTAAAGGCACGACCGTGCTGGATGTCGGCTGCGCCTCCGGGCGTTTCGTGTTTCAATTGATAAACGCGGGCGCGCAAAAGGTGTACGGCACGGATATTTCCAACGAAATTTTGGAACTTGCCAAATCGCGCAGCATCGAATTGGGGGTTCAAGACAAGACTGATTTTTCCGTAATGGATGTCGTCCAGCCAAACTCGCCTCTTCCACAGGTGGATGTGGTGACGGCGCTCGGCGTCATCGAGTATTTCGACGCGAAGGATATGTCCGCTTTTCTTGGAAATCTGCGGACGAAATATTTTCTGCTCGATTTTCCCGATCACGGACGCAAAAAAGAGTTCCCTACCTGGGTCTTGCGGCAGGTATATATCCGTGTGAACCGGCTGCCCGGCGTGTATTTGTATTCGCTGGATGAATTTGCAAAGATCGCCGAGCCGCTCGGTTTTTCGAACTTGCGCGTGATCGAAAAGAATAATTTTTATTACGTCACCAACCTGCCCGCATGAACAAACTCGCCTGTGTCACTCTGGACATGGAACTTGATTACGGCGACCCCGAAAAGCGAATCCGCCTGCTTGAGGACCCGGAGTTTTTCGAACGTTACATTTCCATCATCAACAAATACAACGCCAAAGTGACCATGTTTACGGTCACGAGCTTGTTCGAGAAGTTTGGAGACAAGTTTAATGGATTGGCTACGCGCATACCGTTGGAGTTTTCCGTCCATTCCCACGCGCATGATCCGCATAATGCCTGTTCGTTGGACGAAGTCCGCGCTTCGCGTGAGGCGTACAAAAAATTTACGGGCGCCGAACCGCCTGGCTACCGCGCCCCCATCGGGCGGATAGACAAACAAGGTTTGGGACATTTGCTCGATCACGGCTTCGGGTATGACGCCAGTGTATACCCGTCCATTCGCCCCGGGGAGTTTGGCTATTTCAATTTGCACATGCCAAATGTCCCGTTCCGCGTGACACGGAAAGACGGCAAATCCCTGGTGGAGTTTCCGTTCACTGCAATCGAAAAGGTCCGCATCGTGTTTGCCTTGAGCTATGCCAAACTGCTTGGCTGGGGAATATATTCGATGCTATTGAAGGTTTTCGGGCTGCCAGACTCGACACTCCTGCTTTCACATCCGCACGATTTTTATTTTGCATCCATTCCAAACAATGCCATCAAAGGTTTGGAGCGGATGGCGCTTTCCCGAAATTCGTCCCGCGCTTTCGACTACTTTGAAAACATGCTGAAGACGCTTAAAGAGCAGGGGTTTGAGTTTGTTTTTGTCAGCGAACTATACCAACAAACAAGAAATTCAAATCTGCAAGAATTCGCATGGGAAGAATGGAAATAAAAAAATCCCCGAAGCGAATTCGGGGATCGTCCTGTGCGCTGGAGAGGACTTGAACCTCCACGTCTTGCGACACATGGCCCTCAACCATGCCTGTCTGCCAATTCCAGCACCAGCGCGCGGGCAGGCAGTATTATAATCGGCTTGCTTTTCTTGTCAAGCACATCGAATCACAGGAGAAATAACATGGCACGAATCGTTGTAGACGCAATGGGAAGCGATGACCACCCCGCGCCGGATGTCATTGGCGCAGTGCAAGCGGCGCGCGAATACGGAGCGGAGATCATTTTGGTCGGCGATGAAGCGAAGATAAAACCCGTCCTCGATGCGCAAAACACACAGGGGTTGAACATTCGCGTCGTCCATGCGCCTGATATGTTGACAATGGAAGATAAGGGCGAGGAGTTGGTTTTGAAAGCCCGCGCAAAAGATTCGAAAAACTCGATGGCGGTTGGCATGGATTTGGTCAAGAACGGGAAAGCGGACGCCTTCGTTTCAGCGGGAAATACGGGCGCAGGCATGGTCACTGCCCTCTTCCGCCTCGGACGCATCCGTGGAGTTGATCGCCCAGCCCTGGCTCCCGTCTTCCCGACGGCGACTGGAACCTGCGTCGTACTGGACATCGGCGCCAACCCGGATTGCAAACCTGAAAACCTTATGCAGTTTGGGATTCTGGGAAGCATTTATGCCGAAAAAGCGCGCGGTGTGAAAAGCCCAAAAGTGGGGTTGATCTCCAATGGCGAAGAGGAAGGCAAGGGCAACGAACTGGTCAAAGCCGCGACCCCGCTGTTCAAGTCATCAAGATTGAATTATTTTGGCAACGTGGAGGGCAAGGAAGTCATCGGCGGCAAAGTGGACGTGGCGGTGACGGACGGTTTTACCGGAAACGTAATGCTTAAGTCATCCGAGGCGGTTGCCAAACTCATCACGGACAAGATCAAAGAGATCATCAAAAACGGAGGCGTCCTAACGAAAATCGGCGGACTGCTCGTGAAGCCCGCGTTGGGTGAAATCAAAAAATTACTCGACCCCAACGAGCATGGCGCGGCTCCGTTACTTGGCGTGAACGGGCTTGTCTTCATCGCGCACGGACGGTCGGACGCCAACGCCATCAAGAACGCCGTCCGCGTGGCGAAGAACGCCGTGGATGTAAAAGTACTCGACGCCATGAAATCAGCCATCGAAGAGAGTTTAAAAAAATAAAATGAAAATCATCAAAAACGAAAAACTTATCAAGCGAAACGGAACCATTGGTCAGTGGATGAGTCTCGGGGCGCTGGTCGTCCTTGGGCTTGGCATGTACATCTCCTTTACCAAACCCGAGTTATTCACCTACTCGCTGATCTGTCTCGCTGTCGGCTTTATCATGACCCAGATCGGCATGTATCTGGGGACGCGCTACGGGCGCTCCCCCCGTCCCGACGAAAAACTGGACGCGGGGTTGAAAGGGACGCACAGCGAATTCAGCATCTATCATTATTCCTCACCCGCATCCCACTTGCTGGTGGGACCGTCCGGCGTTTTTGTAATCCACCCAATCCAGCAGGGTGGAAGGATTTACTATGAAAAGAATCGCTGGAAGGCAAAAGGCGGCGGATTCCTCCAGGCGTATATGCGGGTCTTCGGTCAGGAGGGGCTTGGACGTCCCGACATCGAAGCGGAGGGCGAGGTTCAGGCGGTGAAAAAATTCCTCGGGAAGAAAATGGAAGGATCAACCGTCCCTGAGGTAAAGCCTGTTTTGGTGTTCACAAACGACCAGGTCGAGTTGGAGGCGGGCGAGTCGCCCATCCCGGCGATGAAACTCAAGCAGCTCAAGGAATTCCTGCGGCAGGGGGCGAAGAGTCGCGTTCTGTCAGCCGGTCAAATCGCCGAAACCAACGCGGCGCTTTCAAAAGAATAATGCCGAAGAACATCTTTCAGAAAATTCGGGGGATCGTCGCAGCGCCGCGGAATATTTATCGCATTGCGGTTTTGGGAATCGTTTTGCTCGCCGCCGCATTGCGTATCAGCGCATACGGAGACCCAAAACTTTCCATCGCCGGAAACGATACCCAGAGTTATGTGGAGGCGTCCCGCGCGCCGCTGTTCTCCCCGGAGATCATGACGGGCAGGCGGCTTCTTACAACGAATCTTGTGTACAAAATTTTCGAGCCGAAGGAGGGGTATCAAATCCTTGTCAACGGTTCCATCGAAACGACGAGGCGGGCTATACAACCGGGTTTTGACCGGATCGCGGTCTTTCAACTCATCGTTTCCATTATTGGGTGGGGCGCTTTGGCATTTATGATTGCGGAGTTTCTCAAAAACCCGCTCATGAAAATTTTGGGATCAGTACTGGTATTGCTGTTTGCCTTCACGCCGCAGATGGCGGATTGGGACAGCATCCTGATGTCGGAGTCTTTGACGTTTTCCCTTTTCGCGCTTCAACTCGCGCTGGCAATCAAAATGGTCTTTTCGCTGTACAGAGACCCCAACGCGAACATCAAGTCATGGTTCATTGCCTGGCTCATTGTTTTTTTCTTTTGGGTGTTTCTGCGCGATTCAAACCTGTCTGCCTCGATTGCGACAATTTTTGTCATGGCGGGTGTTTTGTTCACATCCAAATATCGAAAAAACAGATGCCTGTACGGCGGGGTCGCCTTTCTCATCGCCATTGTTATCCTTGGGGCGGTAACCTCCGCCGGAAGCATACGGTCACAAGTTCAGATTACCAATATTTACAAGGACGACATTTTCCCCAGTCCGGGATTGGTATCCATTTTTACGGATTTTGGCATGCCGCCGCCCAATTCGACCGAATACCAGGCATGGTTCAAAGACAATGGATCGAAAACGCTTTTCAGGTTTATGCTTGCGCACCCGGGATACGCGGTTACAAAAATTATGAGGGATTTCCCGGAGGCATTCACGGAAATAAAACAGACGTATTTCAAAGCGCCTGAATTGCGCGCGCGCGAATATCTCATGCGCATCGGAGACGCCATTCACGCTGAAAGAACCACGCCGTTTTTACTATCCGGGTTCCTTTTAATTGGGATCGTATACCTTGCGGCATTAAACACAATCTCCGACAGCCGTCCATGGGCGTGGCTTGCCGCGTGGCTTTTCCTAACCGCCGGTATTACAATGATCCCAACCATTCTTGGAGATACCTGGGCGCTTAACCGCCACGCCCTGTTTTCAACCATGATCTATCGCCTGTGTATATGGCTGTTCCCCGTCATTATCTTGGACATGGCGGCAGGACATGTTCCCCCAACCAAGTCAATTCAACCGACCGACCATGAAATCCATTAAAAGCAATTGGGCAAATTTTGTAATTCTATTGATCCTGCTGACCGGCTCATGGCTGCGTTTGAATTGGTACGGCGACCTGCGCCTTTCCATCGCCAACGCCGAAACGGACAGTTACATCAACTCGTCGAGAGCGTCCATATTCTCATGGAAAATATTTGCAGGACAACGCCTGTTCACTACAAACTTGATCTATAAACTGGCGAATGACTCCGCCAACTGCCCCATCACCTCCTACGGCAAGCCCGGTATTGGGAAGGAAGATCTTCGCAGGGTTCAGCCCTGTTTCGACAAGATCGCCCTGCTTCAGAACTTCCTTTCGATCATTGGATGGTCGTTCCTGGCATGGATGACCGCCAGATGGTTGAAAAATCCGTTGATCAAGATCGCCGCGGCAGCCATTATTGTCGTTTTCGGTTTTACTCCGCAAATCGCCGAATGGGACAGCGTTCTCAGCCCCGAGTCTCTTTCCCTTTCGATGTTCGCAATTACACTGGGGGTTGCCCTGGAATTGGTTTTTCGCGCCTCAAAATCCGAAACGCCGTTAAAAACCAAGCCGGAGAAAATCCTGCTTGCCGCGCTGCTGATCCTTTTTCTGCTATGGGTCTTCGTGCGGGACGTGCATCTTTACGCCATCCCGATCACGCTTGTTTTACTTGTCCCGCTTTTCCTTATCAAAAGGTTTAGAGAGGCAAAAGCGCTCACCATCGCAGTTGCAGTACTACTGTTCTTCTTCGCAATCGGATACGCCTCTGCGCGCGACAGCCTCCGCGCGACACGCTATCCATTGATGAATTCCCTCGACGAATATATCTGGCCCCACCCTTCCCGCGTGGAGTTTTTCAAAAGATACGACATGCCGGAAAAAGACAACCCCGATTACAAACAGGCTCCAATTTATCAGGCTTGGGCGGATGAACACGCCGCGAAAGCCTACGCGATGTTTCTCATCGCCCACCCCGGATTTGTGGCAACCACGCTCTGGGAAAACCTCGACCAGATCAGCTCCGATTTCGTCCAGCCCTATTTTTTCACGCCCGAAGTAACAAACAGGGAATTCCTTCTCAGCGTGGGTGAAATTCTCCACCCGGAGACGCCAGCCGTTTACCTCATCAGTTTGATCGTTCTGCTTGCATTCCTTGTCCACTCCATTCAGAATCGCGCGCCGGGGCTTTCCGCATGGATGTGGCTGGCGTTCTGGGTCTTCGGGATTGCCACAGCAACGCTCTTCATCAGTTACTTTGGCGACACGGCTGGTCTGCGCCGCCACATCATGCCATCCGTGGAAATGTTCCGCCTGTTCCTCTGGATATTTCTCATGCCGTTACTCGACCATCGTTGAAACGGTAACGTTCATGGTACACTTGTTCTAACATGACCATCATCGTATCCCTCGACATCGAAACCACAGGCTTGGACGAAAAGCGCGAAGCCATCATCGAGATCGCCGCAGTCAAATTCAACGGGCGGCGCATCGAAGGCGAATTCAACACGCTGGTCAACCCCGGAAAACATATCCCCGATTTCATTACGGGATTGACAGGCATTGACGACGCCATGGTGCGCCAGGCGCCGCGCCTGAGCGACATCGCGCACGAACTGACCGCCTTCGTCGGCGACGCGCCCATTCTCGGTCACAACGTCAAATTCGACATTGGCTTTCTGCGCAAGGCGGGTCTGTTCGAATACCAGCAAACGCTCGATACCTACGAACTCGCTTCCGTCCTGATGCCCACCGCCAGCCGTTACAACCTCGGCGCGCTCGGTCAGCAGCTCGGCATCCTGCTCCCCGCCACTCACCGCGCCCTCGACGACGCCCGCGTCACCCATGCCTGTTACGTCCGCCTGCTCGACCTCGCCCGCGAACTTCCGCTCGAAACCCTGCAGGAGATCGTCGAACTCGGCAACTTTGTAGATTGGGATGCAGGCTGGGCTTTCGAACAAGCCTTACACGCCCGCGTGAAAGAAGGCATTAAACCAAAACGGACATCCCGCGCCTCTTTCCCCAAGCCGACGCTTGATTCGACCACCCAAAGCGGCTCTCCGCCGATACAGCGCGTCGAAGAGCCGCTTCCCATCGACCCGGAAGAAACCGCTTCGATTCTCGAATACGGCGGACCGTTCTCGCAATATTTCGAGGCTTACGAACACCGCACCGAACAGGTGGAGATGCTCAAAGCCGTGACCGATGCGCTCTCAAACGGCAAACACCTGATGGTGGAAGCCGGGACCGGCGTTGGAAAGTCTTTCGCATACCTCGTCCCTGCCGCGTTGTTCGCGTACAACAACAATACGCGCGTGGTCGTCTCCACCAACACCATCAACCTGCAAGATCAGTTGATAAAAAAAGACATCCCCGACCTGCAAGCCGCGCTCAATTTGGGTGTGCGCGCCGCCGTGATGAAAGGACGGGTCAATTATCTTTGTCCGCGCAAGGTGGGCTACATGCGCTCGCATGGACCCACAAACGCAAATGAAATGCGCGTGTTGGCAAAGATCATCGTCTGGCAGTTGGAAAACGCGAGCGGCGACAGGAATGAACTGAATCTGACAGGTCCCATCGAGCGCGAGGTGTGGTCGAGACTCTCAGCGGAGGACGATGCCTGCACAACAGAAACATGCCTGGGTCGGATGGGAGGCGCGTGTCCGTTTTATCGCGCGAAGCAGGCGGCGCAAAATTCCCATCTGCTGATCGTCAATCATGCTTTGCTTCTGTCCGATGTTTCAACAGGCAGCCGCGTATTACCAGAATACGATTACGTCATCATCGACGAGGCGCATCATGTCGAGTCGGCGGTGACGAACGCGCTCTCGTTCCGCATGACGCAAAACGACCTGGAGCGCATGTTGAAGGAGCTGGGCGGGTCGTCCGCGGGCTTGCTTGGCAGGATGCTGACCGACACGCACGACGCGCTTCGCCCTTCGGACTTCGGCTTGCTCCAGCAAAAATCCAAACGCGCCACCGACCAGGCGTTTCGGCTCGAACAACTCTCGAAGGAATTTTTCAATTACCTGGGCGAGTTCATCGCCGCGCAGCGCGAAGGACAGCAGCAAAATAATTATTCGTGGCAGATGCGCATCACGCCCGCCGCGCGCACACTGCAAGGTTGGGACGATCTCGAAATGCTGTGGGGACAGGTCAGCGAGACGATGACCCACCTGCTGAAATCGCTGGATGAAATCTACAAAGCGCTCGGCGACTTGCTCAGCGAAGGACACGACAACGTGGAAGACGTGATGGGCAGTATTGGCACGCTCATCCGCCGCATGACCGAAGCGGAGACCGCCGCATCGGGGATGATGCACAAGCCATCGAATGAACTGATCTACTGGATCGAAGTCAACCCGCGCGGTGAGAGATTATCGCTGAATGCCGCGCCGCTGCGGGTGGGACCGCTGGTACAAAAACATTTATGGTACGAGAAAGCCAGCGTTGTGATGGCGTCCGCGACGATGACCACACACGGCGATTTCGGCTATGCCCGCCGCACGCTCGCCGCCGATGAAGTGGACGTGCTTTCGCTCGGCTCGCCGTTCGATTATGAATCCAGCACGCTTTTATATGTCGCCAACGACATGCCCGAGCCGAATAACTTCAACTACCAGCAGGCGCTCGACCGCGCAATCGTTTCCACCGCCAAAGCCACGGGCGGGCGGATGCTGGTGCTGTTCACGTCCTATTCCGCGCTAAAAAAGACCGCGCAAGCCATCACGGGTCCGCTGGGGCGCGAGGATATCTTCGTTTATGAACAGGGCGAAGGCGCGTCGCCCAATGCCCTGCTGGAGTCGTTCAAATCCACAGAGCGGGCGGTGTTGCTCGGCACGCGTTCGTTCTGGGAAGGCGTGGACGTGCCGGGCGATTCGCTCTCCGTCCTCGTCATCACCAAGCTGCCTTTCGACGTGCCATCCGACCCGATCATCTCGGCGCGTTCTGAGTTATACGAAGATTCGTTCAACGAATATTATCTGCCCGAGGCGATTCTCAAATTCCGCCAGGGATTCGGGCGATTGATCCGCACCGCATCGGACAGGGGCGTGGTCGCCATTTTGGATCGCCGTGTACTGACCAAGCAATACGGCAGGCTGTTCCTTGAATCCCTGCCGCCGTGTACGGCAAGGCAAGGTCCCGTAGGAGGGCTGGCGAAGATGGCAGGCGATTGGCTGGGGATGTAGCAGATTCGGGTTTGTGATTTCAAGAAGATATGCTTACAACTTCGGCAAAACAATGGACTGCTGATTCTGATATTTTCCTTTTTTATCCGCGTAGGAAACTTCGCATTCCTCGTCCGCTTCAAAGAACAGAACTTGAGCCAGCCCTTCGTTTGCATAGATTTTCGCAGGCAGGGGCGTGGTATTGGAAATTTCGAGGGTAACATAGCCTTCCCACTCGGGTTCGAAGGGAGTCACATTGACGATGATTCCGCAGCGCGCATACGTGGATTTCCCCAAACATACCGTCAGCACATTGCGCGGAATGCGGAAATACTCCACCGTCCGCGCCAACGCGAACGAATTGGGCGGCACAATGCACACGTCACCGGTAAAATCCACCATCGAATTTGTATCGAAATGCTTCGGGTCAACGGTTGCGGAAAACACATTCGTAAAAATTTTGAATTCATTGGCAACCCGCACATCATATCCGTAGGACGAAACGCCGTACGAAATCACGCCGTTCCGAACCTGCTTGTCCACGAACGGTTCGATCATCTTTTTTTCCAATGCCATTTTCCGAATCCAATGGTCAGGTTTCAATCCCATATCTCTGCTCCTTGATTATTTTTATCGCTTTCAAACGGCACGATTGTATAACAAAAATGCAAATCTGCAATGGCAAATTCCCGCCAGTCATTGGTATAATCCTGACAATATGACCGACAAAGCCTATCTCCAAAAAATCAACGAATGGCGCAAGGAACGAAATGAAACCATCCGCCGGGAAAACGGCTGGCTGGCGCTTGCGGGTCTATACTGGTTGAAACTCGGTAAAAACCAATTCGGCTCCGACCCCAAATGCGAGGTTCAACTCCCGGAGCGCGTCCCTGCCAATGCAGGCTGCTTCGAGTTCAACGGCAAATCCGTAACCCTGCGCGCAAACCCCGGGCAAAAGGTCAAAGTTGACGATACTCTCACCGACTTTGCCATTCTCCAGCCCGATGTTTCCGAAAACCCAAGCTACATAAATCTACAGGATGTGCAGCTCGTGGTCATCCAGCGCGGAAACAGGATGGGCATCCGCATGTGGGATAACCAGCGAGAGGAGCGGCGCTCATTCCCCGCCCGAACCTGGTACGACGTCGATGAGGCATTTCACCTCCCCGCGACATTTACCCCGTATGACCGCCCCAAGATGGCATACTTCCCGGACCTGACCGGCGAAAAAGCGGAATTCCCGGTGGAAGGTTACATCACCTTTCAATACGACGGAAAAAACTACAAACTGGACATCAACAAGGAGGACGACGGCACGCTCTTCCTCCGTTTCTGGGACCCCACCAGTGAGGACGAGACCTACCCAACCGGGCGGTATCTCATCGCAGAAACCGAACCGAACGGCAGCATCATCCTCGACTTCAACAAAGCCTACAACCCGCCCTGCGCCTTCACAGACTTTGCCACCTGTGTCTTTGCCCCCGAGCAAAACCATCTTGATTTCAAGGTGACAGCGGGTGAAACCTACCCCCAGCGAAAACACTAAAAGAAAACCGCCGCTCATCGCGGCGGTCATTGTTTATTTAGCCGACCAGCCAGTTCGTGAAAAAATCCGGCACAAAAAAGCCGCCAATTCCAAATCCCCACTTCAAAACACAACAGGCGATGAAAATTGCCGCGCCCAGCCCAAGAATGAAATAGTCGCGGGGGGCATAGTGCAATTGTTTGATCCATGTCCGCTTATTGGTACCAAACGCGCGCAAGTCCATCGCGTCAATGACTTCCTCCCCCGTCACCGTGGACTGCATGACAACAGGAATAATCAACGGCGCAAGCCGCCGGATGCGTTCCGCCAGCCCGCCTTTGAGCGCTTCCATTTCATAACCGCGCGCCCGCTGGGCATCCACCGTAATGGTGAAGTCGCGCGCAAAGGTCGGCAGGAAGCGAAACGCCAGGTCCATGGTAAACGAGAAGTTATCCGAAGCGCCCATCCGCTTGAACGCCGTCCCATAGATGTTCGGATCCATCGTGTAAGGGATGGGAATCGCAAGGATCGCCATCGTCAACATACGCACGATCTGGTTCAAGGCGAACCAGACCTTGGAAACCGTGATCGGCACCTTCCAGCCGAGTTCCCTGAGGAGCGGAACGTAGAACAAAATCGGCGATTCGATATTGGTCACCGAGGAAGGACCGCCGCGCCCCGACAATACCCCATTGATTCCAACGATAAACACCACAAAAACAATGATGAAAAGCCAGGCGCGCCGCACATCCTTCCATTCGATCCGTGCCATCAGATACAGGGTCAGCGAGACAGCGAACAAGGGAAGGATGATGCGAAAATCCCAGATCTCAGGGATGGTCAGCGCGAAGATCACACTGAACAGGAAGATGAGTCTGGTGCGGGGGTCCAGCCGTTGGATGAAGGTATTGCGCGGACGGTACTTCCAGGTGACCAACATTATGCTTTAACGTCCTCTGCGGGAGGCGACTGCCGCGAACGCGATCATCAGGATCGGCAGGAGAATCACCGTCACAACCGTGTTACCGAGGAAGGCGGGCGTGAAGTAACCGAACAACGCGGTGTTGAAGTCGATGCCGCCCACGAACATTTCCGTCAACGACGCAAACAGCATCCCGACAACAATGCCTGCAATACCCCAGCCGACAGCCTTCACAATGTCGCCGCGCGCGCGGAAGTCATTGATCGCCGCCATTGCCAGACCGGCAACCATGCCCATCAAGCCGTTGCCCAGGCTCCAGTTCCAGTAGAAACCCCAGCCGCTCAATGCGTCACCCAGCGTATTGCCGATGAGTCCAGCCAGCAAACCGACCCACGGACCGTACGCCGCGCCGAAGAAGATCAAAACTGCCACCGCCGGGCGGAAGGTCACGTTGCCCGCCGCGGGCAGGGGGAAAATATTGGTTGCCCAGGAAAACACACCGTACAGTGCCGCGCCGATTGCGCCGTACACCACCTGGCGGGTTCCAAATTCCCAAGTGCTTTTATCGTTCATGACTTCTCTCCTTTTCTGGTCGAAATAATTTTGGACGAACGCTGACCCGTTATTGATAACCCTGTCAACACGCGCGCGTTGCAGGGAAAATCACAATGCAAATCCCGCCAGGGATTCGGCGGGTAAAAAGCCTCCGGTCTGCGGAAGCAGTTCAAGGTTCAGGTGGAGAAGCGAAGTGGGACGCACGCGATATTTCAACAAAACGTCGATATCCTTCAAAACATCTTCGGGCTTGCCTTCTGCAACAATATGCTTGTCGCCGAAGAGCAGGACGCGGTTTGCATACGTCACCGCAAGATCGAGATCGTGCGTGATAAATACGGTGGATTCGAAATTCGCGGAAAGAATGGACTGACTGCCGTTCGACGACTTGCACAACGCCTCCATGAAGCGCGTGTAGTTCGCAAAATCCTGCCCGGCGGTCGGCTCATCCATGACCAGGATCTTCGACCGCATGGCAAGCACCGCCGCGATCGTCGTGCGCTTCTGTTGACCGAAGGACAACCCCAACGGCGGATATTCCTCGAAGCCTTTCAGGTTAACCGTGGCAATGCTTTCCTTCACGGACGCCGCAATGTCATCCGCTTTGAAGCCCAAATTCCTGGGACCAAACTCAAGCTCTTCCTGTACAGTGGACGCATACAACATGTGGGTCGGGCTTTGGAACACATAACCGAGCGAGCGGGCGATCTGCGCCACGCTCATCTTGCGGGTATCCTGTCCCCCGACAAGCACGCGCCCGCGCGTGGGTTTAAGCAAACCAATCGCATGTTTTACCAGCGTGGATTTCCCCGCCCCGTTCGGGCCCAACACCGCGATCAAATCGCCGCGATAGATCGTGAGGTTGACGTTTTGCAGAATAAGCGGATATTCGTCGCCATAACGAAAATCCACATCTTCAAAAACGACAAGCGGCTCGCCTCTTTCTTTTTTGACTTTTGGGCTGGTCGGCGGTTCCGCCGGCTTTTTCTCCGCTCTGACCCGCTTCACCACCCACTGGGCGGGAAGTTTCACCTGCGTATAATCGATCTCCGGCGGCAGGTCTCGAATCGGACCGAGATATTGGATGCGCCCGTCTTCCATGTACAACAGGCGGTCGGGCTTCGCCGCCAGCGCATCTTCCACGCGATGCTCCACCAGAATGATCGTCTTCCCTTCATCCGCCAGGCTGCGGAAGACAGCCAACGCTTCGTGCGCGGAAGCGGGGTCCAGCGAGGCGAGCGGCTCATCCAGCAAAAGAATGGACGGGTTCATCGTCAACACGCCTGCCAGCGCCGCCTTCTGCTTCTCACCCCCCGAAAGATTGAACGTCTCGCGTTCGCGCAAATACTCGATATTCAAGCGTCTCATCGCCCGTTCCACGCGGGCGACGATCTCCTCGCGCGGCAACCCAAGGTTTTCAGGACCAAACGCAATTTCATTGAACACATTACTGGCGACGATCTGGCGTTCGGGGTCCTGCAAAAGCGTCCCCACCTCCTGAGCCATTTCCGCAATTTTTAAATCCGCAACCTCCCTGCCATTCAACAGGACTCTTCCTTTGCGCGCCCCGCGATAACTTCGCGGAATCAAACCGTTGATACAGCGCGCCAGTGTTGTTTTACCGCAGCCGCTGGAACCGGCAATTAATAACAACTCGCCCTGCTTGAGTTCGAAGGAAATATCTTCGATGGCAAGCTCGGGGCGGGTGCGATATTTGAAACTAAGATTTTCAACAACAAGGGGTGACGTTGACATCGCGCCTATTTTACACTGAAAGAGAAACTTCTACCATATAAACGCGCCTGTTGCTCACGCGCCGATCATTTCCGCCAGCGCCCGATAGTCCGCGGGAATCGCCTTCGGGGATGCAAACGACTCGGTGATGATGGATGGATCCTTCATCCCGTGACCTGTGCAAACGACCACCACCCTCTTTCCCTTCGCTTCCAACTTCCCGACGCCTGATTCAGCGACCAAACCAGCCAGCCCCGCGGCAGACGCAGGCTCAACCCACACCCCTTCCAAAGCCAGCATCCGTTGCGCGGACAAAATCTCCTCATCCGATACCGCGACGATCTTTCCATTGGATTGTCCCGCCGCCTCCAGCGCCTGTTCCCCGCGCGCGGGCTTGCCAATGCGAATGGCGGTTGCAACCGTCTCCGGCTTCTCGACGGGACGTCCCAGCACAAGCGGAGCCGCCCCCGCCGCCTGCACCCCCAGTACACGAGGGAGTCCTTTTTGGTATTGCTTGAAACCCGCCCAATACGACGTGATATTCCCCGCATTGCCGACGGGCAGGCATAACCAATCCGGCGCGGAACCGAGTTCATCGCAAATCTCGAACGCGGACGTCTTCTGCCCTTCGATGCGGTATGGATTGATGGAGTTGACCAGCGCAATCGGCGTTTTTTGGGTGATCTCCACCACGAGTGAAAGCGCATCGTCGAACGAACCCTGGATTTGAATCACCTCCGCGCCGTAGGCAATTGCGCCCGCAAGTTTTCCCACCGCCACCTTGCCCTCGGGAATCAGCACAATCGAACGCAATCCCGCGCGCGCGGCATACGCAGCGGCGGAGGCGGCAGTATTGCCAGTGGAGGCGCAAATCACCGTCCCTGCGCCGCGCCCAACGGCTTCGCTGACGGCGGCGGTCATGCCGCGATCCTTGAATGAGCCGGTTGGATTCAACCCCTCAAACTTGACAAATAATTCACAGCCGAGTTCGCGTCCCAGACGCGGCATGGGGATGAGCGGCGTATCCCCTTCGAGCAGGGAAATGATTCGGGTGTGGTCCGGTAGATCGAGATACTGCTTATAGCGGTGGATCAAGCCCTGGTAGGTCATGGCAACTCCAAGATTAAGAATATGATGCGGCGGCTGGCGAAGCCGTATCGAAACGAGGCGGTTATACCCAGCACGTTTACAAATGTCGTTTTTTTCAATTCGCAGGCACGGGTATTATATAATGTCCCGCATGATAAAAATACGCGTTCCCGCCACGTCTGCAAATTTGGGTCCCGGCTTCGATTGCATGGGGCTTGCCCTGGATATATGGAATGAAATCACATTCGAGCCTGCGGAGAGGATCACCTATCAGGTCACAGGCGAAGGTGAGGAGAAATTCAACAAGGGCGCGAGAAATTTATTGACAAAGGCGTTTGTTCGTTTGCATCAAATTTGCGGAAGGAAAGCGGGCGGAACTGCGATCCGGTCGAGGAATGAAATTTTTGTCAGCAGCGGGCTTGGGTCGAGCGCCGCGGCTATCGTAGGCGGACTGTTCGGCGCGAATGAAATGCTTGGGAATCCGCTGGATAAAAATGCGTTACTGGGAATCGCGACGGAAATGGAGGGTCATCCTGATAATGTTGCGCCCGCGTTATTCGGAGGGCTGGTTGTTTCCGTGATGACGCGCGAAGAAATCATCACCCGGCATTATGAAATCCCTGATTTGACAATTCTGATCGTCAAACCGCAGATTGAATGGTTGACAAAGACTGCGCGCGCCGTCCTGCCGAAGTCCGTTTCACGCGCGGACGCCATTTTCAACATCGGTCGCGCCGTCGCAGTCGTGGACGCGCTTCGCTCCGGCGACCTGGACCTGCTCCAAAAAGTGATGGACGACCGCATCCATCAAGCATATCGGCTGAGACATATTTCAGGCGGCGCGGCGGCATATAAAACCGCAAAGCAATTCGGCGCGGCGGCGCTTTCAGGCGCGGGACCGTCCATCATTGTTTTTGTCTCGTCGGCGGATGCGGAAATAGCAAGGAAAAAAATAAGCGGCGTGTTCGAAGAGCGCGGCTTGGAGACAAAAGCGATCATCTCCAAACCAAGCAATTGGGGAACAAACCGCATGTAAAATGAACAGACCGCCCGCATAAGGACGCTCTGTTTTTCGATCATTTCTTCTTCGTCTTCGGTTTGGGTTTTGCCTTCCGGGCTGACGACGCGCGCGCCGGTACGCGCGCCAGTTCTTTCGCCTCAGAAGTGTACGGCACGCGCAATACGACAGGCTCTTCCGATTTGCCTCGAATCCGCAGGTTGATCATTTCCACAAAGACTGAGAAACCCATTGCGAAATATATATACCCCTTCGGGATGTGCTGGTGCAGACCTTCGACCACAAGCGTGAAGCCGATCAACAGCAGAAAGCTCAATGCGAGGATTTTGATGGTGGGATGACGTTCCACAAATTCGCCGATGATCCCCGCCGTGAATATCATCACGACCGCAGACGCGATAACCGCAACGACCATGATCTCGATATGCCGAACCAGCCCAACTGCCGTAATGACAGAATCCAGCGAAAAAACGATGTCCAGCAGCATGATTTGAACGATGACACTGGCAAATGTGGAAGCGACCCTGGCGGACGCGCCTCCTTCATGACCCTCCAGTTTTTCATGGATCTCATAGGTGCTTTTCCCAAGCAAGAACAAACCGCCTACCAGAAGAATCAAGTCACGCCCGGAGACGCCAAGTTCCTCGCCCTCGAACCAAGGGATAAGGAAGAATGGCTCTTCAAGGCTGATGATCCAGGAAAGGGAAAGCAGCAACAAAATCCGGGTGATGACCGCCATCGCGATGCCCGTCGTACGGGCGCGCTGTTGGACCTGCTGAGGTAATTTTCCCGCAAGGATCGAAATAAAGATAACGTTATCCACGCCCAACACGAGTTCCAGCACAACAAGGGTGAAAAAGGCGATTAGGGTTTCCGGGGTAAATATCCAACTGAAATCCACTTTGAATACTCCTGAAGGAGAATGGGCAGATTCTAATGCAATTTGCAGAATCGGTCACACAAAAAACCCGGAGGGCTCTGCGCTCTCCGGGTTTTTTATATCATTTGATCTTGAACATCTGCGTCAATTTCATCGCCAGGTTCAGGTCTCCTGCAAGTTTCAACTTGCCATCCATGAAAGCCTTCATCCCGTCAATTTCGCCGGTGAAAATCTTTATGTAGTCGCTGGAATCGGCGGTAAGGGTCATTTTGGGCGATTCATGCGTCCCTTTCTCGACGGTCACTTTGCCGTCCTTGATCGCCGCATACCATTCGCCTGCTTCCGCGCCTGTGAATTTGAACTGAATGACCGCGTCCAGACCTGCGGCTTTTTCAGGGATGAATGCGCCGGGCATTTTGGACATGAGAGTTTCGATTGTGAGTGCCATTGGTTATTTTCCTTTTTTTATGTCATTGCGAGGAGCGAAGCGACGAAGCAATCCTTTATTGCTGGGAGATTGCTTCGTGTCGCCTTGGCGCCACTCGCAACGACATTTTAGTTTTGAAGATTCTCGAAGATCGCCGCCGCGCCCATGCCGCCGCCAATACACATGGTGACCATGCCGTATTTGGATTTGCGGCGACCCATTTCATAGATCAACTGCGTGGTAAGTTTGGCTCCCGTACAGCCGAGCGGATGCCCAAGCGCGATTGCGCCGCCATTGACGTTGATCTTTTCGGGGTCCATTTCGAGCGTTTGGATGACCGCCAACGACTGCGCGGCAAAGGCTTCGTTCAACTCAAAGATGTCAATGTCGTTCATGGACAAGCCCGCAAGTTTCAACGCCTTGGGGATCGCCGCCACCGGGCCAATTCCCATCAATTCCGGCGGGACGCCTCCCACTGCGAAGGAAACGAATCTCACCATCGGGCTTAATCCCAACTCGGAGGCTTTCTCCGCAGACATGACCATCAAAGCAGATGCGCCATCGGACATCTGGGAAGAGTTTCCAGCGGTGACTGTGCCTCCGTCTTTGAACGCAGGCTTGAGCTTGGCAAGAGCGTCCATGCTTGTATCCGCGCGCGGACCTTCATCCCGTTTCACCGTGAAGGTCTTTTTCTCGACCTTCCCATCCATGTATTCGTTGACTTCCACATCGAGCGGAATCAGTTCAGGATCGAAGCGTCCGGAGTCAACGGCGTTCGCGGCTTTCTGGTTGCTCTTCAATGAAAACTCGTCCTGCTGCTCGCGGGTAATGCCATATTTCGCGGCAACGTTTTCGGCGGTCAGTCCCATATTGGTGTAGTAGTGCGGCAACTCCTGCGCGAAATGTGGATTGGGCGAAAACTTGTAGCCCATCATCGGCACCAGGGACATGGACTCGACGCCGCCGCCGATTCCCACTTCGATGTCGCCCGCCTTGATCATGTACGCCACATGTGCAATGGATTGCACGCCCGAAGAGCAGTACCGATTGATGGTCTCGGCGGGTACGCTATCGGGCAGACCTGCGCGGATGGAAATCGTGCGCGCGAAGTTCATGCCTTGCTCGCCTTCGGGAAAGGCGCAGCCCAAAACAACATCTTCGATCTGGGCAGGGTCAAGATTCGGCGTGCGGTTGAGCAACTCCTTGATCGCCGCCGCGCCCATCTCATCGGGACGAACCGTCGCCATCCCGCCGCGTTTGGCTTTGCCAATAGGCGTGCGGACGGCAGATACAATAACAGCTTCTTTTGTCATGATAATTTTCCTCATCATTCTTGTTACAAGTTGCGCGTTACGAGTTACTTTTTCTTTCCAAGATTACCTTTGTGGGAATTCAGAGTGTTGACCACAAGCGCTTTCAAGCGGTCAATGACTTTAAAGCGATGTTCAAGCAATTCAGAAGGCAAGGCATGGCGGGAACGGTAATACCAGCCTCGTGTCTCGCGAATTTCGTCAAGGCTGATTTTCAAGATACGAACATAATCAGGAGTGCCAATTCCACGCCCAGCCGCCTCTTCCATATTCGCGCTAATACCTCCAGAACTGCGGACAACTTGCCCAACATTGTTCTTTGCGCGAAAATCTTTTTGCAGGATTTCACAATCGTCCCAAACCAAATCATATAAATACAAGGCGACGCGATAATACAAAGACTCCCAAAGAGAATCTTTCTTTATAAAGTCTGGGACGGTTTTCTCCCAATCTTCAAACTTCACAAATTTATCAGACATCGCCGCCTTCCTCTGCAACCTGCAACCTGTAACCTGTAACCTGTAACCTGTAACCTGTACCGTTAATTCCTCAACGGCTTCCCCGTCTGCAACAGCGACCACATCCTCGCCTGCGTTTTTTCCTCGCCGCACAGCGACAGGAAGGCTTCGCGCTCCAAATCGAGAATGTATTGTTCCGAAACCCAGGTCGGCTTGGTAAGATCGCCGCCGGCAATAACGCGCGCAAGTTTGGAGGCAATGTGCGCGTCGTATTCGGTGATGTATCTGCCTTCCTTGAACGCCCACGCGCCGATCTTCATCGCGCCGAACATATCGCGCCCAGCCGCATAAATTAATTCCGGCGCAGGCGGTCTGTATCCAGATGTGACCAGATTCAGGACTTCTTTCTTCGCTTCGGTAAGCAGATGATCACGGTTAACCACCACGCGATCCTGCGGACCTAAAATTGCCATCCCGCGCGCCTCTTCCGCAGACGTGGCAACCTTCGCCTGCCCGATTTGCAGGAACGCCTTTTGAATGAACGGGAAGGCTTCCGCGCTGTCCACCTTCAT
The DNA here is from genome assembly GCA_020060625.1 of Anaerolineales bacterium. Classification (GTDB taxonomy): domain Bacteria; phylum Chloroflexota; class Anaerolineae; order Anaerolineales; family Villigracilaceae; genus Villigracilis. The sequence goes on along the minus strand of JAGUZU010000016.1, from coordinate 85,170 downwards.
GGCGGGGTTGATGATGCGGCGCATGTATTCCTTCGTCCCCCCGCCTGCCGGGATGACGCCCGCGCCCAACTCAACCAAGCCGATATAGGTCTCGGCAGCCGCAACCACGCGCGAAGCATGCATGGTAATTTCGCACCCCCCGCCAAAGGTGTATCCGACTGGCGCGATCACCACAGGCTTGGGCGAGTAGCGCATCCGCATATTCATATCCTGCAGCTTGCGGACAGCCGCATCGAGCGTATCCCACATCCCCTGCTGCGCCCCGACCACAACCATGAACAAATTGGCGCCCGCGCTGAAATGCTCGCCTTCGTTGCCGATCACCAAACCATCGAAGTCGGTGTCGAGCCTGTCCAATGCCTCGGTTGCAATTGTAAAAATATCGTCGTCGAGCGCGTTCATCTTGGTGTGAAATTCAACCAGACCAACGCCGTCACCAATGTCATACAGCGATGCGCCCGCGTTTTTGCTCACTTCCTTCTTCGTGCCGCGCAATTCCTTCAACAGCACGAACCCGGCAGGTTGTTTCAGCTTTGCGTATTTCTTTTTGGCAACATCGTACACGCCCACCTTGTTATCACCCTTATATTGGTAAAACGTCTCGACGCCTGCCTTCAACATCTCGTCCACCCACTTCGCGGCGGGGTAGCCTTCCGCCTTCATGCGCTTGACCGTTTCCTTCACGCCGAGCATGTCCCAAATTTCGAACGGACCCGCGTCGTGCATGAACCCCCAGCGGACGGCGTCGTCAATCGGTTTGGGCGTATCCGCCACTTCGGGGATGATGCTGGATGCGTACTGGAAACTTTGATACGTGAGCGCCTGAATCAGTTTCGCCGCCTTGTCAGCCGAAGGCGCTTCGAGCATGACCTTGAGCCTGTCACCCAGACCCTCGACATCCTTCGCCGCCTTGACCGAGTCGAAACGCGGCTTGGCAGACGGCGTATGCTCCAGCGTGTTCAAATCCAACGACCAGAATTCCTTCTTCCCTTCCGCGTTGCGAACTTCCTTATAGAAACCAACTTTCGTCTTGTTGCCGAGCCATTTACGCTCGAGCAGGCTGTCCATCAATTTCTTCGGCTTTTCGGCGGCAAGATATTTCTGCCCGAGTTTGTCGTGCGGGATCAAGGGCGCAAGATTCGCACCCACGTGATGCCACACGTCCACGCCGACCAAATCTATCAGCCTGAATGTGGCTGTTTTTGGGCGACCCATCAAAGGTCCGGTGAGAGCGTCCACTTCGTCAACCGTGTAGCCGTTCTCCATAATATAGTCCAACGCAAACGCGCCCGTGCCAAACGCCACACGATTGCCGATGAAGTTCGGCGTGTCCTTGCACAGCACAATACCCTTGCCCAAACGATATTCGCCAAAATGCGAAATGAACTCGACCACATCCTTCGAGGTATCGGGCGTCGGGATGATCTCCAGCAGTTTCAAATAGCGCGGCGGGTTGAAGAAATGCGTGCCGAGGAAATGCTTCTTGAATTCCTTCGAGCGTCCTTCCGCAATCGAATGGACGGGAATGCCCGATGTGTTGGTGGTCACAATCGCTTTCGGCTTGCGGACTTCGTCAATGCGCGCCATCAAATCCTGTTTGATCTTGAGATTTTCGATGATGGCTTCGCAGACCCAATCCGCTTCGGCAACCGCGTCGAAATCGTCTTCGAGGTTGCCGAGTGTGACGAGCGTTTCCAATTCTTTCGCCATTAAGTTGGCGGGGCGCGCTTTCAAACAACGATCCCAGCCTTCCTTGACGATCTTGTTCCTGTCCGGTGAATCCTTTGGGACAATGTCAAGCAGGGTAACAGGCACGCCAATATTTGCCAGATGCGCTGCAATTGCCGCTCCCATTGTCCCTGAGCCGATGACGACGGCTTTGTGGATGTTGTATTTTTTCATGATTACTCCTTGTCGGTACATTGGGAATCGGTAAATTGGTACATTGGTTTTCGACCAATCCTAATCTACCAATTTACCAACTTACCGCAATTCCGCGCCCGAATAACCCAAAATCTGCCGCGCCACCACGAGACGGTTGATCTGCCCCGTGCCTTCATAAATATCGGTGATCTTGGCATCGCGGAACCATTTCTCCGCCAGGAACTCACGGCTGTAACCGAGCGGACCCAAAATCTCGACAACCTTCTGAGTGATCTTCGTCGTCACATCGCCCGCCTTCACCTTGCTCATCGAAGATTCGAGCGCGTTCGGTTTCTTGTTATCCGCCATCCAAACCGCTTTCAACACCATCAACCATGCCGAACGGAGCATGATTTCCATGTCAATGACATCGCGTTCGACGGAGGTCAATTTGCTGCGCGGCAATCCATAGCGGATCTGGACTCCGTTCTCCTTGAGTTTTTCCTTGACGAATTCAAGAGCGGCTCGCGCCACGCCGATGCCTGATGCCGCCACGAGGGGTCTTGTCGCGTCGAAAGTCGCCATCGCTCCCTTGAAACCTTTTGTGGTCTTCTCGACCGTCGGGCTTCCGAGCAGGTTCTCGAACGGCACGCGGACATCCACAAGCGAGATGGACGCCGTATCACTGACGCGGATACCCATCTTGTGTTCGAGCTTTGTGACCTGCACACCGGGGGTCCCGCTTTCGATCACGAAGGCGCGCATCCCCGCGCGTCCCGCAGAAGGGTCAATGCTTGCCCAGACGACGATGAATCCCTTGCCGGACTTTTCATATTCCGTGAAGGATTTATCGCCAGCCGTGACGAAGATCTTTTCGCCATTGATGACCCATTCCTTGGTCTTCTCATCGAGAACGGCGCGCGTGCGAATCGCGGATGTGTCCGAACCTGCGCCTGCTTCGGTCATGCACATTGCGGCAAAGGTCGGCTTCTTATCGGCAAATCGCGCCAGGAATTTGGCTTTCTGATCGGGCGAACCAGCCGCCTGCACAGCCGCCGCGCCAAGTCCGCCGCCGGGTGTGACGAGATACATTCCCACGTCGCCCCACGAGAGCATTTCGATCTGCGCCGCCAGCATTTGATATCCGATGGGCGGGCGCTTCTCGGCATCCTCCTTCGGTTTCTCCTCCTGCGGGGCAAGGCTGCCGCCGCCCATGCTTCGCATGGCAGTGTGCATAAACTCGATGTAGTCCCACGGAATGGTGTGTTCGTTCTCATCGAACTCGCGGGATACGGAACGCATCATATTTTCAGCAACGGTCTGCAACACCGTCTGCATTTTTACAACTGGTTTTGGGGCTTCAAATTCGATACTCATGATTCACTCCTCTTCGTCATTACACAATTGCCAACCCCAACAGCATGGGGAACCCGCGTCCATTACGCATGAACAGTTCAACCGGGTGTTCGCGGATATATCCATGTCCGCCCAGGACCTGCACGCCGCGGTCTGTGACCATCATCGCCATATCACACGCGCCGGTGAAGGCGAGATAGGCTTCGGCGCAGGCATCTTCCTTGTTGGCGTCCAGTTTCCAGGCGGCTTCCCACGTCAACAAGCGGATGGCTTCGATCTCGGTCGCCATTTCCGCGAGCATGAAGGCAATCGCCTGTTTCTGCGCAATCTTCACGCCAAAGACTTCGCGTTCCTTTGCATAGTCCTTTGAGTATTCAAGGGAGGCTTTCGCCAATCCGACTGCGGCGGCAGCGGAGGCAATGCGCATCGAAGACAGGATCAGGTCAAAGTCATGACCGGAAGCGCCGCCCAGCCGGTTGATGGCGGGGACAGTCACATTATCCAGTTTGACTCGATACATCGGCAGGGCGTTCAATCCCATCAGTTTTTCGCGTTCGTCCGAAACACTCAAACCGCCCGCGTTTTTGGGAACGATAAAGCCCTGCGTCACGCCGTTCAAGTCGGCATAAACGATCATGGCTTCGGCGTCCTTCGCAAACGGGACAAACGCCTTCTCGCCATTCAAGATGTAGGAATCGCCATCTGCTTTTGCAGTGGTCTTGAGCGCGGTTGGGTCAAAGTCAATCGCATACTCGATCAACGCGGCAGTGTAAGGAGCCCAATCGCCGCCGACAATGTCCGGCAGGTATTGCTGTTTTTGCTCTTCGCTGCCCCCAAGCAAAATGGGCGTGGCAAAAAGAGACGGGGTCATCACCGCCAATGCGCCGGCGAGATCGCCGAATGCCATCTCTTCGACCGCCAGCGCCCCAGTGACTGCGCTTCGCTCACCGAAGCCGCCATAGGATTCCGGAGTGGAGGCTTGGAGCAAGCCCAGTTCCCAGCCTTTGCTGATGAGTTTCTTTGGAATTTCGCGGTTCTCTTCGGCGTCATGCGCCGCGGCGCGCAGGTCGTTCTCGGCATACTTCCCCACCGCATCGATCAACATTTGTTGTTCTTCATTGGGTTCAAATGAATACATGTGTCTTCTCCTTTTTGTAGACAACGGAGGATTGACCATGGTCGGTGGTCTGCCGTCTGTTGTCCGATTTACTTCAACAATCCCTTCATGAGCAAGTCGGCATATTCATCCGCAATCTGTTCAATGGACTTGCTTCCGTCGGGGCGATACCAGGTGAGCGTCCAGTTCAGGATGCCCATCAAGGCGCGGGTTGCCATGGCTGTGTCTTTGCAATCGAAGATGCCGGCATTCACGCCTTCATTAAGCACATCCCGCCATAGTCCTTCGAATTTGTCGCGGTGAGGGACATGGCGGGCGTGGAATTTCTTATCGAGCGAGCGATGTTCGAATAACAGGACGGCTGTCAGGTCGGCGTTGGCTGCCAGCGTGGATAAATATCCGCGGATCATTTGCCTGAGTCTTTCATCCGCGGAAAGGGGCTGGGACGAAATGGAGTCAATATGGTCAGTCAACATGCCCAGGGCGCGTTCCAGAAGCGCAAGCAATATCTCCTGTTTGGATGAGACGTGGTGATAAAGGCTTGCCTTTTGCAGGTTCACCGCCTCTGCAATATCGGACATGGATGCGCCATGATAGCCCTTTTGGCGAAACACCTGGGCGGCGGCGTCGAGGATGTCGTTGCGGGTCATGGAGCTCCTTCCCTACCGAACGGTAGGTAGGGTCAGTATACATCCAGAATCAGGGGGAGTCAAGAGGGTTTGGAACTTTTTCGCCGCGAGTTCGTCTCTAAAAAGCAGTAGTTGTGTTTTTTAATGAAGAGGTGCAAAATGTCTCACAAAAAAACGTTTCAAATCATCGTTCTGATCGCCGTATTAGCAGGCTTAATGGGCTTCGCGGGAAATGCGTCCGCATATTGGTGCGGAACCAGCTACACCGTCCAAAAAGGCGATACGCTTTATTCGATTGCCAAGTCATGCGGCACGACCGTTTCTGCGATCAAACTTGCCAACCCAAAACTTGATCAATACATCTACGCCGGGCAGACACTGGTTCTGCCTGGGGCGTATTGGGATAACGGAAACGGCTACGCAACCTATGTGGTGGCACGCGGCGACACATTGAAATCCCTTGCGGCTCGCTACGGCACTTCCATGGACACGCTCGCATCACTGAACGGCATCTATAACTACAACCTGATCTATGAAGGGCAACGTCTCACCGTGCCAAGCGGCAGCGCAACACCGGGCACGCCGCCTCCTCCCCCGCCCTCCAGCGGCAAGACGTATGTCATCCAAAAGGGCGACACCCTGCGCAAGATTGCAGACCGCATTGGCGTCACCGTCAACGACATCCTTGCGGTGAACCCGCAGATCATCAACCCGAATCGGATCTACGCCGGTCAGACAATCAATCTTCCAGCCGCCGCATCGTATTACACCGTTCAATCTGGCGACACGTTGAAGAAGATCGCCGCCCGCTTCGGCGTCACCCTGGATGCGCTTATCGCGCTCAACCCCCAGATCAAGGACATCAACAAGATCTATGTCGGTCAGGTGGTTCGGGTCCAATAACAAAGAAGACGCCAATACACTGACGAAACAGTCCTGCAAGCCGCAGGACTGTTTCGTTTTAAAACACCCTCTCAAACGCTCGATTCTGAACACTAAGCCCGGATTCATCATTTATCATTTATAATAAAAATATGGCAAATCAACAACAAGAACAACAGTCTGCATCCACACCTGCGCCCACACCTGAAGAACTCGCCGCCATGCAGGAAGCCGAGCGCAGACAAAAGACCGTTCTTGCCGGTGTCGTTGCAGGGGTCATCCTCATCTTTGCCCTGCTGGGAACGGCGATCTACTTTCTGATGCAGCCCGCCACGCCGACGGACAAGATTCGCGATGTGTTCATCATCGTTGTGGCGCTTGAATCGCTGGTGATTGGCGTCGCGCTCATCGTATTGGTCGTCCAGCTTGCCAGCCTGATCAACCTGCTGCAAAACGAAGTGAAACCCATCCTTCACGCCACCAGCGAGACCGTCAACAATTTGCGCGGCACCGCCGAGTTCCTGGGTGAAAATGTGGTCGAACCTGTCATCAAACTCAACGGGTATCTGGCAGGTTTGAGACGTATGTTAGAATTGTTCGGCATCAAGCCGAAATAACGAAAGGCAAATGCCGCCGCAAGCGGATGTCTTGCTTCACCAAACCAAGTAAAGGAGAAAACACCATGTCTGACCGTGATGAATTTGGAGCATTTCTCGTGGGGTTTGTCGTCGGTGGGTTAACCGGAGCCGTGGTTGCCCTGCTTTTCGCGCCGCAATCAGGCGAGGAGACCCGCGCATTGATCAAGGATAAATCCATCGAACTGCGCGACCGCGCCGCGCACAGCGCTGAAGAAGCGCTCGCCCGCGCCGAAGCCGCCGCCGCCGAAGCCCGCCAGCGCGCAGACGAACTCGCCAAGATCGCCAAGGAACGCGCCAACGAACTGGCTAACGAAGTCCGCGAGCGCGGAAAGGGCGCAATCGAAGCCGTCCGCAAAACAAAGAAGGACGGCGGCGAAGCCGCGTCCGCGTGATGCAAAAGGATGACACAAGGGTTTGACAAACAAGGTCAAACCCTTGTTTTATTATATGAATCTCATCCGCCGCCTGTTGGAAATATACTTCGACCTGCTATATCACCCACTGGCGTTCACCTATGACCTTGTAGCGGCGGCTGTATCATTCGGCAAATGGAAGGACTGGGTCTTCGCCGTTCTTCCGTTTATCACAGGGACCCGCATCCTCGAGCTGGGTCATGGTCCCGGACATTTGCAGCGCCTCCTGCTCGACCGGGGACTCTCCGCCTTCGGAATAGACGAATCCAAACAAATGGGCGGAATCGCCAAACGCCGCCTCAGAAACATCCATAAACTGGCGCGCGGACTCGCCCAGTCCCTGCCTTACTCTGCCGAATCATTCGACGCCGTCGTTTCAACATTCCCCAGCGAATACATCTTCGATCTGAAAACATTGTCGGAGGCGAAACGAGTCCTTCGGAGCGGAGGCAGGCTCATCGTCCTGCCGGTGGCGTTCCCGAAGAACGGATTCCTCAAATGGTTTTACAAAGTCACCGGCGAGAGTCCCGAAGCGTTGACCGAGTCCCTCAAAACAAAACTTCTGGAGCCTTTTACACGGTCGGGCTTTCACACGGAATTAAGGATTATTGAATTAAAATCGGTCATATTGCTCGCCCTGATCGCAGAAAGAAGGAACCATGTTAAAAAAATTACGCGAACCCGTTAACAGCCTGACCCATTGGGGCGGCGCGGCGCTTGCCCTCATCGGCTTGATCGCCCTGCTCATCATCGGCTGGGATACGCCCGCCAAGATCATCTCGATTGCCGTGTACGGCGGGAGCCTGATCTTCATGTTCTCCGCAAGCGCCACATACCACATGGTGCGCGTCAAGGACAAGGCGCTGGAGGTATTCCGCAAGATCGACCACTCCGCAATTTACGCCCTGATCGCCGGGACGTACACCCCCTTCTGCGTCAATGCCTTTGAGGGCTTCTGGAAGTGGGGCATGTTGACCATCGTCTGGTCGCTGGCGTTAATCGGCATCATCGTAAAGATCTTCTACATTCGCGCGCCGCGCTGGCTGAACGCGGGCATTTACGTGCTGATGGGCTGGATCAGCGTCGCCGCCGCGGGGGAAATGCTTGCCGCGCTGCCGATATGGGTCTTCACATGGCTTATCATCGGCGGTGTGGTGTACACGCTCGGCGCGGTGGTATACGCCACGAAGATCTTCAACTTCAAGCCCGGCGTGTTCGGCTTCCATGAAGTCTGGCATATCTTCGTCCTGGTTGCCGCCGCCGCGCATTTCGTGGCGGTATTGGGAGTGGCGCTATAACTTAAACTTAATGCAATTTGCCACCTGCAAAAAGGGAATATGGAATTCGACTATTTTGAACCGCCGAGACGCAGAGGTCGCGGAGTTTCTCATCAATTTCTCTGCGTTCTCCGCGACTCTCTGCGGTGAAAATTGGATAAGGTGGCGATTTGGGTTAAACTTAAGACAAGGTCGGCAAGAACCTGCATGCTCAGTAAACGAAGCGCGATTTCATTTTTGATCGTCTGCCTGGTCATTTCAGGCTGCGGCGGCGGGCAGACGACTCTCCCCACAGCCGTGCCAAGCTACACGCCTCCGAGTTCCCCCACCCTACCCCCAACCAGCACGCCAGAAGCCACCTCCACCCCGGAGGTCATCGGGACCGCGACCATCACGCCGACGGCGACACCGCTGCCGATCTGTCACCCAGGCGAGACCGTTGAAAGCGCAGCGAACGGCTCCCTTCCCGGTTACGTCGATATTTTGAATGTGTCCACAAGAATCAAAGGGAGCAATCTCACGGCGGTCTTTTCCATGAGCTGGCTTCCCGATGAAATCGGCATCGACCGAAACATCCTTGGTCACGGTTCTGCTGAAATTGCCTGGGGCGTCGCCATCGACATGGACAACGACCCGAACACGGGCGCATCCATCCCACTGATAGATTCGGGGTACGGTTATGAATATGCCCTGCAAGCCGTCAATTACAAACAAGGGAAGGAACAGCAGGGAGATATTCAAAGCCTGTTCAGCGACAAGACCCACGTGTGGGAATACTTCCACGATGGCAGCAGCGACATCAACAGCGCCGGAAAAATAACAGTGGATAAAGACGCGGCGACCCTGACCATAAGCGGGAATATCGAGGGCATCTCGCGGGAGTCCTATTTACATTTCTACGCCGTGTACTTTCCCACCGACACCAGACAATTGACCGATGAGATTTGCCAAAGATAAACACATCGCATTTTCACGGAAGAATGCGGCTTGCATTCGAGGCATGTCGTTCTAACAAAAATCTTATTTGGCTCTGTTAGACTGTAAAGCGCAGGCAGCAAAGAGGATTCATGAACGACATACCCAAGCCATTTCAAGACCTGTTATCAAACGATAAAAAAGCGTATGCCTATCTCGCCACCAGCATGAAGGACGCCTCGCCACAGGTGACGCCGGTCTGGTTCAACACCGACGGTAAACACATCCTCATCAATACCGCCGTCGGGCGCGTCAAAGATAAAAACATGCGCGCGCGCCCCATCGTCGCCCTGTGCATCGCCGATCCCGCCAACCCCTATCGCTATTTGCAAATCAAAGGCAGGGTCGTAGAGTCCGCCACAAAAGGCGCAGACGATCACATAGACGCCCTTTCCTTCAAATACACGGGCAATAAAAAATACAATCGCAGGCAAAACGAACAACGCATCACCTACAAAATCCTGCCTGAGAAGATAGACGCGCACGGTTAACGTGGACAGCCTCCAAAACTTCCTGCGGACGCGACGCTCCATCCGCCGCTTCAAACCGGACCCTGTGCCTGATTCCGTTATAAGGGACATTCTCCACACCGCCACATTTGCCCCGTCCGCGCACAACCGACAGCCCTGGCGCTTCGTCGTGTTGACAAATTCCCGCAGGAAGGAACATCTCTCCGGCGCAATGGCGGAGGAATTCCAGCGCGACCTCGAAAAAGACAAACTTCCCCATGACGAAATTAGAAAACGAGTCAACCGCTCGCGGGAGCGAATCGAAGGCGCCCCCGCGGTTGTCGTCCTGTGCGTGGACATGAGCGAGATGGATCAATATCCCGACACCCGGCGAAGAAAAGCCGAGTATCTCATCGCCGCTCAGTCCGTTGCAAACGCAGGCATGTTGTTGCTCCTCGCCGCCCACGCGGAAGGAGTTGGCGGGGTTTGGGTGTGCAGTCCGCTTTTCGCGCAGGAAATCGTGCAAAAGGCGTTGAACATTTCAGGAACATGGGAACCGCAAGCCATGTTTTTGTTGGGGTATCCTGATGAGTCGCCAAAGGCGAGGGAAAGAAAACCATTGGCGGAAGTGGTGAAATTCATTTGACTGTGGACGACCAATCGCAAACCGCTTTATGTGGATCGTGTACGGCAGACCGCGCAAGGAAACGAAACGCATAACGCTCAAACTTGAGAAATTCGAAGAACCAGCCTACCATGACACCCGGTTATTCTGATAGTAAAAACCATCCACCGCCCGCCGTTCGCCGCCGAATCGTTGCGTTTGCCGGCGGGGTCGGCGGCGCAAAACTCGCGCACGGGCTCGCCCAAATCCTGCCGCCGGAAGACCTGACGATTATCGTCAATACTGGCGATGATTTTGAGCATTTGGGCTTATACGTTTGCCCCGATCTGGACACGGTCTGCTACACGCTTGCGGGACTTGCCAACCCTGAAACAGGCTGGGGGCGCGTCAGCGAAACATGGAATGCCATTACAAATGTTGAAAAACTTGGCGGTCCCGCCTGGTTTCGGCTTGGAGATCAGGATATCGCCACCCATCTCGAACGGACAAGACGACTAAAGGAAGGACAAACACTATCGCAAATCACAAAGGACTTTTGCAAGGCATGGGGGATAAAGCATACAGTATTGCCCATGTCCGACGCGCCTGTGCGAACGGTAGTGGTCTCAGACGAGGGTGAACTGGCGTTTCAGGAATATTTTGTTCACAGGCGGTGCGAGCCGAAGGTCAAAGGTTTTCGGTTCGACGGAGTCGCGGGCGCAGAAGCAGTTGTCGGCGCGCGTGAGGCGGTCGAGGCGGCGGATGCGATTGTCATTTGCCCGTCGAATCCCTGGGTCAGCGTGGACCCGATCCTGAACGTCATTCCATTGAACGAATGGCGCGGAACCAAACCTGTGGTGGCAGTCTCGCCGATCATCGGAGGGAAGGCGGTCAAGGGTCCTGCCGCGAAAATGTTCGACGAATTGGGCATCGAGCCTTCAGCGGCGGCGGTTGCAAGCCACTATCGAACCATTCTCGCCGGTTTCGTGTTAGACAAAGCAGACTTGAACATGGAAGATCAAATCAAGAAATTGAACATCGAAACCCGGGTTGTGAATACGCTTATGAATCACCTTACAGATCGAACCCGACTGGCGGATGATGTGCTAGACTTTATCGGGAGTTTATAAACCATGTCACTTTGGGCGATTGTCCCTGTAAAACCGCTTCGACGGGGAAAGTCCCGTCTGGCTGGAGCGTTGACGGAAGACGAACGGGCGGTTTTGAACCAGGACCTGCTGGAGAGAACCCTGCAAACGCTTTCGACCTTGAAGGAATTGGATCAAGTGCTGGTGGTCAGCCGGGACGCGCACGCGTTGACAATTGCGCGTAATTACGGCGCAAAGACCGTGCAGGAAGACGGGCAGCCGCATTTGAATACAGCGTTGACGCGCGCAACCGTCATCGCGCAAGTCCATGCCACGCAGGGTGTGCTGATATTGCCCGCAGACCTTCCCCTGCTGACGGCAGACGATGTGCTGGCATTAATTGACCGCGCGGCGAAACCGCCCGTCGTGGTCATTGCGCCGGACAGACACCGCAAGGGGACGAATGCGCTGTTGATGGTTCCGGCTGGCTTGATCGAGTATGAATTCGGGGAAGACTCCTTCGAGAAGCATTGCGAACGCGCAAGACAGGCAGGCGCGCAACTGGAGATCGTCGAGCTGCCGTCGCTGGGTCTCGACCTGGATTTGCCCGAAGACCTGGAGATGGTGCGGAAGTTGGAAGCCTCGAAAGTATAGACATTCATCTTGCCGCGGGAAGCAACCCCTATGAAGTTTGCGAAACCTGTGGCAAAATTTTTATCAAGGTATTCATTAAGACCTGACAGGTTTTGTGAAACCTGTCAGGTCTTTTTACACAATCCTAAAAACCCGAGGAGAATGCAATGACTAAAGACCGTGTTGCTCTTTATCTGCAAGATTCGCACGACCTGCGTGACGGATTGGATTATGCAAAGTACGCGGAAGAAAAAGGCTTCGAAGCGGTGTGGCAGGCAGAATCACGCCTCGTGCGCGACGCCATTGTTCCGATGGCGGCATACGCGGCGGTGACAAGCAGGATCAAAGTCGGATCGGGTGTGATCAACAACTGGACCCGCAACATCGGTTTGCTCGCCTCCACCTTCCTGACGCTCGATGACCTCGCCCCAAACCGCGTCATCTGCGGACTCGGCGCCTGGTGGGACCCGCTAGCGGCAAACGTGGGCATCGACCGCAAGAAACCCCTGACCGCCATGAAGGAAACAGTGATCGTTTTGAAAAAACTGCTCAACATGGAGCGCGTGACCTTCGACGGCGAGTTCATCCACGTGAACGGCATCGAGCTGGATGTGGTCTATGGTCGCCGCGAACCACGCAACGTGCCGATCATGATCGGCGCGACTGGCGACAAAATGATGGAACTGACTGGCGAGATCGCCGACGGCGCGGTGTTAAACTACTGTGTCGCGCCCGAATACAACGACAACGCCATGGAATTGCTGGAAAAGGGGTTGAAAAAATCGGGAAGAAAACTGAAAGACTTCGACCGCCCGCAGTTGATTGTCTGCTCGGTGGATGAAGATCACGACAAAGCCATTGACTACACCAAAATGCTGTTATGCCAGTACATTGCCCAGCAGCCGCATATCGCCAAAGCATCGAACGTCTCGGGCGATGTCATCCAAAAAATTCAGTCCATCCTTGGCTGGCCCGCCACCAAGGAACAGGTAATGAAGGCAAAAGACCTCGTGCCGGACGAACTCGTCCATAAGATTACCGCCTCAGGCACGCCCTCCGAGGCGAAAGCCAAGGTGGAGGAGTACAAGAAGCGCGGCTGTACCTGTCCCATTCTCTATCCCGTCGGCGGGAATTTCAAACTGCTGATCGATACTTTCGCCCAAGCGTAAACAAATCCGCGCCCATTATTGTCCGCGAAGGGCGCAAAGACGCACGAAGTTTTTATTTGTGATAATTTGTGAACTTCGTGGATTTTTGGCTCATGTGTAATCTGTGTGCGGACGTTAGAGAACGTCCGCTGCGCAGGCATGTTTTGCGCAACTTTTACACATGAGCTGGATTTTTTAGGGAGGATTCACATCCACAATGGTGAGATTCGTCACCTTGCCCGCCGTTTTTACCCATGCTATCCTTCGCTCCGCCAGACTGACTGGTCAGTCTATAGTATTACTCCGTGAAAACTACGCCAATCGCGAAGATTTTGTCGCTAATACCGTAGGGCGCGCTTGCAGCGTGGCGGTCACGTTACAAACGTGACCCACCTTTGGTTTCGACACGGTTGCGCCAGTCAACCCATAAGATTATGAACAAAAATACCCCAGAATCCACGCAAGAGACCCGCACCCGCATCCTTGAAGCGGCGGTGAAAGTGTTTGCCACCAAAGGCTATCACGACGCCAAGGTGGACGACATCGTCGGCGAGGCGCGGACTTCCAAAGGCGCGTTTTATTTCTACTTCCCCAGCAAGCAGGATATTTTCATTGCTTTGAGCGATACGTTTGCCGACCTGCTCGAAAGCAAACTGACCGAAGCCATGCAAAGCGAAGAACATGGTTTGCAGCAAATGGATGCCGCCCTGCGCGTGAGCCTCGGCTTGTTCAGTCAATATCGCGGACTGGCGAAGATCGCCCTCGTGCAGGCAGTGGGATTGGGAGCCGTTTTCGAGGAGCGCCGCCGCGCCATCAATGACCGCCTGACGCGCCTCGTCCAATCTCGCCTCGAAACTGCGGCGGCAGAAGGAAGCATTCCCCCGCTGAAAGCGGACATCGCCGCCCGCGCCTGGATTGGCGCATTGAACGAGATCGTCATCAACTGGATATACACCGGCTCTCCCCCACTGGAAGACTCCCTGCCCGCATTGCGCAAATTCCTGGCGCGCTCGATCTGCGTGCCGGAAGAAAAAATTTCAAAAGAAGAGAATTGATCGCAACGATCCATTTTCCACTTTCTACTTTCCACATCAAAGGAGTTTTTTATGAAAATCGCACGCCCCATGTTCCTACTCGTCCTTGCGTCGAGCCTCTTGCTTGCAGCCTGCACTCCCGCTGTCCCGGTGGAAGAGGCGGCAGAAACCGAAGCAGTTTCCGAGGTCCAGACTGAAGCGGCGGTTGAAGATGTCGGCACGTTAAAGATCGCTGTCCTGCCCATCATCGACACGCTTCCCATGTACGCCGCCGAAGCGGAAGGTTTGTTTGCCAAACACGGCGTGACCGTCGAACTCATCCCTGTTGCCTCCGCGCCGGAACGCGATCAATTGCTTGCAGCCGGTCAGGCGGATGGTACGATCAACGAAACGCTGGCGGTGATGCTGTTCAATAAAGATGCAATTCAAATGCAAGCCGTGCGTTACGCCCTGCGCCCCGTGGAAGGCTACGGACATTTCTTTATCCTCGCTTCGGGCAAGAGCGGCATTACCGATGCGCAAGGACTCAAAGGCGTGGAGATCGGCGTCTCGCAAGGGACTGTCATCGAATATGTCACTGAGCGATTGCTGCAAGCCGAAGGTTTAAGCGCCGATGAAATCAAAACAATTGCCGTGCCAAAAATTCCCGACCGCATGGCTTTGCTTGGCTCCGGCGAACTCGCCGCGGGCGTTCTGCCCGACCCGCTTGCGTCGCTTGCCATCAGCCAGGGCGCAGTGAATGTACTCGACGATTCGCTTCATCCTGAATACGGCTTCAGCATCTATTCCTTCCGCAAAGATACAGTGGATACAAACCCCGAAGCCGTGAAGGCATTCCTTGCCGCCATCGAAGAAGCTGTGAATCTCATCAATTCCGACCCAACCAAATACACATCGCTCCTGAGCGATAAAGGACTCGTCCCGCCGCCGCTGTTGGAAACGTTCAAAGTTCCGCCCTTCCCCACCGGCGATGTCCCCACCGAAGAAGAATGGAACGACGCATTATCCTGGATGAAAGATAAGGGAATGATGACTGTAGATGTTTCTTACGCGGACTCAGTCAACCCCGCGCTTCTTCCCTAGCCGATAGTTGATACCGTTATAATGAAAGTGACAGTCATCCGAAAGTTGATGGCTGTCACTTTTCACGCCATGATAAACATCCAATCGCTCACTTTTGAATACGCAAACCACTCGCCGCTCTTCCAGAACTTCGACTGGTTAGTTTCCCGCGGTGAGACGTGGGCGATTCTCGGTCCATCCGGCTGCGGCAAGACGACCTTGCTGTATCTATTGGCTGGGTTGAAACTTCCCATTTCCGGCGATATACAAATTGACGGAGAAACCATCGCCCGCCCGCGCCCGCACAGCGGATTGATCTTGCAAGATTACGGCTTGCTGCCGTGGTCAACAGTGCGGGAGAATGTGGAACTGGGTGTGAACGTCCGCAATTTCTACGGACCAGATGGCAAACACTCGCCGGATAATTTCATTCCCAAAGACAATATCGAAAGCTGGATTCAACGTCTCGGTTTGAGCGAAGTGGCAGACAAATTCCCCGTTCAGCTCTCAGGCGGACAACGTCAGCGCACTGCGATTGCCCGCACCCTTGCCCTCGAACCAGACCTGCTTCTGATGGACGAGCCTTTTTCTTCACTCGATGCCATCACCCGCGAAGACCTG
Source organism: Anaerolineales bacterium (assembly GCA_020060625.1). Lineage (GTDB taxonomy): Bacteria > Chloroflexota > Anaerolineae > Anaerolineales > Villigracilaceae > Villigracilis. Next base: position 69,381 of record JAGUZU010000016.1, on the reverse strand, counting down.
CAAAACCTGACCCTGTCTCTTTGCGAAGAGCAAAATATCACACTGGTTATCGTGACGCACGCCATCGAAGAAGCGGCTGTTTTGGGAAAAAAGATTCTTCTGCTCGATGCGCCGCCGAATCAAACTGCGCGTGTTTTCGAGAATCCCAACGCCGGCACGAGCGGATTCCGCAGCAGCGCCGAATTCCATGCCATGTGCGAGCGGCTGTGGAATGAAATGCAAAAGAGGAACGTCCCTGCATGAGACGGCGCGACATCCTTCTCGCTGTAATCGTTCTGGTTGCAATCTGGCAGGCTGCGGCAATGCTCGTGGATATGTCCATTTTGCCCGCGCCGTTGACGGTGTTCATCGTCTTCTTCAAAGAACTGCAAACCGGTTTACTCATGCACTTCGCCGTCAGCCTGTGGCGCGTCACGGCGGGGATGGCGCTCTCAGTGTTGGTGGCGGCTCCGGCGGGGCTGGTCATTGGCGGGTCCAAGCGATTGAACCGCCTGTTTTCCCCCATCATCTATTTGCTGTATCCGATTCCCAAAGTGGTTTTTGTACCCGTTGTCATTTTATTTCTGGGAATCGGCGACACAGCCAAGATCGTCATCATGTTTCTGATTCTGTTCTTTCAAATCATCGTCCTCGTCCGCGATCAGGCAAGCGGAATTGCTCCGCAGCTTATTCAAAGCCTGCAAAGCCTCGGCGCGGGGAGACGCGCGCTTTTTCGATTTATATATTTACCCGCGAGTCTGCCAGCCATTCTTACCGCCCTGAGGCAATCCATTGGCACGGCAGTGGCGGTGTTGTACATCACCGAGCTTTCCGCCACCAAATACGGACTTGGCTATTACATCTACTACAAAGGCAGCACATTGTTGGATTATCCCGCCATGTATGCGGGGGTGATCGCCATGAGCCTGCTGGGACTTGGCATGTACTTCACAGTAGATTGGCTGGAGTGGAAGTGGTGTAAGTGGAAGTTTGTGGGTTAGTCAAATAGTCAAGTAGTTTGATAGTCGAATAGTCGTTAAAACAAAAGACCAAGCCAGAAGAACAAACTAAACAAAAGCGCGGTTTGACCTGTGCCTGCAAGGGCGGCGTTGAGCGGGCGTCCCTTTTGGGTGAGGACAACTTTCAAAGTGCGAAGCGCAAGAGGCATCGAGAGCCATGTCAGCATCGCGCCAACAGGAATGATCTTTAAGAGGACCAGAGCAGGCAAAAGCAAATACGCGACCACCATCAAGAGGATATATTCGATCTTTGCGCCGCGTTCATCCATCAGAACCACCAGTGTATGTTTGCCCGCCTTGCGGTCGCTTTCAATATCACGCAAGTTATTGACCACCAAAATCGCAGTCACGATCAACCCGATGGGAACTGCCATCCACCACGCTGCGGCGCTGACCCAACCCACTTGCACGAAATACGTCCCTGCCACGGCGGCGAGACCAAAGAAGAGAAAGACGAAGACATCACCCAAGCCATGATAGCCAAGCGGATACGGTCCGCCGGTGTAGGCTACAGCGGAGAGAATGGCTGCAACGCCGAGCAGGATCACGGTCCAGCCGCGAAGCGAGGCGAGATACAAACCAAGCAGAGCCGCTAAACCGAAGATCACAACCATTCCACGCTTGACCTGAGTCGGAGTCAAATATCCAGCCTGCGTCACACGCACGGGACCCAATCGTTCAGCAGTATCCGCTCCGCGCTCGAAATCAAACACATCATTGGCGACATTACTGCCGATCTGCAGCAATAACGCGATCAACAAACACGCCAGCGCCGGAAGCAATTGAAACGAACCGTCATGCCATGCCAATGCGCTGCCGATCGCCACGCCTGAAGCCGCCGCGGGCAGCGTGCGCGGACGAATGGCAAGCCACCAAGCTTGAAGAAATGTCGGTTTATCATTCATAGAAGCCCGCAGTATAACTTATAATCGGCGGGTATTTAGGAGACCTCATGACTCAATTAACCGGGCAGGAACGCGCCCAATATGTTCAATCCATGTTCACCAGGATCGCGCATCGCTACGATTTGATGAATCGACTCATGACCGGCGGACAGGACATCCGCTGGAGAAAGGACGTCATCAAACTGGCGCGGCTGACAAACAACGCCTCATTACTGGACCTCGGAGCGGGCACTGGCGACCTAGCCCGCGAGGCGCTGACGCAGTTCCCGCAAGTCCGCGTGACCGCGGCAGACTTCACGCTCGAAATGATGCGCGTCGGCAAAAAGAACGGTGAATTGAATTTCTCATCTGCCGATGCGTTGAATTTGCCGTTCAAAGATAAAACGTTCGATGCTATTGTCTCTGGCTTTCTCATGCGCAACGTCACAAACGTGCAGCAAGCCTTGAAAGAACAACTTCGCGCACTCAAGCCGGGTGGGCGCATCGTCATTCTCGATACAACGCGCCCAAAGAAAAATCTGCTTTCGCCGTTCATTAAATTTCACATGCATGTCATCATCCCCACCTTGGGCGGAATGCTCTCCGGCGTACGCGAGGCATATACCTACCTGCCAGACACCACCGAAGGATTTTTAACCGCGGAAGAACTCTCCATCCGCATGGCGGCGGTGGGATTCAAAAAGGTCAACTTCAAACGATTGATGTTCGGGACGATTGCAATCCATTGGGGAGAAAAGTAAAATTAACAAAGACGAAACGCCCCGGACGATTATCTTGTCCGGGGCGTTTTTTAATCAGCAGGAGCAGGTTCCACCCGTCGAAAGCTTTCCCGCTTTCCAAGCCTGATATGCAGGACATAAAAAGCGGCCATGGCAATGACGCACAACACACTGCTCAGATACCAAACATAGTTCGGGTTGTAATTATCCATGATTAACCCCGCCCCCCACGGACCGATCATCGCGGGGACCGCCCACGTCAGCCCGAAGACCGCCATATAACGCGCGCGCATCTCCTCCGGCGCGAACGAGGCGGCGAGCACGTTGCTGGTCGGCATTCCAACCATTTCCCCAATCGTGATGATGACCATCGCCAGCACGAACAGCGGAATGGTCGCAACAAAACCATACATCGTGAACCCAATCATGTAGAAAAACGTGGCAGTCGCCATCATCAGGAAGGGCGGATATTTCTTGATGATGCGGGTGATGGAAAACTGGAACAAGACAACCGTCACCGCGCTGCTGGACATCACCAGCCCATAAAAACGCGGGTTGACGTTATGCACGTCACGCAGGTAGACCGAAAGCGTGCTGTACATCTGCTGATACACGATGATCATCAAAATGGACGCAATGATGAATGCGATAAACGGCTTATCCGCGACTGCATGAACGTACCCGCGCAGGGTTTGACTGAAAGGCTCGGAGGCGGTCTTTTCCGTCGTTGGCGGCTTCGTTTCGGGAAGCAGGCGAAAGACCAGTACGGCGACCGCGATACTGATGACCGCGTCGCTTAGGAACAAGTATAGGAAGTTGAAAGAGGCGAGAAACCCGCCGATGCTGGGACCGATGATCCACGCAAAGTTGGAGATGACTCGCATCATCCCAAAACCTTCAGCGCGTTTCTCAGGCGGGAGCAGGTCGGCGATCATCGCCTGGTGCGCGGGATGCGCCGCGCTCCCCATCAAACCGACAAAGACCGACATGGCATAGAACAAATAATATTGCGTGACGAATCCAAGCGTCAAACCGCTCAACGCGCTGACGACCAGCCCAAAAAGGATGATTCCGCGCCTGCCAAAGCGGTCTGAGATCGCGCCGCCGATGGCGCTGCCAATGATGCCCGCCACCGAATTCGTGGCAAGGATGAACCCAGCCTGCGTCATGCCGACGTTGAATTTCTGCGTCACGTACAATGCAAAAAACGGATTGAGCAATGTATTGCCGATCACATCAATAAAGTGAGTTCCCGCAACCACCCAATACGCGCGCGGGAACTGGTTGTAGGTTTGCTGCAAACGTTCGATCATGTATTCTCCGTTGAAATTATTTGTACACTTCGGGGTTCGCGCAATGCGGCAAACGTTCACCCTTCAAGCCCGCGATCAAATTCCGCGCCGCAAGCAAAGACATCTGATCGCGCGTCCGCTTGCTCGCGCTGCCGAGATGCGGCACGATGATGCAATTCTCCAATTCGAGCAGGGGCGAATCCATCGGCAGCGGTTCCGGGTCGGTGACATCCAACGCGGCGGCAAAAATTTGTTTCGATTTCAACGCGCGATGCAAAGCCGTCTGATCCACCACGCCTCCCCGCGACGTGTTGACCAGGATCGCCGTCCGCTTCATGCTCGAGAGAAATTGGTCATTGACCATCTGCCTCGTCTCCGCTGTGAACGGGACATGCAGCGAAACAAAATCCGACTCGCGCAGCAGCGTATCGAGGTCAACGGGCTGCGCATTATAAGCGGATTCAGCCGTCGGGTCATGATAAATGACGCGCATGTCGAATCCCTGCGCCCGTTTGGCAACCGCCTGCCCGATGCGCCCAAAACCGACAATGCCAAGCGTCGCGCCGACCATATCCGCGCCGAGCAAAAGCTGCGGATGCCACGTCGTCCACTTCCCCGCACGGACGTAATCCACGCCTTCCACCATGCGGCGGGCGGCGGCAAGGAGCAAGGCAAATGTTTGGTCTGCGGTGGCGTCCGTCAGAACGCCGGGAGTGTGACCGATGGGAATTCCGCGTTTGGTGGCTTCGCCGAGGTCAATGTGATCCACGCCGACGGACATGCTGCTGATAACCTTCACTTGCGAGCCGATGGCGTCCATCAATTCGGCGTCGATGCGTTCGGTCAACAGGCAGAGCAAACCGTCCACGCCGCGGACTCTTTCGAGCAATTGCTCGCGGGTCGGCGGCAGGTCGTGAGTCCAAATTTTCGGCGAAGGAAAATGTTCTTTGATGAGATTCAGCCCGGGGCCCGGGATGAGGCGGGTGATAAAAATTTTCGGCTGAGACATGTCCGGAGTATAATCCCCATCATGCCAAAAACAAAACAACCTAATTCACGTCACTGCTTTATCTGCGGTTTGGAAAATCCTGTCGGTTTGCATTTGCATATTTATGAAGTGGAGCCGGGGCTGGTCGAAACGCAATACGTCGCGCCGGATCATTTTCAAGGGTATCCCGGCGTTCTGCACGGGGGCATCGTGGCGGCGTTGATTGATGAAATTTCGGGGCGCGCGCACATGGGCAGCGACTCTGCAAACCCGCGTTTTCTGTTCACCGGCAAACTTGAAGTGAAATACCGCAAGAACGTGCCGATTGGAAAAATGCTAAAGATCATCGGCAAGGCAGGCAAGACCAAGGGCAAGGTTGCCGAAGCATGGGCGGGCATTTACGACGCCGAAACGAATGAATTGCTCGCCGAGGGCACGGGCATGCACATCAACGTGCCGAACGAGCAGTTGGACATGTCGCGGTTGGAGGAGTTGGGCTGGAAGGTTTACCCCGATTGACCGCATAATAAAAACGGAGATTTTCATGATTACGACGTATCACAGACCCCAAACTCTCGAGGAAGCTCTCACCCTTCTGACTCAACCGGACACCGTCCCCCTCGGAGGCGGAACGCTTCTTTCCAAGCCGACAACTGATTCTGTTGCTGTTGTGGATTTACAACGCCTCGGGCTGGATTCGCTCCGCGCCGCCGGAGGCGAACTGCAAATCGGCGCGACTTGCACCCTACAGGCTTTGCTCGAATCGGAGCATTGCCCCGCAGCATTAAAGACCGCGCTCAAACTCGAAGCGCCGCTCAACATCCGCAACGCCGCCACCGTGGCAGGCGCTCTCGTTGCCAGTGATGGGCGCTCCACCTTCGCATCCATGCTGCTGGCAATGGACGCGAAAATCGAGTTCATTGAAAATCGTCAATCTAAAATCGTAAATTGCGGTGAATTCATCCTCACCCGCCCCAACGGACTCATCACCTCCATCACCATCCCGCTCAAGGTCAAAACCGCGTTCGAGTTTGTTTCCAAGACCCCGGCAGACAAACCCATCGTCTGCGCCGCGCTCGTCCAATGGAATTCGGGACGCGCGCGCCTCACGCTTGGCGGCTATGGCGAATCTCCGCTTTTAGCACTGGACGGAACCGAAGCGGACGGACTCGAAACCGCCGCCCGCAACGCCTATCATGAAGCGAACGACGCGTGGGCAAGCGCCGAATACCGCATGGACGTTGCGGCTGCTTTATCGAAACGCTGCCTGGAGTCTCTGGCTTAACTCGATTCCCCCATCGAAACTGCCATCACATCGTAATACGTCCCCGCGCCGAAGCCGTCAAATAAGATGTGGTCGCCGAGGCGAATGTCCTTCAACTGACGCAGGAAGGCGATGATATTCGAGGCGGCGCTCACATTGCCGAAATCGCTCACCAGCCAGGGCATGGGGAATTCGATTCCAAGTTTCGAGAGATGCTTGGCTTTCAAAGCATTGATCTTGAAATTGGCGTGATGGACAATGCCCATTTTGATGGATTGCCCGGACTGACCGAGTTTATCCATGAGCGCCTGATATTCCTTATACACATCGGCGACAACCTGCACGCCCGTGCGAACGAATAGTTTCACCATCCCCATCAATCCAGCCATCTCGATGGAAGCGCCGTCGGCGGGTTCGTGCATCAGACCGGCAATGCGAATGTGACCCGCCTCATCCTGAATCACGTTGATCATGGAGCCGTCCGAATCACTCGAACGGGAATGCGGGTAGTACATCCGCACCGCCAGTAGACCCTCTTCATCGTAATTCTCGAACGTTTTCCCGACCAGCAATTTTATATTTTCACCGGGAACGATCCCGATCACGCCCATGCCATTGCCAAACAATTGCAGGGCATTCTTGTCGCGCGCGCCGCAGGTGAAACGGCTCAGTCCCTCGATGCCGCCGACCAAAACCTTTTTCCCTTTCAACTGCTCGGCAATGTTCAAATCGCCGGACTTGGAAAGCTCCGGATTCAATGCGAGATGCAAGGCGCCCATGGAACCGTCGCAGGCTTTATGCACGCTGACCTTCAATGCCGCGTCCGGGATGCCAGCCATCTGTGAAATTTTCTGGACGTAATCAGGGGAAACCGGTCCACTCATACCGATCAACACGCCAGCCACTTCGGAGGCGTCCCAGCCGCAAACCTGCAAGGCTTTTTTCAGGAGCCGGGACCCAACCTCCAGTTCGAGCGCCAGGTTCTGGGCGTTATCCAGTTCGGGGATATGTTGTCGGTGGTCGAACCCCAGTTCGGACAGATTCAAAACGTCGGCGGGATCGAGAGGCGCGCGCAAGCGCTCCCCTACAAAAGACGGTAAACGGGAATTGTTGTAACTTTCCCCCCAGGAGCCGTATGCGCCTCCGATCCCAATCTCGGGGTTGTATGCGCCTTCCAAGCCGAACGGCACAGCCCCGGTCCCGTCCAGGTTAACAACGCCGGTTTCCACATTGGGACGTTCATAAAACGGTAAGTTTCGCGTATTTTCAAACATGGTCTTCAACTCCTTTACCGCTACAACCCCCAACCGTCAAAAAGGCTTCTCCCCGGAAGGAGGAACGCCTGTCACAACTACGCGAAGCCCTTTCTCATTCGTTCTTAACTTTGCAAAAGTGTTCAGGCACTGGGCAAAAAAACGAATATAATGTTATATATTTTATCCATTTTGCTCAATATTCAGGAGTAATTCATTATGTTCATAAAAACATCTGAAAGAGGACAGGCATTAATCCTGATCACGTTCGCGATTATTGGACTGATCGGGCTGACCGGTCTTACTGTGGACGGCGGCATGGCATATTCAGACCGTCGGAATGCGCAAAACGCCGCAGACTCTGCCGCCTTCGCCGCCGCGCGCGCAAAAATACGGGAGGAAAATTATCAAAACGCGATATACGCCATCGCCAACATGAACGGATATCCCAACAGCGCAGTTGCCATTGCGGAAGCGCCCGCTGGCGCCAACATTTGCGGAGACGGCATAACCGGAACGGAAATCACCGTTACAATAACCTCCTCAATAGATACATCCTTTGCCAGCGTTGTCGGCGTTCAACATGTAACAAACGTGGTTTCGGCAACATCCCGCGCTTGCGACATAGGCGCTTCCGGACCCTTGTATGCAGGATCAGCAGTGTTCTCTACAAAAACCGGCGCTTGCAACGGCGCGAATTCGTCGAACTTGTATGTCAATGGCAGCGGACATCTTCAAGTCTGGGGCGGCGACCTCGCTTCAGCCTCCGCCGATCCAAGCTGCTTGAATTTTCAAGGCGGCGAAACGCAGCTCAAAAAACAGGAGAGCGGAACGGAGTGCGCCGACATCGTGACTGCCGCTTCAAGTGGCGGGACGTTCAACAATGTCAAAGGGGAGGATGGATGCGGCGCAAAAATTTATAACCAGACCTTCGCCGACCCTCCGGCTAATTTAAATATTACCTGTTCCGGCACCGCCACAAAGACGGGCGAATCAATGAGCCCGGGGAACTTCACCGGCACCTTCCCGCCAGCAGGCGTAAAAACCTTGGAATCGGGAACATACTGCTTGAACGGGGATTTCCGTTTAAACAATAATGAAAAACTAACGGGCAACGGCGTGACCATAGTTCTGAACACCGGCACCCTGAAGTGGAACGGTTCCTCCGAGATCAAACTCTCCGCCCCAACCGAAGGGGCGTACAAAGGCTTGCTGATTTACGCCCCGCCGACCAACAGTCATGCCACCGGCAACAATGAAATCAATATTGACGGAAACGGCAACGCAAAATTGACCGGAACCGTGCTGGCTCAAAACCTGCCCTGTTACTTCGCGGGCAGCGGTCAAATTCAAAAGGCAAAACTGCAATTTATATGCTATACATGGGGCATGAACGGAAACGGGCAGGGCGAGATTGTATACGATTCGTCCGTCTTCTACAGTCCGATCGTCATGCCGAATGTATCCCTGATCAAATAACCCACTCCCCATTAAAATCGCAAAAACTGCCAGGTATGTCCACTGGCAGTTTTTCTTACGAAAAGGAATTTTCCATGCGCCCCGATTGGGACTCTTACTTCATGAAGATCGCCTACGCCGTTTCCGAGCGAAGCACCTGCGACCGCGCCCTCGTCGGCTGTGTACTCGTGCGGGACAAGCGCATCCTCACCACCGGCTTCAATGGGTCGCCTGCGGGTCAGGCTCACTGCGACGAGGCGGGGCATCTCATGGTGGATGGACACTGCGTCCGCACCATTCACGCCGAGACCAATGCCATCATCCAGGCGGCTTTGCACGGCGTTTCCACAAAAGGCTCCACCTGTTACGTCACCCACCTGCCCTGCATCAATTGCACAAAAGCGCTCATCAACGCCGGGATAATCCACATCGTGTACAGCGCAGCCTACCGCTCCGACGAAAACGCCATTGCCTTTCTAAAAGCCGCAGGGATAGACGTGGCGCAAAAGGAATATTTACAAGCGCCCTGAGCAAAAAACCTCGAAAGGAATGAAGCCTTTCGAGGTTTTTCATCTACCCAATCTTCTCGTATGAAAGGACAAGCCTCAACATCGTCGTTTCGCAAAAGTAAACGCGATACCGTCCGCCCTCCTCAAACAGCGCATTGACATTCTCCGCAAAGGAAAATTTCGTTTCCCCCACGCACACATAATACGCGGAACCCGTTTCAGACGAACGCTCCTCCGCCAGCCGGGCCGTCCCTTCCGCTTTTCTGACGCCCGAACCCAGCAGCCGATCCGCCCTTCGGTTGGCAAAATAAACGCTCAACGCAAAAACCGCAGCAACAATCGGAACAACAACCAGCAAAGGAAGGAAATTGGCAGGGTTCGAAATCAATGCCGTTCGCGCGCTTTCGTTGGATAAATACATACCTAAAACAACGCACAGACCAAAGAAAAGAAAGAAAATGCCAGCCTTCGCAGTCCCAGCCTGAGACCGGCGAATACCGCCCGCCATATTTTGAATCCACATACGTTGACGCGCCGTCATCATGCCGCGCCGGTTCGATGTCAGATCATCTTCTCCAAATTCAAAGATATTCAGCAGCATAAGAACTCCAATCACTTAACTTGAAAAACAAAAGGACACGCTCCGCGCGCGGGCGCTTCGTTCCTTAAAGTCTGTGTGACAGATTGCGCAAGAGTCATCTTCAAGATCACCGCATCCATTTTACACAGCACGGGATGCCCATCAATCACCCGCGCGTACGGACAGCGCCCGAAGATAACACGCGGACCCTCCGCGCCCGCCTCCCATCTTGCCTGATAATGCATCTCGTTCAATTTTTCGATGAGTAAAGAAAGACGCTTTGGAGAAGGAAGATTGGAAAATTGACTCGAATCCAGAATGCGACCCGCCACCGCCTCGAGATTTAACCTTGAGCCTGCCGCGCCCAAAAGGGCATTTGTCAACGCCGGCAAATTATCTCCCAACGCCGTCTGGGACAGCGAGTACAATTTCTCCGGTCTCCCCCGCCCCCCGCGCGGACGAATCTCCATCATCTCCACAAGCCCGTCCGCAGCCAGCACGCCGAGGTGATGCCGAACCGTCGGCGCGGACATGTTCAACGCGCGCGCAATCTCCCGCGCAGAAGCGGGGCGGTTTTTTCCAAGGTGATTCAAAACTCTTTGGCGCGAAGTCATCGCATGTCAAACTTTCAAAGGTCGGTTATTTCGCCATGAGGCAAAGTAACCGACACCGACCAAAAGCAAAAGGATGATCGTAATCCAATAACGATACGGGATGATGTCTCCAACGAAAAGCGCCGCCACAATGAAAGCATTGGCGGCATACCGCGCCCGCCTTAACGAGGGACTTTTAAGCAGAAGAAAATTGCCGTAAAACAACGTTATCGTCAGGGGCGGGTAATCATAAAAAAGCGCATAGGGAATCGCCATAAAATTGACGAGGATTGCCAATGCCAAAAATTCCAAAGCCGACGCCGAATAGCGAAGTCCCAATAAGACGATGACCGCACCCAATAGAATGACAAAACCATAAATCCCATTGGATTGGCTTTCCCCCACACCATACGCCGCAAGCCAGTCGGTCAGGGTGGTGGTGTAACGCGCCACTTCCAGCCCGCCCGTTTCATCGAGGGTATAGGAAAGCCCCTGGATTTTATCGGCATCGAAAAGCGGAACATACCATCCCGGGGTAATGATTAAAGAAATAACCATGAGCGCCGCAACCGTCCCAAACATAAAAAGGATGGGCTTCCATGTCTTCCTCCGCAGGAGGAGCCACAGCGCGATCATCCCTGCGGGAAGCGCGGTAATATTCGGTTTGAACAGGACTACCGCCAGGCACATCCCCACTGCCGTCCAATTTTCACGCCGGATAAAAAGCAGGATTAACGTGAACAAAAACAGGATGAGAATACCGACCTGTTCCGCGCCCCACGTTGACCATGCAAATACAAAAGTGACAAGCAGCCACATCCCCCACTTTCTCCAGCCTAGGCGCGGATATTCCACCAGCGCGGACAAATTGAAAAGCGACCAAAACCACAAGACAAAATTGATCGCCGCCCACAAGGCGCGGGCAATATTGTAAGAAAACAATGCCAGAGGCGCGACCATCCACGTGAACCACGGCGCGTAATAGTATGGGTTATTCAACCTGCCCGCGCTGGAAACGATCTGCGGCGCGAGCTGCTGATAATCATACGGGTTGCCGCCCTGCAAAGTCACGCGCGCGGCGGCATAATAGACTCCAAGGTCCATGCCGCCAAACGAGAAGGCAAGTCCCGCAAGAGCAATACTGAGGATTGCGAGAGCGACCAGCGCGGCAAAGTCGGGTTTGGACATGTTTTTCAAGGCGGCGATTCCAATCTGTGGGCAGGGATTTGCGAGAGCAGGTATCAGCGGAAGAAAAGTTTGCAGGACAAGATTCAGCCTTCGGCTGGGTGCGAGGCGGGTTTGTCATCCGTCAGGCGTGATTATACTCACTTCTTTATTTTTGAAAACATATTTTTGCATAATTCAATTGACTTTTCCTTTCCCCATGCTATAATCCAACGGATTGTGAAGGAAAACACCACCCAATGACATTGAACTGGGAAGCCACATACGCCATTGCCATGGAATTGCGCAGGCGGCATGGCGACGCGAATCTCGAAGAAGTGGGGTTACAGCAAATCTTCAAGTGGACGCTTGAACTTTCGGACTTTGAGGATGATCCCGGGCTTGCGAACGACGACATCCTTTATGCAATCTACCAAGACTGGTTCGAGGAGAACATTCATGGAAAGTGAAAAACTTAGTTTACCAAACTACAACATTCCCGATGATCTACAAAACGTTGTAGCCATTACCACGCTCGACCGGCTGTATAACTGGGGACGCCGTTCCTCGGTGTGGCCCCTGATGTTTGGGCTGGCATGCTGCGCCATCGAAATGATCGCCGCGCAGGCATCGCGCTACGACATGGCGCGCTTCGGCATGGAAGTGATGCGCCCGACTCCGCGTCAGGCGGATATGATGCTGGTCTCCGGCACCGTCACCAAGAAAATGCTGCCCGTCCTTATCCGCCTTTACAACCAAATGCCCGAGCCAAAGTATGTTGTGGCAATGGGAGCCTGCGCTTCGAGCGGAGGTCCATTCAAAGAGGGGTATAACGTGGTCGCGGGAATTGACAAGTTTCTGCCGGTGGACGTGTACATCCCCGGGTGCCCCCCCACCCCGCAGGCGCTGATCGCCGGGCTGATCAAACTACAGGAAAAGATAGACAAGCAATCCATCAAGAAAGTCCGCTGGTATCAAAAAGGCAAGACGGATGCCAATTACGTGCCGATGCCCGTTTTAGGACCCGACTTGATCGATGTGCGCCGCAGCGCGGAATACAAAGCCGCCGCCGCGCAGAAGGAAGGTGCAGAATGACCGCCCCCGCCTCGACCACGACCGTTGACCTGATTGCGCGTTTCCCGAACTCCGTCTCCGCCGACGCCCGCCCCGGCTACGCCGGCTTCATCGTCAACAAGGAAAGCCTCCTCGAAGTTGCAACCGCCATCCGCGACGAATTCGGTTACGACCTGCTCACTGCCGTCACAGGCGCGGACTACATCGCCGAAAACAAAATGGAAGTGGTTTACCATGCCTATAAGACCACTGGCGGACCCGGGCTTGTTTTCAGGGTTCAGGTGGAGCGCGCTGACCCCGTCGAAGTCCCATCTCTCGTCGGCTTGTGGCCCGGCGTGGATTTTCAGGAGCGCGAAGCCTGGGATCTATACGGCATCAAATTTACCGGTCACCCCGACCTGCGCCGCATCCTGATGTGGGAAGGATTCGAAGGTCACCCGCTCCGCAAGGATTGGAAGGAAGCCTTTTTTGAAGAGGAAGCCAAGCCGTTCAAAAGCCGCTGGCCCGACGGGCAGCACTCGTACGTCGAATTCAAGAATCCGTTCCGCGACAACCTGAACTTCCCCAAAGACTTCGACCCGGAAAAATACCAGCCGGAAAACGAGAAAGACCTGTACAGTTCCCTCGAACGTTTCTCGACACAAACTGAAGATGGGCTGAAAACCGACCAGATCGTGGTCAACATGGGACCGCACCACCCGTCCACGCACGGCGTATTGCGCGTGGCGGTAAAACTCGAAGGCGAAACCATCGTGGGTCTCAAGCCGGTGATGGGATACCTGCACCGCAACCACGACAAGATCGGCGAACGCAATACGTTTTTACAGAACATCCCCTACACTGACCGCCTCGACTACTTCAATTCGATGAGCAACAACTTTGGCTACGTGACCACCATCGAAAAATTGATGAACATTCCCGTCGCCGAACGCGCCGAATATATCCGCGTCATCATGGCGGAGCTCAGCCGTATCCAAAATCACTTCATCTTCATCGGCATGTTGATCAACGACCTCGGCTCGATGTATACGCCGTCTCTGTATGCCTTTGAAGAGCGCGAATTGATCCTGGATATTTTCGAAGCCGTTTCCGGCGCGCGCATGATGTGCAATTACTTCCGCTTTGGCGGCGTGGCGCGGGACGTGCCGGACGATGTGATGCAAAAGATCAAGGATTTGGTGTACGACCGCATCGCCGCCAAAACCGACGAGATGGAACGCTTCCTCAACGAGAACGAGGTGCTGGTCGGACGTTTGAAGGGCGTGCGCATGATTAACGCGGAGGACGCGATCCGCTACTCGGTGACGGGACCCGTCCTGCGCGCCGCGGGCGTGCCGTACGACATCCGCCGCGCCGACCCGTATTCGATCTATGACCGCTTCGACTTCGACGTGGCTGTCCGCTACAACGGCGACATGTACGACAACTATCTCATCCGCTTCGACGAGATTCGCCAATCCCTGCGGATTTTGGAGCAGGCGCTCAAGCAAATCCCCGAGGGACCGATCAACTCGCAGAAACCACAGTATCAGGTTCGGGTCCCGGCAGGCGAGGCGTATGGACGCGTCGAATCGCCGAAAGGCGAACTGGCGTATTACGTCGTCTCGAACGGCAAGCCCAATCCCTATCGCTATCACGTCCGTCCCCCATCATTCGTGAACCTGACCGCCATTGAACACATTTGCAAAGGCTCGAAAATCCAGGACTTCGTTGCCCTGCTGGCAATGCTCGATATCGTCATGGGCGAACTGGATCGCTAAGACAGGAGAACCGACAACATGTATGGAAAAGGCATTCTTAAAGGATTGAGAGTCACTTGGAATCGATTCTGGAATACGTACATCGAGGATATTTCGTGGTTGTTGCAAGGTAAAAAACGCTACTACACAAAAGAAGGTGTGGAGCATCGTTCAAGCAAGAACACCCGCGGCATCTTTACCGTACAATATCCCGAAGAACAGTTGATCGCGCCCGAAGAATTTCGCTATGTGCCGTTCCTGGTGTACGATGAAGGCGCGGAAGGCAAAAAGGAAGTACGCTGCACTTCGTGCGGTATTTGCGCAAAAGTCTGCCCGCCGCAGTGCATCTGGATCGTGCGCACCAACGACCCGAACACCGGCAGACCGATTCCCCAGCCCGCCGAGTTCTACATCGACATGGACATCTGCATGAACTGCGGCTTCTGCGCGGAATACTGCCCATTCGACGCTATCAAGATGGATCACGAGTTCGACATCGCTTCGTACGACCGCAACGTGTACAATCTCGAAAAGCTGTTGAAACCCGCCTCCTACTATGCGGAAATCCGCCCGCTGAACTACGCCCGCGAAGAGGAAGCCCGCAAGGCGAAGGAAGCCGCGAAAGCCGCCAAGGCGGAAGCCTCGGCTTCGGCATAGAGATAATGGCGTCCAAATAAACGATGCAAGGAATATTGGTAGAAAACAAATGACTATTACAAAAGAATCCGTTCTCGCCGCGTTGGGCAAAGTGCAGGAACCCGAACTGCATCAAGACCTTGTGACCCTCAACATGATCCGCAATCTGGAGATCGAAGGGGATAGGGTCTCGTTTACCGTTATGCTGACAACGCCCGCCTGCCCGCTGCGCGGCAAGATCGAAATGGAAGCGCGCGAGGCTGTAATGGCGGTCGGCGGCGTGAAAAAAGTCGAAATTAAAATGGACTCCGACGTGCCAAACGATGGGCGCATGCGCGGGTTGGTTAATACCCCCATTCGCAATGCCATTGCCGTCGGTTCGGGCAAGGGCGGCGTTGGCAAAACCACCGTCTCGGTGAACATCGCCGTGGCGCTGGCACAGGCAGGCGCGCGCGTTGGCTTGATGGATGCGGACATTTACGGACCGAACACCCCGACGATGATGGGTGTGGAAAAACTCCCGCCGCCGGACGGCAACCGCCTCATCCCTGCGCAGGCATACGGCGTGAAAATGATCTCGATGGGCTTGCTCGTCAAACCCGGACAGCCGCTCATTTGGCGCGGACCGATGCTCAACTCCGCCATCCGCCAGTTTTTGGGCGATGTGGAATGGGGCGAGTTGGATTACCTGATCGTAGACCTGCCTCCGGGAACGGGCGATGCGGCTCTCTCCCTCGCTCAAGCATTGCCGTTAAGTGGCGCAGTCATCGTCACACTGCCGCAGCTCGTCTCGCTCGAAGACGCCGGACGCGGCTTGAACATGTTCAAGCAGTTGGAAGTGCCGATCCTCGGCATCGTCGAGAACATGTCCTATCTCGACCTGCCCGACGGCGCGCGCATGGACATCTTCGGTTCCGGCGGCGGCGAGCAACTGGCGCAAGCCACCGAAACGACCTTCCTCGGCAAAATACCGATTGACCAGAATGTGCGAATCGGCGGCGACAGCGGCAAGCCCATCGTGGCAAGCCACCCGGATTCGCCCGTTGCAAAGGCATTGACCGAAGTCTCGCAGAAGATCGCGGCACAGGTCAGCGTGGCGGCAATGGGCGCGAACAACAGCCTGCCAATCAACATTGTGGAATAGCAGGCGGCAATCAGCCGAATTGCACCCCTTGAGGAAATATCTCAAGGGGTGTTTGTATAGAATACCCATGGTCACAAATTGCGCTTTTCCTGGCGCCTTGATGCCACACAATTTGTGACCGCACCGGGATAGTACCGTAGTCAAATTGTGTTATACAGGCAACTTCGGTACACTCAAGGCAAAAGGAGAATCACCATGAAGAGAAAAACACCCTTGTTATTCCTTGCTTTTGCCTTATTTATTTTTGCCTGCAACCTGCCCTCCGGCGTGACGGCAGAGCCGGAAGGCGGGATATTCACCCAAGCCGCTCTCACCGTCACCGCCGCGGCGCAGGAATCCCCGACCGGTTCCGGCGCGGAAGCGCAGACGAACACGCCTCTTCCCACGCCGACGACTGCTCCTGTCACCCAGGCAGCGTCTCAGCCCGCCGCCACGAACACACCCGTCTGCAACCTCGCATCCTTCGTCTCGGACGTGACCATCGCGGACAATGCCAACGTCACGGTCAACAAAGCCTTCACGAAGACCTGGCGTCTCCGCAACGTCGGCACATGCACATGGACATCCGGCTACCAACTCGTCTTCGACTCCGGCGACAAAATGAGCGGACCCGATTCCCAGCAGTTGACCAACGGCACGGTTGCGCCTGGTCAGACCATCGATGTTTCGGTCAACCTCACGGCTCCTTCATCCCCCGACACGTATAAAGGCAATTGGAAACTAAAAGACCCGAACGGCGTCATCTTCGGGCTTTCCACGGGTCCCTTCTGGGTGCAAATCAAAGCCATCGCAAGCCCGGAATGGCCCACTTATAAGCTGGGAGATTCAGGCGACGAAGTATATGCCATTCAATATCTCCTCATTGCGCATGGAGACAACCTCGATACAGACGGTGTTTTCGGACCCGTCACCCAATCGAAAGTGGAAGACTTCCAGACCGACAACAACCTGAAGGAAGACGCCATCGTCGGACCGGAAACATGGCAAGCCTTGATCATCCAGGTCTCACAGGGCAAAACCGGACCCGAAGTCCGCGCGGTACAGCGTTTGCTCAAAAACAAATTTGGCTACAACATCGCAATAGACGGCATCTTCGGTCCCGATACTGCCAATGCCGTCAAGCAATTCCAGTCCTCAAAAGGTCTGGCATCCGATGGCATTGTTGGTCCCAAAACCTGGCAAAAATTGATCGCTGACTAACCCGACCCTTCATCCATGCGAGCCTCTTGCGCAAAATGGATTAATTCAAGGGGGTTCGCATGGATACTCTTTTTACGGGGATGCCAACGGTATAATCCGTCCCCAGTATGACCAAACAACCAGCCCACCCCCACGCCATCACCGCGCGCAGCCAATTGATTCGTTGGGGCGCGTTGATGGCTGTCATCTACGGCGTGTATGTGACGGTTTTTCCCCTCCTTCCTGGGATAGAAGAAGCTGCGCCTGTGCGCGACATCGAAATGCTGCTGCGCAACGGACGCAAATGGTTTGCGCTGGTTTACATTCTGGGGCTGGTGCTTTTGTTTTTCGCCTATTGGCGCGCGCTCAAACTCATCCATTTGCTTTCAAGCGCAGACCCGCAGGCGGCAAAGTCATTACGCAATTGGATCATCGGCATTGGTTTGATGTGCGGGGTCATTCTGTTGTGGCTGTACCCCATCACCGCGCTGGACGTGGCGTTATACGTGGTACGCGCCCGCATCTGGGCTTTGTATGGCGGCAACCCAATGCTTGCCATGCCGGAAGAATTTCCCCAACACACCTACAACGTAATGGCAGGCGAATTCGTGGATACCGTTTCGCCGTACGGCCCGCTGTGGGAATTGATTGCGCAGATTCCCATGCGTCTGGGTTTCACCGGCATGGGCGCGGGCATTCTCTCCATGAAGGTTATTTCGCTGGCTTCGTACCTCGCCATGTCATGGCTGATCCTGAAAGCGGAGCGGAAAGGCGTCGGCGGAGAAACTGCTTTGGCGTTCTTCGCACTCAACCCGCTGGTCTTGTTGGAGGCGGTTGGCAACGGTCACAACGACATGCTGATGATGGCGTTCATCACGCTTGGATTGGTATTATGGCAAAGGGATAAATGGGCATGGGCAGCCCTTGCGCTGACGCTCGCCTCATTGATCAAGATCACGGGCTTGATCCTGCTTCCATTGTTCGGGGTTGCCGCGCTGACGGCTGTTCCGAATTGGAGAATGCGACTCAAACGCGGGCTGGGAATTGCAGCGATCTTCCTCGCTGTGTTCTTTGGCTTTTACCTTCTTCTCGGTCCCATGCCGGAAGTGTTCGACGGAGTGCGGCAGGCGATGTTCGACCGCAGGGGCTTCTCGCCGGAATACGCGGCGCGGATGCTGCTGCGCCTGCTCGACCGCTCCGCGTGGATGCCGCAGGGAGTGATGCGCAACCTGTTCATTCTGTATTACGGCTGCCTGCTCGCACGATTAATGCTCGGGAGGATGAATCTGCTGGAAGCGGGGTTTGCGGCGTATTTCGGTCAGTTAATGCTCGGTTCCACGTTCCGCATCTGGTATCCGTTGTGGCTGATTCCGTTCGCAGCGCTGAACCTGACCTCCCTGACCTACTGGCGGACATTCCTCTTCAGCCTGACCGCCGAGTTGAGCATTTTGAGTTATTACATCCTGTGGCGCTGGTATCTGCGCGCATGGGTTGCGGACTTGGCGCTGCCCAGCCGCTGGGATTATTGGAGCGTAATGACGCTCCTCACCGTGCCGTGGACGTTTGGCATTCCACTGATCGGTCCCATGCTCCGCAGATGGCGCGACAAAAAACGCTTCGATGAAACATTTTGGGCGTAAAAGACCATGCCGCCAAAACGCAACCGTTCTCGCGCCCCCGCCTGGGTGGACGCGCTCATCGCCTGGCTCGAATTCATCGGTCTCATCGCCGGAATCCTGTACGGCATCTACACTCTCGTTCTCTGGCTGACCAGCTTATAACCCCAGTCCGCCAATCGCCAATCGCTAATCGCCAATCGCTAACTGCTAGTATAATTACGCCCATGCAAACAGACATCAAAAACATTATCGGTGTGCGCTTTAGCAAAATAGGCAAAATCTACCATTTCGATTCGTCCACCGTCCCGGATTTGAATCTCGGCGAACACGTCATCGTGGATACATCGAGAGGCAAACATCTCGGCGAAGTCGTCCAGCTCGTGCAGGACATACCCGAAAAAGGTGACGGCGGCTGGAAACCCGTCGAACGGCGCGCCACCCCGCGCGACCTTCTGCTCCAGCAATCGTGGCAAAACAAACAGACCGAAGCCATGATCAACTGCCGCGCCCGCGCCGCAGAACTCAAACTGCGCGGAGTCAAGATCATCGCTGCCGAATACAACTACGACGGCTCCCGCCTCGCATTTCTTTTCAACACCGAAAGCGAAGACAAGGTGGATTTGAAATCGCTCAAAAAGGACATGCAGGAACTGTACCCCAAGTCGCACATCGAAATGCGGCAGATCGGTCCGCGCGACGTGGCAAAACTGCTGGGCGGCATGGGCGCCTGCGGCATCGAAACCCGCTGCTGCTCGAAATTCCTGACCGAGTTTTCCCCCATCTCCATCAAGATGGCGAAGGAACAAGGCATCTCGCTTACCCCGAACGAAATCACCGGCATGTGCGGACGCCTGCGCTGTTGTCTCATCTACGAATACGAACAGTACGTCGAAGCGCGAAAGAAACTGCCCAAACGCAACAAGCGCGTCGTCACGCCGAAGGGCGAAGGCAAGGTGGTGGATATCCTGCCGATGAGCGACAAAGTCGTCGTCGCTGTCGAAGTGGAAGGCGAACAACGCCCCCAGTATCAGACATTTCTCCGGGAGGAGATTCAGCCCTGGGACGAGTTGGAAGCGCTGCGCCGCAAATCCGAAGCCCCCTGCGACCGTCACGAAGGCGGCGGCTGTACTTGTGGCAAGGCGAAAAAATCGTAATTCGATATTCGACACCCCGCCATGATCCAATACGAATCCTGGGAATCCACGCAACGCATCCTCGTCATCCTCGCGCACCCCGACGATCCCGAATTTTTCTGCGGCGCAACCCTCGCGCGCTGGGCGCGCGCCGGACATGAGATCACCTATCTGCTTCTGACCTGCGGCGACAAAGGTTTCAACCCAGCCACACAACCGGATATGACGCCCGAACGACTCTGCGGGATTCGACATGAGGAACAAGCCGAAGCCGCGAAAGTCATCGGCGCAAACCCGCCTCTCTTTCTGGACCTGCCGGATGGATACCTCATCCCAGACCTGAATCTCCGCCGCGACATCGTCCGCGAAATCCGCCGCCACAAGCCTGATATCCTTGTCACCTGCGACCCCCAAAATCTTTTCGCAACCTACGGCATCAACCACCCCGATCACCGCGCCTGCGGACAGGTCGTGCTGGATGCCGTCTTCCCCGCCGCTGGAAACCCAGCCTACTTCCCAGACTTGCTCGCACAGAGTTTCGAGCCGCACATGCCAAAAGAAGTCTGGTGTTCGCTGACCAACCAACCCAACACCACCGTTGACGTGACCGATACATGGGATATCAAACTGAACGCCATCCTCGAACACAAATCTCAGGTACAGGATATGGAAAAACTCATCAAACGGATGAAGTCCCGCCACACCGAAGACAGCACGGACGAAAACCCAAAATACGAAGAGCAATTCAGGGTGGTAAAGTACGGTTAGGACATTGAACGATAAAAACCATTGGCTCACAAACCTTCCGACAGAGGAACAACCTCCATGTCAAACTTTCTAAAGCAGGCGCAAGACCTCTTCCCCTACACCCAAACTTTGCGGCGCGACTTCCACATGCACCCCGAACTCGGCTTCCGCGAGGTCCGCACGAGCGGAATCGTCGCAAAGGAACTCGAAACGCTCGGCATCGAAGTAACCAAGGGTGTCGGAAAGACCGGCGTGGTCGGCTGGCTCGAAGGCGGTAAACCCGGTCCCACCCTGCTCATGCGCTTCGACATGGACGCCCTTCCCATCATCGAAGAGACTGGCGCCGAATACGCCTCGCAAAATGAAGGCGTCATGCACGCCTGCGGGCACGACGGTCATACCGCCATCGGACTGACCGCTGCCAAAATATTGAACGAATACAAAGACAACCTTGCCGGAAACATCAAGTTTTGCTTCCAGCCCTCCGAAGAAGGCACAAACGGGGAAGAGATCGGCGGCGCGGAAATGATGATGCGCGACGGTGTGCTGGAATCTCCCAAAGTGGACATGACCCTCTCGATGCACTTGTGGAATGAAATGCCGCTGGGGAAGGTCAACGTCGCCAAAGGACCCGTGATGGCTGGCGCGGAAATGTTCAAGGTCAGAATCATCGGCAAGGGCGGTCACGGCGCGATCCCCAATCAAACCGTTGACCCAGTGGTATGCGCCGCGCAGATCATCACCGCCGCGCAAAGCATTGTCGCGCGCAACGTCGCCCCGCTGGAAACAGCTGTGGTCAGTTTCACCATGATCAACGGCGGCACGGCGTTCAACGTCATCCCGCAGGAAGTCATGCTCGAAGGAACCATCCGCACTTTCGAACCGCAGGTTCGCGTAAAAGTGCTAAAACGATTTGAAGAGATCGTGAACGGTGTGGCGCAAGCCATGGGATGCAGGGCGGAAATCCATAACAAACAACTGACGCCCGCCCTTATCAATGCGGAGCAGGTCACTGAAAAAGCGCAGGAAGCCGCGCGCCAAATTCTGCCGGAAGCCATACTGGACACCTCTCCCTACATCACAATGGGCGCGGAAGACATGGCATTCATGCAGGAAAAAGTGGACGGCTGTTATATTTTTATCGGCTCGGCAAATCACGAAAAGAACCTCGATTACGGTCATCACCACCCCAGGTTCGACTTCGATGAACAAGCATTGGTCCAAGGCGTCGCGCTGATGGCGTCCGCCGCCGCCGAAATACTAAAGTAAAGGATACAGAAACCTCATGAGACCAATCATCTCCGCGCTTCTTCTTCTGACCTTTATGCTGGGAGCCTGCACTTCAAGCCCTGCCCCCGCCGCAACCGACTCCACCCAACCGCCCGCCTCCACAGCGGAATCCACGCCCGCAGAAAACAGCGAACAGGCGTCGGCGGAGCGCGAGGCGATCCTCTCTGAAGTGTTGAACACAGTCCGCGCGCGCAGCCTTCCCATTGACGAATTCGCCCCGGCTGCCGCCGGAATGAAAATCAACGCAGGCGGAGGCTTGCAAACCGGCAGGGACGGCAAAGCCCGCCTCGACCTGCTGCCGGAAGGCACCATTTTGCGTATCGGACCCAACTCTTCATTCACTGTGCCGGCGATCACAGAAGCAAACGGCGAGGCGAAGACCACGCTTGAACTTTTCTTTGGAAAAGTGTATGTTCTATTAAAAGGCGGCTCGCTGGAGGTGAAAACGCCTTCCGGCATCGCTTCGGTTCGCGGAAGCCTGCTGAGCGTGCAATATAACCCGAAGACCAACCGCATGAGGGCGTCGTGTCTCGAAGGTCATTGCGCGCTTGAAAACGAGGCGGGCGAAGAACTTGAATTGATCGAAGGTCAATCCGCATATATTGACGAGGAGGATGATCTTTCCGGGGTCGAGGAAATTGACCGGGACGAAATTTTCTTCTGGCTGGAAGACAACCCCGACCTGCTGGATTTTCTGGATGAATACCCCGACCCGGAAGATTACCCCGATTTCGACGATGACGAATGGTACGATTTCGATTACAGCGAAGAGGATTTCGCAGACGAAGAGTGGTACGATGAATACGAATTCGGCGGGGACGATTTCTATTATTTCGAGGATGAGGAAGAGTTCGAAGAGGGTTTCAGTGAAGATGATGATTATGAAGAGGATTTCGGCGAAGACGATGGTTACGAAGAAGGGTTTGATGATTCCGGCGGCGATGTCGTTGGAGAAGAATAAGCAATGTTCGGGAAGGCATGAAGCATAAACGAAACTGGGTCATTGGAATTATCCTTTCCGCAGCAGCGGCGTTTGCGGCGTTGCAGACTGTGACTGCGCCAACGCAGGACGAAACAGTTTCCGATTCAACCATCAAATCAATAACAGAGACACCGCATCCAAATACCGATACTCCTGCTCCGGCATTCGAGGGCTGCGGCTTTGTTTGGGCGTATCACGATGAACCCGAACTGACAGAGAAACTGGATACATCCGTCAAATTCCTGAACCCCGAAGCAGATGCAAATGCCGTTTTATTCGGGGAAGATTGCGTGTACGCCGACGGGCGCTCGACCTTCGGCGTGATGGAAACGGATTTTTACATCCACCTGCCCATGAACGATTTGGAAAACGAGGAGGAACTCGGAAATTGGATGGCTGAGGTGATGCCAGTCATCACCCAGATTCCGCGCGGGGAGATTCCAGGCGGCAGGTACGGTTTTGTGGAATTCCGCTTCGATAAGAACGGGGCGGAATTTGTCATCGTCCGCGTGCCAATACAGGAATATCTGGCTGAGGCGCAAGGGAAAACAGGAGCAGAGTTGTATCGCTTGTTCAAAAAACCATAGGCATCCATTCTCTACCGTACATTTTTCACTTTTAACCGCCAAGACGCCAAGTCCGCCAAGTTTTAAGGACTTTCTTGGCGGCTGCCTTTCGGCATTTGTACGGCAGTGAAGGCATCCATAAAAGTTATTTTCCCATCCGCCTGTTGGCGGCTTTTTTCATCCTTGACAAAGGGTGGCATTTTTTGTATACTACGTTTAGTAATTACTAAACGTAGTAAAGGCAGCCATGACAGTAAAAATCACACAGTTGAAACGGGATTTCACAGAGGGATTGAGCCAGATCAGCCGATTTTGGGGGTTTCCAAAAGGCATGGGCGCAATCTTTGCCGTGTTGTATCTCTCCCCCGCCCCGCTGTCTCTGGATGAGATCGTGGAACAGACGGGATTGACGAAGGGCGCAGTCAGCACGGAGGTGCGGGCGCTGGCGCGGATGGGACTGGTGCATCGCTCGTCAAAGTTGGGAGATAGGAGGGACTATTACGAAGCGGAGGCGGATTTTTATCAGGCAATCCGCTCGATTTTGAAGGAGCGGCAAAACAGCGAGTTCGACCGCGCCGTGCGGTCGGTGGCGGAAACGCTCGAGAAACTGGAATCAGGCTCGGTGTCTGGCGATGAGGCGGAGATCGAGTTCATCCGCCAGCGCGTGAAGGCGTTGCAGGAATTTTTCGATGCAATTGACAGTCTTGGAAAGGCGGTCATCAAACTGGAGCGGCTCGGCTTTACGAACGTCAAATCCATTCTATCGGTTTTGAAATGAGGTGAAACATGAATGCCATTTTGTTCTTTTTACTTGAAGTTACGCTCACGCTTGTGATTTGCGCGCTGGTCGTTCGATACCTGCGACCATATCTCAACCGCGTTCTGGTGGATCTGTGCGGAACCGAGGATCGCGCTCAATTTTGGACGGTCTTTTCGACCATTCTTTTGGTGGGATTGCCGGTTCTGATTGCGCTTGCCTACAAACCTGAAGCCAGCGGCGCGGAAGAGATTTTCTTCGAAATTGCCAGCCGGGTCAGCGGGAACTTGATCGGCTTCCTGCTCACATTGGTCGGAATTGGATGCTTCGTAACATTGTTTGCCCTTGTTGCCCCACGCAGAAAAGAGTCCCAATGAAAATCGCAGTCACCGGCGCATTCAGTTACTCAGGGAAGTACATTACAAAACGCCTGCTCGAACGCGGCGGGGAAGTCCTTACACTGACCAATCATCCCAGGCGCGGCGACCCGTTCCATGGGAAGGTCAGAACCTTTCCGCTCGATTTTTCAAACGAAAACGAATTGACAAACAGCCTGCGCGGCGCGGATGTTCTGGTCAACACCTATTGGGTGCGTTTCGATAAAGGAGATAACACACAGCCGAAGGCGGTGGAAAACACAAATGTCCTGGTAAACGCCGCGGTGAAGGCTGGCGTGAAGCGCATTATTCATATCAGCATCGCCAACCCGTCCGCCGATTCACATCTGCCTTATTATTGGGGCAAGGCGGCAAACGAAAAGGCGGTAATCGAATCGGGTTTGCCGTATGCAATTCTGCGTCCCACTGTGTTGGTTGGCGGCGGAGAAGATGTGCTAATCAACAATATTGCATTTCTTTTGAGGCGTTTCCCATTCTTTTTCATCCCCGGCGACGGTTCGTATGGAGTTCAGCCTGTGCATGTCGAAGATTTGGCAAGCCTTGCCGCGGAAGCCGTATACAGCAGGGAAAGCTATGTGATTGACGCAGTCGGACCCGAGGCGTACACATTTAAGGAATTGGTGCAACTGGTCGGTGAAACCATTGGCGCGAACAGACTGCTGATTTCCGTCCCTCCGTGCCTGGCATTGCTGACCGCGCAGTTCTTAAGTCTCTTCTTGAAAGATGTGCTTCTGACGCCCGAAGAAGTGGACGGGTTGATGGCAAATCTGTTAGTCTCCAAGGAACCTGCGCGCGGCAAGACGGCATTCAAGGATTGGTTGGAAAAGAACCGGGACATCGTCGGGGTGAAGTATGCTTCTGAATTGGAAAGGCATTATTCGTGAAACCACAAAACTTTTTTCGGCTTGCCTTGCTGTTCCCCTATGCTTTCTGGGTTCTTTGTCTGCTCATCATGAAGCTCGTATCCGATCTGACGGACCTGCCTGAACCATGGCAAGCCGTGTTTATGCCGTTTGCGCTCTTCACGCTCGGAATTTTCTTTTGGTTCATTCCCTACACGCTGCTGGCAATCGGATTGGGAATTTGGAGCGGAAACAAACCTACTGCCCTGCTCCGCAAGGCGGGACTGCTTTCGCCCATTTTATTGTTCGTGTTATTGCTGCTCGAAGGAATGATAATCATGATCCCCATGGAAGATATGACCCAATTCATGGAAAGCCTGCAATATGGCGCGCTCCTGGGCGGCATGGGTTTGGTTTACGGGTACTTTTGTGTGGGAATCGTTTTCGGAATATACAAACTTCTGCAAGGGAAAAATCTCATAATGCAGGAAGCATCGCCGCCCGCTGCGGGTTAATCAATCTCCACTGCGCCTGCGCATCTCGGGTTATCGATACAGCCGTAATATTTCAATCCCGCCTGCGCGCCGTTCCGGCGGATGCGCAATACCATCATCTTCCCACAGATCGGGCAATTCGGCACAGTATCGGCGGGACGGTCAATTCGCATGGAGGACGTCCCGCCGATCTTTGCCACGGCGACCTGGAACAATGCAATGATATCCGCCTCGCTGTAGCTTTCACCGGATGGAATATGCACCAGCGGAAGCCCCGCATCGGCAAATAACTGTTCCATGAAAGTATCCGCCTCGCGCGCGCCATTCTTCGCAACGGGCTTGACGATCTCCACCCCAAAGGAAGGTTTGAACGTCTCGGGTTCGCACAGCAGAAAATCCACGTGTTTGCGAAATATTTTGTTGAAGAAATGCACGTTTTCGTTCGGGCGCAAAATATAGAAGACATCGTTCAGCGAAACCTTCGGGCAGATCATATAGCGATCCCCCATCATCCCCGATAACACACGAAAAAGAGCCAGTTCCGGCGTGTTCAGAAACGGCTCCTTCAGGCGGTATGGCAGGCGTTCCAATTCCATCCTTTTTTCCGGCATGACTGAATGCTCCTCTGAAAGTCTGTACCCTTCAATATCCGGCTGCTTCCCGTTCCACATCATTGCTGTGGGACATTTCAACGTGCCATTGTTTCCGCGCCTCGTTGCAGACGCGGAAAACGTAAAAACAGTATAGGTCATTTCGGCGCGAAATTCAACCGTCGCAGTGTTGAATTTCGCATTTTGCGGTTGTATACTCATATTGTCGTTTCCTTTACAGTTAACAAGGAGTTGCAAATGCACAATCAGCGCCCAATCCTTTGCATCATTCCGCCGCACATGTTGAGGGAAATTTCAGAGCGCGGCACAGACCTCCAGCAGGAAAAAGCAAGAGCAACAATGGCGGTATCCAGCCAGATCCGCATCCAGCGCACATCCGCCGCGCTGACAGTCCACATGGGGGCGGCTGGCACGCCCGACAAACATCGCAATATTTACGACGCCAAACAAGGTTCTCAACTGCCCGGAACCCTCGTCCGAAAAGAAGGTGACCCGCCGTCCGCCGACCTTGCGGTCAACGAAGCGTATGACGGATCAGGCGCGACTTACGACCTCTTCAAGGAAATCTATGGAAGGAACTCGATAGACGGCAATGGCATGTCGCTCGATTCGACCGTCCACTACCAAAAGGGATATGACAACGCCTTTTGGAACGGACAACAAATGGTCTACGGAGACGGCGACGAAGACCTGCCGCCCAGCCAGCGCCTGTTCAATCGCTTCACTGCCGCGCTGGACGTGATCGCCCACGAACTCACGCACGGCGTCACTCAGTTCGAAGCCAATCTCGCCTACTCCTTCCAATCCGGCGCGCTCAATGAATCCATGTCGGATGTTTTTGGCTCGCTCGTCAAACAACGCCTGCGAAGCCAAACCGCCGCAGAAGCCGACTGGATCATCGGCGAAGGGTTGTTCACCGCCAACGTGAACGGCGTCGGCATCCGCTCCATGAAAGCGCCCGGCACAGCCTACAACGACCCCATCCTCGGCAAGGACCCGCAACCCGCGCACATGCGCGATTACGTCAACACCATCGAAGACAGCGGCGGCGTCCACATCAACTCCGGTATTCCCAACCACGCTTTCTACATTGCCTCCATCGAACTTGGCGGTTTCGCATGGGAAAAGGCGGGCATGATCTGGTATAAAACGCTCGCCGACAAATTTAATCAAAATTCAAGTTTTCAAGATGCCGCCAACCTTACTGTCGAAACTGCAAGGGAACTCTTCGGCTCCGGAAGCATCGAAGAAAAGGCGGTCATAAAAGGCTGGCAGGAAGTCGGCATCATCGTCGGCGCGCCCGCGGGAGACGGCTGCCTTACCGCAATGATGCGCGCCATCGGGCTGGCAAAATGACAAAGATCGACTTCGTCCAAAGCGGCGGCTTCATGGGACGAACGATCATCCTGTCTCTCGATCTGGATGACATGCCCCCGCATCAAGCCCAGACCTTCAACCTGCTCCTCGACCAGGCAGATTTCTTCCGCCTTGAAGTTGATCCCGCCAAACCGCCCGTCCCCGATTCGTTTACTTACACCATTACCGTCACCACCGACGAACGCAGTCACACCATCCACGTCAGCGACACGACCGCGCCCGAACAATTACGCCCTTTATTACTGGCGCTCTCCGCCCGGGCGCGAATAAGATAAAAGAAAGAGGAGCAACCCGCTACGTTGCTCCTCTTTCTTCAAGCAGGCGCTCAAGCAGCTTTTTCTCCTGCGCAAGAGACTGCACTTCCCCATCCAGCCATGCCGCACGGAGGCGGGAGAGAATATCTCCAAATCGCGGACCCGGCGTCAATTTTCTTTTTAACAAGTCATTGCCGGTTGTATGAGGTTTGACATGCCTCCACATGGAAATGTAATCCAGCAATGCGTTCTCGCGCGAAACAAGATACACCGCATAAATGGACAAAAGCGGCAGTTTCTCCAGGGCATACGTCCACACGCTTGGCTTCGAACCCGCCAAATGCGGCAGGCTCCTCTTCAGTTGCGCCGCCGCCCAAACAGACAATGTCAATTCGTTTGTAAAACCAAGACGACTGGAAATCGAGAAAACATCCTCTTCGGATAAATTCATAAACCAGAGCATGTATCCCATCACGCGCCGGTCCGCAGAGACATCAAGCCGGTTGTCCATTTCAAGGAAACCTGCATAATCCTGATTGAATTCCGGCATTTTGGGGTGGATGGACTTTAAAAGACCAAATTTGCCTGCACGAAGCAGAATGCGGGCAAACTGATCTTCCTCGAAAATCAAATCAAGTTCGTGACGCAGGCGCTCACCACTGAGTTGCGAAAGAATGGCGAGCGCTTCGGAGTTGATTAGGTCTGATGTTAAAGAGTCAAGGTCGAAGGAGTATCGCCCTTCATAACGTAAGGCGCGGAGGATGCGCGTGGGATCGTCAATGAAAGACCGGGGATGCAAGACGCGAACGATTCCCTCTTCGAGATCGCCCTGTCCGTTCAACGGGTCGAGCAATTCACCGAAACGGTCGCCATCCAATCGGACAGCCAGGGCATTGATCGTAAAATCGCGGCGACGCAGGTCGTTTTCGATTGTTGAGGGAGTAACCGTTGGCAGCGCGCCGGGGTACGCATAGGTTTCTTTGCGGGCGGTGATCAAATCCAGGAATGAAGGATGAAGGTTGAAGGTTGAAGGCAGGCGCCAGACGGCGGTGTGAAATTTTTTATGCGGCGTAAGTTTGCCGCCGAATTTTTTTACAAGCATTCTGCCAAGTTTGATCGCGTCGCCTTCGACGACAAAATCCAGGTCTTTGACGGGGCGGCGGAGCAACAGGTCGCGGACGAAGCCTCCAACGAGATAACAGGAAAAGCCCAAAGAGGCGGCTTGGGCGGCAAGGTCCGAGAGTAGATTCTGCTTTTCAGGCGGAATCAGGTTTGGGTCACGAAGGAGGCGGAGCATGTCGGGTTGCGTCATGTATGCGGGTCGAGCAGGTCGTTGATCCCATCACCCAGCAAATTCCAGGCAATACCAAATAACATGACAGCCAGTGTGGGTGGAATGAACACCCACCAATAAGTGAGCAGACTGCCGCCGGGTCCGAGTATCCAGTTGCGCCCCTGCGCCAGCATCGTTCCCCAAACTGAATCGCCGCCAATATTGATGAAAGTGAGCGTAGCCTGCAAAAGGACAACGCCACCCACGTCGCGCGCCGCCAACACGACGGCGGGTCCCAGTGAATTTGGCAAAAGATGTTTGCGAATGACCCAGGATGAGCCGCCGCCCAGGGCGCGCGCCGCCTGAACAAAGCCGGTCTGCTTCAAGGTGATGACGATGGAATGAATGAGTCTTGCATAGGGCATCCACGAAAAGAGGATCAGACTCAACATGAGCGGGTTGACGTTTTCGAACAATACCTGAATTATTGTCGCAGGACCTCGAATCTCGACCACCCGCCCCAGGATATCCGATGTGTAATATATGCCGCCCATCGCTGTGATGGTCACGGCGAAGAGTTGCTGGAGGAAAACGACGCCCGCAATGGGCGGAAAAGCAAGGAAGGAATCGGCAACCCTGAGCATAAACCCGCCAACCCGCCCGCCGGCATAGCCCGAGGCGGCGCCATAAACGACGCCAAACAACGCAGTGCTTATCGCAACAATCAGCCCGAATTGAAGCGCGTCGCGCGAACCCCACACCAACGCATGATACACGTCAATGCCGCGCGGCAGCATCCCTAAAACGGCTTTATCGTCGGGAGGCAACGGTCTGGATTCGAACGCCCGTCCCACGCGCATGAATGGGCTGGGGTTCTTCGGGTCGTCCGGGGAAAGGTAGGGGGCGGTAATGGCGACAAAAACGTACCCAAGAATCAGCAGCAGACTCAGCCGGTTCCGCCAGTGTCGGAAGAATAAGCGGGGGCGGCTCATGTTTTCAACACCCCTTCGCGCACGCGCGGGTCAAGGATGGCTTGTGTCACGTCCAGGAAGAACGTTAGCAGAAGGGTCATGATCACACTGTACATCGCAAAACCGAGAGCAGCGGGCGCATCCGGAATGCCGCTCATGGCGCGCACAATGACCCCGGAAATCCCGTCGATATCGTAAATGATCTCCGAAACGAAGACGCCCGTAACAATGGATGTGGCAGACAATGCCATGCTCGTAAGCGAAGGGGTAAGGATGTTGCGGAACACATGCTTCCACACGATTTTCCGCTCGACGAGTCCGCGCGCTTTTGCGGCAGTGACGTATTCCTTTCTTTTCTCGCCCAGCATGGATACGCGGGTAACGCGCCCCAACGTAGCCCAGTGATAGATGCTCAATGTAAAGGCAGGCATGGCAAGGTGGCGAAAAGCGTTATCCAGGATATCGGTCCGCCCGTTCAGAAGCGCGTCAACCGTCATCATGCCGGTATAGGGGATGAAATTTCCCGCCGAAATTTCGAGGGTGTAAGCGAGGTCGAGTCGTCCGGGGAAAAACCAGCTGAGGTTGATGTAAAAGATCGAAAGAAGGACGATGGCTAAAATAAACGGCGGAATGGATGTGCCGAGGAAGGCGAGCGCTCTAAATCCCCTGTCGAAGGAGCCGCTCCGTTTCCAACCCGCCGTCACGCCGCTCACCAACCCGAGCGGGATCAAAAGCAGGAGGGAGTAAACCGCCAGTTCCAGCGTGGCAGGCGTCCGCCGGAGGAGGGACGGGAGGACGTATTCGTTCAACGATGGGCTGTACCCCCATTTCCCATCGAAAAGGGTCTTCACCCAAAAGTAGTATTGCACAGGGAAGGGGTCGCGCAAATGATGAAGCCTGATGATTTTTTCTTCGATGTTTGCATATTGTTGATCGGTAAGCCGGGGGGGCAGGTTATCTGGCATGTACAGGGTGGCGCGCGCCTCGGGCGGCGTCAACATCACTCCCCCATAAAGAACCATGGTAATGACCAGCAAAGAAACCGGGATGGACATAAAACGGCGAATTACAAATTGAAGCAGGGGCGGCATGACAAAACTCCGCCTCAATTTTACCCGTGAAACTGATGCGCCTCCCAAACAAATTTTCAGGTATAATCGGCGGCATGTTAATGAACCCCAACCCGTCCCCTCGCAGTGGAAAATCTACCTGGTCTGGATAGATTCAGTTCATCACGTCAACGGACGGCTCCCAGACTCTGGCGAGCCGTTTTTATTTGCAGAGGTCAAATGCCAGTTACAATTGCCGAACTGACGGAAGAAATGCACATGCTGGTGAAATCCAAAGGCTGGTATGCGGCGGACAGCAAACGTCCGCAGACGCCGCGCAACCTGGCGGTTTCGCTTTCCATTGAAGCGGCGGAGATTTTGGAACACTTCCAATTCACGGACGAGATCAAGGACAAAGACGAATTGGGAAGCGAACTTGCCGATGTGACGTTATATCTCCTCCAATTAGCGTCCGTTTCAGGGATTGATTTGGAGGAGGCAGTGGTGAAGAAGATCGAAGTGAACAAGTCCCGTGAATGGGATAAAAAATGAATTATGTCATTCTGAGGAGCGAGGCGACGAAGAATCTCGGATTTTGTCTTCAAGCAACCTAAGACCGGGACTCTTCGCTACGCTCAGAGTGACATAACAAGAGAAATTATGAACATCTCTGTATTCGGCGGCTCACAACCCAAAGAAGGCGACACAGCCTACACCGAAGCGATGGAACTCGGACAGCTTCTCGCCCAACGCGGACATACTGTCCTCACAGGCGGCTACATCGGCACGATGGAGGCGGTCTCGCGCGGCGCGTATGAGGCGGGCGGACATGTCGTCGGCGTGACGTGCGAGGAGATCGAAGCATGGAGACCTGTCAAGCCGAATCAGTGGGTGAAAGAGGAACGGCGAAGGAAAAGCCTGATGGAGAGGTTGCAGGCTTTGGTCGAGGAATGCGACGCGGCAATTGCCCTCCCCGGCGGCGCAGGCACGATGACCGAGATTACCCTGATGTGGAATTTGATGATCGTGGAGTCTCGTCACCGGAGCCCGTTGATACTGGTCGGGCGCGGCTGGCAGTCTACGTTCGATCAGTTCTTCGATGAGTTCCATACCTACATGCCCATGAACCAGCGTGAGTTATTGCTGTTTGCGGAGGATGTAAAAACTGCTGTAGACAAGTTGGGAAGTTATCAGGTTTGAACGTTTAAACGTTTCAACCTGTAAACATGCAAACGAATTAAAGAGGAAACATGGCTGAAGATAAATTACCCACACGCGCGGAAGACTTTTCAGAATGGTACAACAAACTCGTCCTGAAAGCGGACATGGCGGATTACTCCCCTGTGCGCGGTTGTATGGTCGTGAAACCCTACGGCTGGACGCTTTGGGAGAACATGCAAGCCGGACTGGACAGGCGCTTCAAGGAGACGGGTCACGTTAACGCGGCGTTCCCCACGCTCATCCCCATGTCGTTCTTTGAAAAGGAAAAGGAACACGTGGAAGGTTTCGCGCCCGAACTGGCGGTCGTCACGCACGGTGGCGGTGAAGAGTTGGAAGAACCGCTGGTTGTGCGCCCCACGTCCGAGACCATCATCGGATACATGTATTCGAAATGGATCAAGTCCTGGCGCGACCTGCCCGTGTTGATCAACCAATGGGGTTCGGTCTTGCGCTGGGAACTGCGCACCAAACTCTTCCTGCGCACCGCCGAGTTCTACTGGCAGGAAGGTCACACCGCGCACGCCTCCGCAGAAGAAGCGCAAGAAGAGACTTATCGCATGTTGGATGTCTATACCGACTTTGCGATCAACGATTGCGCCATCCCTGTCATCAAAGGCGTCAAGACCGAGACCGAAAAATTCGCGGGCGCGGTGATGTCCACCACCATCGAGGCGATGATGCAGGACAAGAAGGCGCTGCAATCCGGCACGTCGCATTATTTCGGTCAGAACTTCGCCAAGGCGTTCGACATCCAGTTCCTGAACAGGGAAAACACGCTCGAATACGCGTACACCACTTCGTGGGGTTTGTCCACGCGCATGATCGGCGCGATCATCATGACCCATGGCGATGACCAGGGTCTCATCCTGCCTCCCAAAGTTGCGCCCATTCAAGCCATCGTCGTTCCCATTTACAAAACCGACGAGGAAAAGAGCAAGGTCATGGAAGTGGCGGATAAGGTCTTCTCTGAACTCAAAGCCGCGGGCATTCGCATCAAAATGGACGACCGCGAGGGTCTCACGCCCGGTTTCAAATACAACGACTGGGAAATGCGCGGCGTGCCCGTCCGTATCGAGATCGGACCCAAGGATGTGGAAAAAGGCTCGGTGGCGCTGGCAAGACGGGACGTGGCAGGACGCGAGGGCAAATCCTTCGTCTCGCAAACGGCTCTCGCCTCGACTGTGAGCGGGCTTCTGTCCGAGATTCATGATTCACTCCTCAAACGCGCCACCGAATTCCGCGATGCAAATATCCACGACCCCAAATCCTACAATGACCTCAAGAAGGTCGTTGCAGACGGCTGGGCATTTTCCTACTGGTGCGGAAACAAGGCGTGCGAAGCAAAGATCAAGGAAGACACCAAAGCCACCGCCCGCTGCATCCCCCTCGAAGGACAGCCCGAAGGTAAGGGCAAGTGTATCGTCTGCGGAAACGAAGCCGAAAAGAAAGCGCTGTTTGGTAGAGCGTATTAAGAAGTTTCAGGTGTTCCAGTGTCAGGTTACGACCAACTCACCTGACACTGGACACTTGACGCCTGACACTTATTGAAATGCCCGCCATAGATCTCGCCCGCCTCCGCAAACAAGCCGCCCGCCTGGCAGATTTCTTCTTTCTGCCCGACGAGTTCATGAAGCATTTGCGCGAGGTTTTGGAATTCTACGTTAATTACACGCTTCGCACGGTTGAAAACGTCGCCCCCGGCTCGAACTTGAAAACCTACCGCACGCCGCCTGCCGTTTTGACTCAAATCGAAAACGAACTTCGCGCCGTCGCGGAAGAAAACCCGCATTTCGCGCTGGAGCTCGCCGACGCGCTTTGGGACGAAGGCGCGCTCGAAACGCGCCTGCTCGCGGCATTCCTGCTCGGACGCATCCCACCGCAGGAGGAACGCCTGCTCCCCCGCATCACCGCATGGACACAGCAGATCCGCGACCCAAACGTCCGCGCCGCATTGCTTTCCACCAGCATGACGCGCATGCGCAAGGAAGCCCCCAATCAGTTTCTGGCGCTGGTGCGGGAATATCTTCATCCCGAACGTCCGCGCGCATGGTCGAACGGCATTCAGGCGCTCATCCCCATGATCGCGGATACCGGCTTTGAAAACCTCCCCGCCATTTTCGACATCGTCGAACCCGTTATAGAAGAAGCGCCCACCCTGATCCAAAACGACCTTTCGGAACTGATCGTCGCGCTCTACCGCGCCTCGTCGAACGAAACCATTTTCATGCTCAAGCATATTCTGACGAATACCGAAAACCCAATGACCGCGATCACCCTTCGTCGTATTTCATCGTCCTTCCCGCCTCCCCTGCAAAAGGAACTGCGCGAGATTCTCCGCCCGCAAGCCATCATGCCAAAATCCGCCAAAGAATTGGACGACTTTGTCGATGAAACGCCCGCCACCCCGGTCAAGCCGAAAGCAAGGAAAAAGAAAATGGACAACACCCGCATCATTTACCTGCACGGGCTTGAATCCACCAGCCAGAGCGGCAAAGCCCGTCAGTTCGCCGAAAAATTCCCCGGCATGGTCACGCCCGATTTCACCGGCGAATTCGAAGAACGCATGGCGCAGCTCAGACCAATTTTGGGACGCAAAAAAAACTGGACCATCATCGGCTCATCCTTCGGCGGCTTGATGGGGACGGTCTTCACCTGCAAACACCCGACCCAGGTGCGGAAGTTGATCCTGCTCGCCCCCGCCCTGCTGCGTGACCCCTTCGCCTCTTACCTGGACCTCGAACCTGTTTCTGTTCCAACGATCATTATCCACGGGGCAGAAGACGACGTCGTCCCGCTCGAGCCCGCGCGCGAGGTTGCGGAGAAGTTATTCACCAACCTGCAATACATCGTCGTGGACGATGGTCACCGCCTGCGCAAGGCGTTTGGGGAGTTGGATTGGAACGAGATTCTCGAATAACGGATATAATCCCGCTACTCGAAACCGCCCCAAAGGAATTTTGTCATGCCCACCATTCTTCGGGTTGGACGCTATCGTTTTTACTTCTTTAGCAACGAAAATAACGAGCCTCCTCACATTCACGTCAAAGCGGGAGGCGATCAGGCAAAATTTTGGCTCGAGCCCGTCGAATTGGCGTCCAATTATGGGTTTCGGGCGCACGAACTGAACGAAATCGAGAAAATCATTCAGGAACACGAAAAGGAATTAATGGAGGCATGGAATGAGCATTCCAGTTAACCCATCTTCCGGTAAGCAAAAGATTCGCCACGCGTTTGTCCCGAAGACTGCGCTTGCAAAAAGCGTTCGTTTTTCCAATGACATGATGGAAGTTACGCTCACAGATGGACGCATTCTCAGCGTACCTGTCATTTGGTTTCCACTTTTGCATGAAGCGACCCCCGCGCAAAGGGAAAAATACGAGATCGGCAGCGGAGGGATCAGCCTGCACTGGGAGGAAATTGACGAAGACATCTCCGTTGCAAGCCTGCTTGCAGGCGGTGATACACAATCTACATAAACTGAATCCGTGCAGGCTGTCAATCAGTGGGTCAATAACTGAAAGGATCAATCGTGCAACAACACATCTACTGGCACACCACCGCCCGAATGCCCGATGACTCCGACTTGGCCCCCATCCCCGCCAAAGTGGATGTGGCGGTCATCGGCGGTGGGTACACGGGCTTGAGCGCGGCGCGGACATTGGCAAAGCACAACATGAATGTTGCGGTACTGGAGGCGGAGACCATCGGCTGGGGGGCGAGTTCGCGCAACGGCGGTATGGCGTTGACAGGCTTGAAAACAGGCATGCAGACCGTCGTCAAAAAATACGGACGGGAGTTGGCGAAAGAATTATTCCAGTGTTCGCTGGATTCGGTGGACATGGTGGAGCAAATCGTTCGGGAAGAAAATATCAATTGCGGCTTTGCGCGAACGGGTCACCTGCTGGCGGCAAACAAGCCCAAACATTACGAGTTATTGAAAGACGAAGTGGATTTTATGGCGAGGGAGTTCAATCACAACGTACTGCTCGTCCCGCCGCAGGATTTGCACAGCGAGATCGGCACGGACATCTATCACGGCGCGCTGGTGGACGAGGTCAGCGCAGGGTTGAACCCGGCACAATACGCGGCGGGGCTGGCGGAAGCGTCCGCCCGGGCGGGGGCAAAGCTCTGCGCGCGAGCGCGTGTCAACAGGCTTGAGCGGAGAGAGAAGCGTTTTTTCATCCAGACAGAAAGAGGGAATTTGGAGGCGGAATCCGTTTTGGTGGCGACGTCCGGTTATACGGGGAATGCCACAAAAAAACTGCAAAAGAAAATTATTCCGATTGGCTCATTCATTATCGCAACGGAAAAACTTTCCGATGAACTCGCGCGGGAGCTCAGCCCCAAAAACCGCATGATCTTCGATTACAAGCATTTCCTGAATTATTTCCGGGTGTGGGATAACCGCATGATCTTCGGCGGACGCGCGGCGTTCTTCCCCGAAAATGAAAATACGACGGCGCAAAGCGGCGAGATTTTGCGGCGTGAGATGCTTCGGATATACCCGCAATTAAAGGACATAAAGGTGGAATATGTATGGGGCGGCACGCTCGATTTCGCGTTCGACCAGATGACGCACGTTGGCGGGGAGGATGGGATTTTTTATTCGCTTGGCTACGCGGGACACGGCGTTGCGATGGCGACCTATTTGGGCGCGACGGTTGCCGAGGCAATAATGAAGGGAAACATCAAGGAGCATCCGTTCGCGCGGTTTGACTTTCCTTCCGCGCCGCTGTACAACGGCAACCCGTGGTTCCTGCCGTTCGCGGGGTTGTGGTACAGGATTTTGGATTGGGTGGAGTAGGGAGCAAAACCTCCGAGTTCTTCGAGAACTCGGAGGTTTGTATCATGATTCCCGGTCGTCATCCGGCGGCGGGATTTCCTGTTCTTTCCTGCCGATGTAGATCAGGGCTTCGAGGTCTTCCAGGTCTTCGGGAGCGTATTTCTTCACCACCGCGCGGACTTCGTCCAGAGCCTCATCGGACGCCCAGCCGAGCAAGGTACCCAAATCACCCATATCGCGCGTCCGCTGCGCCGACATTTTCATCATAATAAGATAAGGCAATCCAACCACAGGATACCCCGCAGGATCTTTCCCCGGGTTTTCCAGAGCCTCTTTCAGCCATGTGTCCCTGCCAAATAGAACATCCAATTCCGTTCCATCGGGGGCAAGCATTAAATAGCCCGGAACTGCCAAGCGAGAAGCGATACGATATCCCGCATTTTCCAGTCTCTTTATCGCCTCTTCGCCGTCTTTTTCGTGGACAATAATATCCATATCCTTTGTCGTGCGCTCCGGCATGTATGCGCGAGTTGCGACGCCGCCAACCAGCGCCCATTGAATTCCCTTCAAAATGGGGCGTAAATCGGGCCAGGGGATCATAGCCGTCCTCCTTCTCATAAATTCGTGGCTGCTGCCCGTGCCGGGTTTGACGCGCCGCAACACCATGTCAATCATAAACCGCCGCAGTTGGCGCGGGGTCAGGTTGCCGTCGGGAGCGATTTTTGCAATGGCGGGTGGAACTGGCATTTTGCCCATTCCCATTATCTTACTAGAGTTTTGGAAGATTTGCAAAAAAGGGATTAAAATAGCGGGAAAAATTTCAACCAGACAGAGGAGAGACTGCCATGGCAAAGACCGGCAAGCCGAAGCAAATGGAAGGTGAAGTCTATTATCCATCCGAGCAAGTGATCGCGCAGGCGCGGCTGAAGGATTGGGACGCGCTCGCCGAAAAAGCGGAGAAGGACCTGGAAGGCTTTTGGGCAGAGGAAGCCTCTGAATTGGAATGGTTCAAGAAGTGGGACAAGGTACTCGACGACTCGAATAAGCCGTTCTATAAATGGTTCGTCGGGGCAAAGACCAACATTGTACACAATGCAATTGACAGGCATCTGAAAACACACCGCAAGAATCAACTGGCGCTCATCTGGGAATCGGAGGACGGGAAAGAGGAGCGCACCTTCTCCTACTACGCCATGAACCGTGAGGTCTCGCGCATGGCAAACATCATCAAAGCCATGGGCGTTTCCAAAGGCGACCGCGTGACCATTTACATGGGGCGCGTGCCGGAGATCGTCTTTGCGATGCTGGCGTGCGCGAAGATCGGCGCGATCCATTCGGTGGTGTTCGGCGGCTTCTCGGTGGATTCATTGCAGGGGCGCATCGAGGACAGCCGGTCAAAACTGGTCATCACCTGCGACGGCGCGTACCAGAACGGCAAGATCGTCGAACTGAAGGCAATCGTGGACGAGGCGCTCAAACGCTGCCCGACCGTCGAGAATGTGATCGTGGTCAAGCGCGTCGGGCAGCAGGTCGGTATGGAGGCGGGGCGCGATCACTGGTATCACGATATGCTGAATCTGCCCATCGCCAACGGCAAATGTCCCACCGAGGAGATGGACGCGGAAGATCCGCTTTTCATCCTGTACACATCCGGCTCTACAGGCAAACCGAAAGCCATCCTGCACACGCACGGCGGGTACATGGTCGGCACGTATTCCACATTGAAATACGTCTTCGACGTCAATGACATGGATCGCTGGTGGTGCACCGCCGATCCCGGCTGGATCACGGGACACTCGTACATCGTGTACGGACCGATGATCAACGGCGTGACTTCGATGCTCTTCGAAGGCGGACCCGCCTATCCGTATCCGAACCGCTGGTGGCAGGTGATCGAACGTTTTGGGATCACGATCTTCTACACCGCCCCCACCGCCATTCGCGGACTGATGCGCTTCGGCGAATCCTGGCCCCAGAAACACGATCTTTCTTCCTTACGGCTGCTCGGCACGGTCGGAGAGCCGATCAACCCTGAAGCATGGAAGTGGTACAACCGCGTCATCGGCAAGGAGAAATGCCCGATCATCGATACCTGGTGGCAGACAGAGACGGGTATGTTCATGATCACGCCCACGCCGGTTGTGCCGCTCAAACCGGGTTCCGGCACGCGACCGTTCTTTGGTCAGAAAGCCGAGATCGTGGACGAGCAGGGCAATCCCGCGCCGGACGATACGGAAGGCTATCTCACTCTGTTGAAGCCATGGCCCGCGATGCTCCGCACCATTTACGGCGATGATGAGCGTTACGTCAACCAATACTGGAGCAAATACCCCGGACGCTACACCACCGGCGACTCCGCCAAGCGCGACAAGGACGGTTACTTCTGGATCATCGGGCGCGTGGACGATGTGATCAAGGTCTCCGGTCACCGCCTCGGCACCGCGGAGGTTGAATCCGCGCTGGTCAGTCACCCCGCAGTGGCGGAGGCGGCGGCGATCGGTTTGCCGCACGATGTCAAGGGACAGGCAATCCACACCTTCGTACTCTTACGCACCGGACATGCCCCCTCGCCCGAATTGGCGGAAGAATTGCGCCAGCATGTCGCCACCCACATGGGACCCATCGCCCGCCCCGAAGACGTCAAATTCGTGGATAAACTCCCGAAGACGCGCTCCGGCAAGATTATGCGGCGCGTGTTGAAGGCACGAGCGCAGGGGCTGCCGGAAGGCGATATTAGCACCCTGGAAGAATAACAGCCGAATGAGAGGTGGAAAAGAAGAAAGAGCCGGACGCTGCAGGTCGCCCGGCTCTTTCTTCTCTCCGACTCCTGTCCTTATTTTTCAAACTGATACAACAACACCCCCGCCGCAACGGACAGGTTGAGCGAACTGACGCGCCCCTGCATGGGCAGGGAGACGGTCACGTCACAGGCGGCGGTGTGTTCGGGGGAGAGTCCCTTTTGTTCATTGCCAAGCACAAGCGCCCAGGGAATTTTCGGATGCAAATTGCGGTAATCCATGTCTGCTTTGGCGGAGGTGGCGATCAACTGCACATTCTTTTCGCGCGCCCACTCGATGAATTTATTGAATGAAGTTTGGATAACGGGTTTCCAGAACAGCGTCCCCATGCTGGCGCGGACGACGGTGGGATGATACAGCTCCACGCCGCCGTCGAGGAGGAAGAGCGCGTCGGCGCCGACTGCATCGAGTGTGCGGAGGATCGTGCCGACATTTCCGGGGTCCTGCGGAGAGACGAGCGCAACAGCGCGGGTGACGGATTTCAGATCGTCAAATGTGTATTTCTTTTGCCGAACCACCGCAAGGATGCCCTGCGGATTGTCTTTATCCGCCAATGACTCCATCACCTGGGCAGAGACCGCCTGGGGCTTGAAAGAAAAGCGGGTAATTAATTCATGAGCAAAAGGGCTGGTCAACAAACCCGAAGCATACAGGATCGTCTCGACCTCCCATCCCGCTTCTACCGCTTCACCCACATGGTGAATCCCCTCCACAAGAAACAATCCGCTTTCATTACGCGCCTTTTTTTGACGGAGCGCGCGCGCCTTTTTGACAAGTGAATTGGATGCGCTGGTGATGATGTTCATGCGGTGAATTGTATCCGAATTCTTGTAGTATGATTTGACGAACAGGAGCAATCATGGCAACACTTACAGAACAATCCGCACAAAAACCTTACTGGGGTTATGCGCTCTGGCTGGCAGTTTTTACCGTCGCCTACAACGTGGCGGAAGGATTGATCTCGATCTTCTTCGGAATCAGCGACGAGGCGTTGACCCTGTTCGGCTTCGGCGTGGATTCGTTCATCGAGGTCATGTCCGGGCTGGGAATATTGGCAATGGTGATGCGCATCCGCCAAAACCCGGATAAGCCGCGCACAAAATTCGAGATTACCGCCCTGCAAATTACAGGAACGGCATTCTATCTGCTTGCCGCCGGGTTGGGCGCGACGGCGGTTTACAACATCATCATCGGACACAAACCGGAAACAACCCTGCCGGGGCTGATCATTTCGGTCGTTTCCATTTTGGTCATGTGGGCATTGGTGGCGGGAAAACGCAAAGTGGGCAGGGAATTGAACTCCATGCCAATCCTCGCGGACGCGAACTGCACGCTGGTATGTGTCTATATGTCGCTGGTGCTGCTGGCTTCGAGCCTGATCTATGAACTGACCGGCTTCGGTTTTGTGGACAGCCTCGGCGCAATCGGCTTGATCTA
Source organism: Anaerolineales bacterium (assembly GCA_020060625.1). Lineage (GTDB taxonomy): Bacteria > Chloroflexota > Anaerolineae > Anaerolineales > Villigracilaceae > Villigracilis. Next base: position 27,284 of record JAGUZU010000016.1, on the reverse strand, counting down.
TTTTTCGGCAAAGGAGGGGCGCGAATCGTTCGACAAGGCAAAAGGGCTGGAATGCGAATGCGGCGACGAAGATTGCCGCTAGTATAATCACACCCATGAAACGACTTCGATGGCTGACGCTTCTGCCCATCCTTTTATTTGCGTGCCAGCCTGCCGCGCCGCGCGCATTCACCATCATCGATGGCGGCAGCATCGTCAATGTCCAATCTGCCGAACGGGTTCCGCTGCTTCTGTTGACGGAGGCGGGGATTTCCATCCAGCCGGATGACCGCGTCTTCGTGAACGGGATTCCCGCCTCGTTGGACGCGCCCATTTCTGAAGAAGGTCCCATCCAATTGGAACTACGCCGCGCGGTGACGCTGACCCTCGTCACACCGCAAGGCGAACAGACGCTTCAAACCTCCGCGCCGACAGTTGGGGACGCGTTGAGCGAGCTGGGTCGTCCGCTGAGTCTTTACGACGACATCCGCCCGCCCGCGGAAACGCCGATCCGCCACTCGATGACTGTCACCTTCAACCCGGCGCGGGATTTGACGATTCGCATCGGGGAGGATGTGGTCAACATCCGTTCGAGTGCGGGGACGGTCGGCGAGGCGCTTGCCCAGGCGGGGATTCCGCTCGTGGGTTTGGATGTCAGTTTTCCGGCGGAGAATGAGGCGCTTCCTCCCGACGGTCAAATTACTGTGACGCGGGTGTACGAATCCATTGACGTGACGATTGAGTCCATTCCCTATCCGGTGGAGGAGGTTAATTCGCCGGATGTCGCATTCGGCGATGAGGAGATCATCCAGCCGGGAGTCTCCGGCTTGACGATGGTGCGGACGCGCATCCGCCATGAAAACGGCAGGGAAGTCAGCCGCGAGGACGAAGGAGAGATTATGCTGCGCGAGCCGGTAAAACAGATTGTGGCAAGCGGCTCGAAGATCGTCCTCACTCCGGCGGGAGGGGAAATCCCCCACTCCTACTGGTATGCGACCGAGATGTACGCCTCGTGGTATTCGCCATGCAATTCAGGCACGGGCGGCTGCGCCTACGGAACCGCAAGCGGCGCGCGCGCCGGGTATGGCATTGTGGCGGTGGATTATTCCATCTATTCCTATCTTGCCGGAATGCGGGTGTACATTCCCGGTTATGGCGTGGCGACCATTGGCGATACGGGCGGCGGTCCGATCATCGAAACGGCATTTGGCGTCCAACGCACGCAATGGATTGACCTCGGTTATGACGACAACAACATCGGCGGACTCTCAGGCTGGGTAACAGTCTATTTCCTCGAGCCTGCGCCTGCTGAAATTCCCTACTTTCTAAAATGAAGCGCCTCCAGAAAAGTATTATCACCCTGCTCTCGATCATCGTCATTGCGCTGGTTACGGCAATCGGGGCATACACCTTTCAGGCGTATCGCGCTTTCGCCGCGCAGCCGCTGGGTCCCGCCCTGCCCTTCATGCCCACACAGGGACTGCCGCCAACATGGACGGCTTCGCCGGGACCTTCGCCCACATCCGCGGGACAGGTCACGCTCGTCCCGACGCTTTCCGTGCAGACAGCCACCCCGGCGGTAAAATGCGGCGGACCCATGACGATGAATCTGCTTGTAATCGGCGCGGACACGCGCGGAGACAATTACACCTACGGTCTCGCGGACGCCATCCGCCTCCTGCGCATTGACTTTGCAACGCCAAAGGTCACCATACTCGAATTCCCCCGCGCGCTATGGGTGGAGATCCCGCACATCGCAGATAACCTCGACGGGCAGGATCACGAGTTATTGAACCAATCCTATCTTTACGGAAACCCCGGCTTCGGATATTGGGACGATCCCAGCGGCGGTCCCGGCTTGCTCTCGCTGACGCTGAACAAAAACTTCGGCGCGCAAATAGACCATTACGTCGCGGTCAACATGCGGACGTTCGTCAACGCCGTCGACGCCGTCGGCGGAATCGAAGTCCGAATTCCGAATGAAGACATTGCCCGCAGCACAGGGCTGAAAGTCGGCGTCAATCACCTGACCGGCGATGAAGCCCTGAAACTGGCGCGCAACCGAAACGGCGGAATATTCGAACGCGGCGAAAACCAAAACATGGTCTTGTGCGGTCTGCGCGATAAACTTGCCAGCCCATCCATCGTGGCGGACATTCCCGCGTTGATCGAATCATTTCAGGATAACATCCTCACCGACCTGACGCCCGAACAACTCGGTCAACTGGCTTGCGTCAGCGCGCAAATGCCGCCCCAAAACATTGTGCTTGCCAGTTTCCCCGAAGAGCTCTTCACCCAAACCCGCGTCTTCGACCCGGTCTTCGACAAGCGCATCTCCATCGTGGACGCCGATTTTAACATCCTGCGCGATTACGTTGCCCGTTTCCATGCCGGCGCATGGCCCCCGTCCGTCATTGAAGCGCCATCCATCGAAGAAGACGAAGCCCCGATGATCTGCGAATGAACCGCGCCTCGATCCCCCCACTTAATGTCACCGTTGTTCTCAAGCGATACGGTCTTCGCGCAGATAAACGCCTCGGACAAAACTTCCTCCAGGATGATTCCATTCTCGAAAAGATCGCCGACGCCGCGGAAATTTTGAAGGATGACTGCGTCCTCGAAATTGGTCCCGGTTTGGGAAGCCTCACCCGCTATCTTGCCGCCTCCGCCCGGACCGTTACGGCTGTTGAACTGGACCCCGATCTTTTGCTTCCGCTGGAGGCGGTTCTCGCGCCGTATCCGAACGTGCGGGTGGTGCATGGCGATATTCTGAAGCTATCCATCGCCGATCTTGTTGATCAGCCGGGTTACATCGTCGCGGCAAACATTCCCTACAACATCACGTCCGCCATCATTCGTCATTTGCTCGAAAGCGACCCGAAACCGAGGCGCGTCGTCCTCACCATTCAAAAGGAGGTCGCGGAACGCATCTGCGCCCAGCCGGGGGATTTGAGTCTGCTTGGGTTGAGCGTGCAGGTGTACGGTCAGCCGCGAATCGCGGCGCGGATTCCGGCGTCCGCGTTTCACCCCGTTCCCAAAGTGGATTCCGCCGTCCTGCGCATCGACATCCACGAAGAGCCGCGCATCCCCGCCGAACTGCTCGATACATTTTTCAAACTGATCAAGGCGGGCTTCAGCCAAAAACGCAAGACGTTGAGGAACTCGCTTTCGTCGGGCTTGCACATCGAGCCGCAGGATGCGGAAGCCCTGCTTACTTCCGCGGGCATAGACCCGATGCGACGGGCAGAGACGCTTTCCATCGAAGAGTGGCGAAGGTTGAGCGAAAACCGAATCAGGAAGTAGTACCAGCGGACATTCCCTGAGTAGTACCAATATCACATTCATTTGCTTGACCTTTTTATAAGTTGTGTCATAATGACGTTTGAAAAGGAGAGAGTGATGTTCAGGAAAAAAATTACTTTATTGTCTTTGATATTGATCACTGTTCTTTCAGCCTGCAACCTCCCCAGTGGACAGACAACCGAAACCCCCACGCCCGACCTGGCGCTGACTCTCACCGCCCTCGCCGGCGCAAGCCCCGACACGCCCGCCCCACAGGATACTGCCACCCCGGAGTTTACCGCCACGCCGGAACTTACTGTAACGCCATCTGTGCCAACCGTTTCGGTGAGCGTGAACACCAACTGCCGCACAGGTCCTGGCGTGATCTATCAGCAAATTGACGCGCTTGTCGTCGGGCAGGTTGCGGAAGTGGTTGGCAAAAATTCTGGTGTGCCCAATTATTGGGTCATCAAACGCATCAACGGCTCAGGGACCTGCTGGCTCTGGGGTGAATATGCCACAGTGACCGGAAATACCGCCAATTTACCAGAGTATCCAGTTCCGCCCACTCCCACACCGACATATACGCCCACACCCACCGCAACGCCCACATTGGCCAGCCCAGCAGCAGTGGATAATGTTGCCATGAATATGACAACCTGCGGAGGCGCTGCTCCTTATCAGCATGGAGGCACTTTAAGCTGGGACGATAAATCCAACAACGAAGACGGCTTTAATATTTACATCAATGGCGCACTGGCTGCCAGCATCCCAGCGAACAGCACGTCATATAACGTCGCTCCATTCGGCTCATTTGCGGCAAACAGCGAATCCATTTTTGAAGTCGAAGCCTTCAACGGCGCCGGGAAAGCTGCCAAAAAGAGCGTATCAAAGGGTTGTCCATAAACGGACCAGCAATCTGTCAAATAGGGCTTGCAGAGACATTTCTGCAAGCCCTATTATTTTGTATAATCGGCGTCATGCCAACTTTTCAATCTCCGCAGACTGTCCACATCCCAACCGATGCTGTGGAACGCGCCCGCGCCTTTGCAGTCGAAGTGATAGGGACTGTTAACTATGAAGACAGCCGCCAGTCCATCCAAGAAAAGATACGCGACGATCATTTCGTCAGCAAATTGGGCGAGGAGGCGGTGCGGATTCTATTCGAGAGAAGGGAATGCCGGGTCGAAGGACCAGATTACGGCGTGTATGAGGCGAGGCGCAAATCCTGGGCGGCGGATTTGAAGGTCAACGGGCTGGAGGTGGCAGTCAAGACTCAGCGCCGCTCCGCCGCCAATCGTTACGGTCTTTCGTGGACGTTTCAGGATTCGCCCGAACGCCGCGACCCGATCCTCAATTCGCCCGATGCGTGGGTTTGCCTGGTGGTCTATGAAGATTTGAAGGAGGGTTATAAATGCGTGGTCTATCCCCTGCGAAAGATCAAACAACTCATCTTCGAAGCGCCGAGGCTGAGCAGGCTGGTCGGGAAAAAACAAGCCGTTTATCTCGAAACGCTGGTGAAACAGGGGATCATGGAATTGTGAAATCAAACAGCCCCGCGGACGAACGTCCACGAGGCTGTTTTGTGAATCCAAAATCGTAAATTTGAAATCGTAAACTTGCGCTGAGCTTGTCGAAGCGTCGAACTAGGTTCCCTCTTCCCACGAACTCAAATACTTCAACTGTTCATCGGTGAGGATGTCGATCTTCACGCCCATCGCTGCGAGCTTGAGGCGGGCGATCTCGTTATCAATGTCAGTCGGGACCGAGTAAACTTTCTTCTCCAGTTTATCGGCATTCTTCGCCATGTACTCGGCGGACAAAGCCTGGTTGGCAAAGGACATATCCATAACAGAGGCAGGATGCCCTTCGGCGGAGGCGAGGTTAATCAAGCGTCCGTCGCCGAGGATGTTGATCTTCCGTCCGTCCTTCGTGGTGTACTGCTCGACGAACGGGCGGACAAGATTCGGCTCGCCCTTGCTCATCTTCTTCAATGCCGGGATGTTGATCTCGACGTTGAAGTGACCGGAATTGGCGACAATCGCGCCGTCCTTCATGACTTCAAAATGACCGCCGTCGATCACGTTCAGGTCGCCGGTCACAGTGCAGAAGATGTCGCCGATCTTCGACGCCTCGACCATCGGCATGACCTGATAGCCATCCATGACCGCTTCCAACGCCTTCATCGGGTCGATCTCGGTGACGATGACCTGCGCTCCCATGCCGCGCGCGCGGGAGGCGAGACCGCGTCCGCACCAGCCGTAGCCTGCGACAACAAAATTCTTGCCAGCCAGCAGGACGTTGGTGGCGCGGATGATGCCGTCCACGGTGGATTGACCCGTGCCGTAGCGGTTGTCGAAGAGATGTTTGGTGAGCGCGTCGTTGACCGCGATGACGGGGAATTTCAAGACGCCGTCTTTTTCCATCGCCTTCAAGCGGATGACACCCGTGGTGGTCTCTTCCGTGCCGCCGATAACGTTCTTGAGCAGCTGCTTGCGTTCTTCCTCCTTGAGACCCTTCGCCCATGCCGCGAGGGAAGGTTCGAGTTTTTCGAAGCGTCCCATTTCGATGAAGAAGAGGGAAGAGACGAGATCGGCGCCATCGTCCATGGTCATGTGAGGCTGGTGTTCCAGCGCGGCGCGGATGTGCTTGTAATAGGTGACGTTATCCTCGCCCTTGATGGCAAAGGTGGGGATTTCGAACTGGTTGACCAGCGCAGCGGCAACGTCATCCTGCGTGGAGAGCGGGTTGGATGCGGTCAGCACAATGTCCGCGCCGCCTTCCTGAAGGGTCACCATCAAGTTCGCCGTTTCGGTGGTGACGTGCAGACAGGCGGAAACACGCAAGCCTTTGAGGGGCTTTTCCTTTTTGAAACGCTCGCGGATGGAACGGAGGACGGGCATCTCGCGTTCCGCCCAATCCATGCGGCGGCGTCCGCCTTCCGCCTGGTTCAAGTCTTTGACATCGTAATTGCTCATGTATGCTCCTTTTTTATCTCTTTTTTAATGTCACTCTGAGCGGAACGAAGAGTCTCTCCGCATAGGGACGAGATTCTTCGCTTTGTTCAGAATGACCCATAAAAGTTATTTCAACAGAATATCCAGCCTTCCGCCGTCATCGAAATGCTGACGAAAACGCTGGACAAATTCTTCGCGTTTGTAATAGTGGTTCTGCGTGCCGCGTTGTTCGAGACAGTAAACCGCGGAAAGCGAGCCGATCTCGCCGCAAAGTTTCCAATCGAAATCGTGAGCGTAACCCGCCAGGAATCCGCCTCGGAATGCGTCGCCGACTCCGGTGGGGTCCACGATCTTTTCCTCCGGGACGGTTGGGATATGGACTTCGGTCCCGTTCGTATAAAGATGGGCGCCTTCGCCGCCGCGCGTGATGACCACCACTTGTACATGCCTGAGGATCTGCTGCAAGTCCCAGCCGGTTTTCTTGGAGATCAGCCCGAATTCGTAATCGTTGCAGAAAAGGAATTCCGCGCCTTCCATGTCGCGCGCGAGTTCATTCCCTTCGAGGCGCAATACCTGCTGACTTGGGTCGTACAAATACGGAAGCCCCAACTCGCGGCATTCGGCGGGAAATTTCATCATCGCATCCGGTGAACTGGGAGAGACGATGACCAAGTCCGGTTTTCCATCCAGTTCTTTGAGGGACTGCGAGGCGGAGTGCGCCATCGCTCCGGGGTAGAAAGAGGCAATCTGGGCGGAATCATGATCCGTCGTCGCGAAGAACGAGGCGGTAAAGACGCCAGGGATGACCTTCATGAGCGATGTATCCACGCCTTTCGATTCGAGCCAGAGGCGGTATTCGTCGAAATCCTCGCCGACGGTTGCCATCACGCGCGGCTTTTGACCGAGCAGCGCCATGGTGTAGGCAATATTCGGCGCGATACCGCCGCGCTGTTTGGACATCGAATCCACCAAAAAGGAGAGGCTGATGGATGACAGCCGTTCGGGAAGGATTTGTTCCTTGAATTGACCGGGGAAGGTCATCAGGTAATCGTAGGCGACAGAACCAGTGAGCAAAATTTCCATATCAACTCGCAGAAAAAGGCGCACCCTTGCGAGTGCGCTGGAATCAAGAACAGCCGCGAGTTTATCACGGGACGAATGGATTGTAAAGAATTTCCTACGGCGCAATCACTTCAAAATAATCGAACCGCGCGATGATATCCTCCGGCGTGCCGCCGGGAGGAGAAGAATTCGTGGCGCTCAGACCGATGCTGTTCAAATCGTAGAAGTTCCCGAAGCGCCCGATGCGAGTCCATTCGCCGGGCTGGGTCGCATAGTAGCCGCTGATCACGTTATTCGCGACCTCGATTTTCAGATAAACGTCCAGGTCAAACTCGCCGCGCGGAAGTTCGTAATGGTTCAACGCGCCGCCGCCCGTGACGACCGTTTCCATGAAGTATCCGTGTCCGCCGACGGGGCATGGCTGACAGTATCCGGTGTTGACGACAATGTAATTTTCAAGATCTTGAAAAACAAAAATATTTGCCTGATGAAAGTTTAGATGAGGGTCCGCTTTGATGTGGGCAACGACGGCAAAATCTCCTTCGGGAACATCCCGCATCAACACATTCGAACGCCCCGGGTTTCCAATGATCTGAAGCCATTGCTCCCCGTCATCTTCTACAAAAGTCCACTTTGCCGGGTCTTCTGAATCCCATGTCCAGCCCTCCTGGAAGGAGCCGTTGAAGTCATCGCGAAAGAAGACGCCTTCGGGCAAAGCCGTGGGAATGGGTGTGGAAGTCGGCTCGGCGGTTGGTTCAGACGTTTTCGTGGGTATATCGGTGGGCGCAGGCTCAACAGGTTGTTCCACCGCTTGAGTATCCGCGGGAGCCCCGCCGCATGCGGATAAAAACAGAATCAAAGCCCCGGCGGCAAGATACAGCAAGTGTTTCACATCTTCCTCCTTTACAAAAAATCGGACGTTTCTTCACTCCTTCAAAGTCTCCTTCCCCGCTAAAAGAACTCTCATGTAAGTATAAGGAAGTTGGCGGGGGATTTCAAGTTAACAAAAGCGCGCCTTTGCAAAGGCGCGCTCTTGTTAAATCTTTTCGGTTTATCACTTGACCAGCTTCTTCAAACTGACCTCAAACGGCGGATACGCCACGCCATTTTCCGTGACGATACCCGTCACCAATCTCGCGGGCGTGACGTCAAAAGCGATGTTGCGGGCTTTGGCATTCTGCGGCGCAACGCGCTGACCTTCGAACTCCAACCCAAGCACCTCCTGCGGATTACGTTCTTCGATGGGAATCAGATCACCATGAGCAAGTGACAAATCAATCGTCGAAGTCGGCACGACGGGATAGAACGGCACGCCGTTATCGAACGCGGCAAGCGCCAGCATGTACGTGCCGATCTTATTCGCAACGTCGCCATTCGCGGCAGTACGGTCCGAGCCGACGAAACATTTCTGCACCTTGCCCGCTTTCAGAAAATATCCCGCCGTATTATCGCTGATAATTTCATAAGGAATTCCGTACTGCTCCAATTCCCACGCGGTCAGCCGCGCGCCCTGCAAGCGCGGACGGGTTTCATCCACAAGCACATGAATTTTCTTGCCCTGTTCATGCGCCGTGCGGATCACGCCGAGCGCCGTCCCCCAATCCACGGTTGCCAGCGCGCCCGTGTTGCAGTGATGAATGATCGTGTCGCCGTCGTCGATCAGCGCCGCGCCATGCTCCGCCATGCGTTTGTTGATCTCCACATCTTCATCCGCAATGCGCTGGGCTTCGCCTAAAATCAATTGACGAAGTTCATCCGCGCTTCCAACTTCCTTTGAGCTGTTCGCAGCGCCCAAGACCCGGTCCACCGCCCAAGCCAAATTGACCGCCGTTGGGCGGGCGGCTTTCAGCGTGGCAGCGGCGGATTGGAGATCAGCGAGCAGGTCACGGGTCGAGGAAGAGGCGGATTCATATCCAGCCAGCGCAAGCCCGAATGCGGCGGCGGCTCCGATTGCGGGCGCGCCGCGAACAACCATGTCCGTAATTGCATGCGCAACCGCTTTATGATCGCGATAGGAAAGAACTTCAAACCGACCCGGCAGGATGCGCTGATCGATCATCTTCAGTTCGTTGTTTTCCCAAAATACAGTTCGCATGGTTTTCACCTCGAAAAAAATTTTTCGCGCAATTCAATCAGTTTCGCCTGCGCCTCCGGCGGGACGCGCTTCACCTCGCCGAGCGTTTTGGCGCGCCAGAAAATTTCCGCCACATGTTCGATGCGCTCCAGATGGATCAGGGCTTCGTCGAGATTCTTTCCATACGTCAGGCTTCCATGCTGGCGGAGAAGCATGGCGTTGTGCGTTTTCAAAAACGGACGGATCACTTCGGCGTCTTCATGCGAGGAGGGCGTGGCATACTCCGTAACCGGCACATCGCCCAGCGTGAGCAGCACTTCAGGCAATACGTCGTTCGGAAATTCCAACCCGGCAACCGTGAGCGTCGTCGCAAAGATCGGATGCGCATGAAGAACGGCTCGCGCGTCTTCGCGCTGTTTGTACACTTCGAGGTGCATGGGTGTTTCGGAAGACGGCTTTCGATCCGGGCGGGATGCAAGCACATTGCCGTCGAGGTCAACGACCAGCATGTCGTCCAAACTCAAACGTCCCTTTGAAATTCCGGAAGGCGTAATTAGCACGCGCCCGTCATCCATGCGAACCGAAATGTTCCCGTCGTTCGACGTCACCAAATGACGTTCATAAGCGACGCGCCCGCACTCGACAATGGCGCGGCGCAGGTCTGCTTCATTGATTGGAGATGAAAAATTTAACATGACGCAGGCATTATATCCCAAACACAACCTTGCTTGACGCGCCCCTGGTTTACCAGTATAAAAACGGGATGAAGACCCCCCGCCTCCTTCCCGGACTTTGGCTTGTTCTGACCATCACGGCTTGTTCCGTCCTCCCGGACCTTCCCACCATCCCTCCCGGCTGGACGGTGACTCCCAGCCTTTCCCCCACCCCCGAAGCGACCTTCACTCCCACCGTCACGCCCACACCGCTTCCCACCGCTCGCGTCGGCGTCGGCGACCAGGCGTTGTTCTACGGCGATTACGATTCCGCGCTCCTGCAATATTCCGTCGCATTACAAGACTCGCCCGATCCAATGATCCGCGCCGCCGCCAAATGGGGCGAGGCGCGCATCTATTATGCCGAAGGACGATACAACGAAACGCTGACGGCATTGCAAACATTGATCGCGGAATATCCGCAGTCGCCGCATTTTGGACAGGCATACTTCCTGCAAGGGTTCGTCCATTATCGCTTGGAGAATTATCAAGCCGCCGCAGACTCATGGCAGACCTACCTCAGTCTGCGCCCCGGCCACCTTGATGCCTACGCGCAAGAATTACGCGGCGATGCCTTGTACAGCGCCAAGCAATACGCGGACGCTTTATCCGCTTATACTGCCGCCATCCAAGCCCCCGCCCTCGGCGACGACATCACCCTGGATTTAAAAGCCGCTGCCACGCAGGCGCAGTTGGGCAATCACACCGAAGCCTTTGCGCTTTACGATGGTGTAATCGCCCGAGCCTCGAGCGATTACATCAAGGCTCAGGCGATCTACGAGGTTGGGTTGCTGCACCAGTCCCTCGGTCAGAACGAAGAGGCGCTGGCAAGGTTCCGGCTGGCGGTCGAGAACTATCCGCTTTCGTATTATGCCTATCTCAGCCTCATCGCGCTGCTGGATGCGGGCGGGACGGTGGATGAATTGAACCGCGGACTGGTGGATTATTTCGCCGGGCAATACGGCGTCGCCATTGCCGCCTTCGACCGATACCTTTCAGCGAAACCCGCCGATGAAGACGGCACGGCGTATTACTATCGCGCCGTATCGAAGAGCAGGTTGAGTTTGTACGACGAAGCCCTGCTCGATTATGAAACTTTCATTACAAACTATCCCGACCATCCGCGTTGGGGAGATGCCTGGGGCGAAAAAGCGTTCATCGAATGGGCGCAAAAGGGCGAATACACAAAAGCGGCTGAAACACTTTTGAATTTCGTAAAAGCCGCGCCGAACACCAATCTCGCAATTGATTATCTGATGAGCGCGGGACGCATCTACGAACGCAGCGCTCAATACGACAAGGCGGTGGAAACCTGGGCGCGCGTGGCGAATGAACATCCCGGCACGCTTCAAGCGTCCAACGCGGTGTTTTTGATGGGCGTCATTTATTACCGTCAGGCGGATTTTGCGACAGCGTTGGAATCGTTCAATCGCAGTCTCGTGTTGTCCGAATCCGCGAGCGATCAATCCCGCGCGTTGTTGTGGGTCGGAAAAACCCAGCAGGCGCTTGGAAATGAAGCCGCCGCCCTCGACGCCTGGCGCGAGGGACAAAACCGTTATGCCGGCGGATATTACAGCGAACGCGCGAGGGATTTGCTGCTGGACCGCGCGCCATTCGAGCCGGTCCCCTCGGCAAACCTTACACCGAATCCGCTTCAAGACCGGACCGATGCGGATACGTGGATGCGCCTGACGTTCAACCTCGCCGACGATGTGGTCTTAAGCGGACTTGGTCCGCTCGCCTCCGATGAACGCGTCATTCGCGGCAGGGAATATTGGGACATGGGGATGTATGAAAAGGCGCGCGCCGAATTCGAAGATTTGCGAACCCAACTCGAAACGAGCCAGGATGCGGTTGGCAGTTACCGGTTGACGAATTACCTGCTGGACCTGGGCTTGTATCGCTCCGCCATCTTTGCCGCGAGACAAGTCCTCACGCTGGCAGGTTTGAACGAACACACGGAATCCATGATGGCGCCCGCCTACTTCAGCCAGATCCGCTACGGGCTTTACTTCCCCGAACTTGTCATCCCGGAGGCGCAGAAAAACGGATTCGACCCCCTGTTCATTTACAGCGTGGTGCGTCAGGAAAGTTTCTTCGAGGGATTTGTCAGTTCCAACGCAGGCGCGCGCGGTTTGATGCAGATCATCCCGTCCACGGGAGCGCAGATCGCTTCGGAACTCGGCAAACCATTGGACTATTCAGAAGAAGACCTGTACCGCCCTTATGTGAGCATCCTGTTCGGGACACACTATCTCGCAAAGAACCGCACCCTCTTCAACGGCGACTTATATGCCGCGCTTGCCGCGTATAACGGCGGTCCCGGCAACGCGCTGCAATGGAGGGAACTTTCGGGTAATGATCCCGACCTCTTCCTCGAAAGCGTGCGCTTCGAAGAGACGCGGAACTACATCCGGTACATTTACGAAATTTACGTGGTGTACAGGCGGTTGTACGGGATGACGGAATGATAGACCCGGGCGAACCGCTAATCCATGTGCGCCACAATGCGTTGATGCGCCGTCTCCACATCCATATCCAAAATGGACACCAGCTTATCCCGCCCGCTCTCGCCCGCCACGATCTCCACGCGGGATTTCGGCACGCCCAGCACTTCCGCCAAAAAGGAAATCAACTCCACGTTCGATTCGTCGTCGGGTGGATTGGCGGCAATATGCACCTTGATCGTCCCATCGTTCATCAACCCGACGATCTGGTTTTGACTGGCGCGGGGCGTGACGCGCACAGCCAGCGCGGAGCCGCGTTTCCCATCATGAAGAACGTATTTTCTCGACATAATTCACCTCGATTAAAAGGAAAGAAGGATGGAAATCAAAACCCGCGACAGCAGGTCAACTGCCAGGATCAGGATCAACGGACTGAAATCGATCATCCCCGTGCTTGGCATGATATTCCGAATCGGGTTCAGAAACGGAGCCACGATGCGGTCCAGCGTCTCGCGGATGGGATGAAAGGGCGGAAGAAAAAATGAAAGCAGGGCGGAAGCAATCACGATCCAGATAAACACCTGCGCGACAATCCGCACGAACAAAGCCAAAAACTCAAAATTCATTCAGCCTCCAAAAAATGGATTAATAATTTCTCGACCCGACAATCGCGGTTCCGACCCGCACAAACGTGGCGCCTTCTTCCACAGCCGCCTCATAATCGAAACTTGTTCCCATCGAAAGCTCCCTAAAATCCGCCTGCGGAAATTGCGAGGCAAGGAACTCCTGCAAACGCCGCAACCTCACAAAGAACGGGCGCGAAGCATCCGCCGTTTCGCCGAAGGGCGGCATCGTCATCAAACCGCGCACCTTCAAGTTGGGCAGGGCAAGAATCTCAGCGACCTCCGCAGTCCATTCCTGCCAACGGCTTTCGTCCGAAGCGAACCAGCCGCCTTTGCTTTCCTCGCCGCCCACATTGAATTCCAACAAGACCGGCAGGGCGCGCCCCGCTTCACCACAAAACCGATCCAACCGTTTGGCAAGTTTTAAACTATCCAGCGAATGTAAAAAGTCAAAGTTTCCAGCCACGATCCGCGCCTTGCGGCTCTGCACATGACCGATCATGTGCCATTCTACCGCAGAAAATTCGGGCAGAGATTGAAGTTTCATAACACCTTCCTCGGGATAATTCTCTCCAAGGATTTTCACCCCCGCTTCGATTACTGCGCGCGTCACTTCCAGCGATTGAGCCTTCGTCACAACGACCAGCTTGACCGAGCCGGGCGCGCGCTCCGCCTTTTTTGCGGCGACGGCGATTCTATCCAACGCCGCCAGATACCGTTCACGGATGGATTCGACCAATTCACTCATACCCTGATTTTACTCCGCCTCAATTCCACGAAACGCCTGCTTCGCCAACCCCAGCCTTTTCCACACCGGCGCCTTAACCCGCAAGCGCCATCAACGCGCCAAAGCGACCCGTCTTCCCTTTTTCGGCGCGATGCGAGAACCAATCATCCAAGTAACAGGCGGTGCAAATGCCCGAAACCTGAATTTGCTCCACGCCCGCATTCTTCAACTGAATCGCATTTGCCGTCCACAGATCAAGATGCAAACTGCCGTTCCGACTTTGGATGACGGCGTCTGCCTCCTTGCCGTATTTTTCGCGGTACTGTGAAATGACATCCGCGCCCACCTCGTAATGGTCCACGCCAATGGATGGACCGATGCCGACGACCACATCTTCAGGCTTGCTGTTATATCGTTCCCGCATCCCGTTGAGCGCAGCTTCGGCGACGCCCTTTACGGTTCCCATCCAGCCTGCATGGGCAATGCCGATGACGTTCTGCTTCGGGTCGTGAAACAGGAGCGGAACACAGTCCGCGAAGCGCATGAAGAGCGAAACTTCAGGATTGTCCGTGAAGATGATGTCCGCTTTGTGGGCAGGTTGTTCGAGCGGGCGGGGAGCGTCGGCGTAGACAATGTCTGTGCCGTGAACCAGCCAAACGTCGTGGATGGAGGCGGGAGCGCGTCCAAGCGTTTCAAAAACGCGAACCCGATTTGCCGCCACGCGGAAAGGGTCGTCCCCCACCGATCCACCGAGGTTTAGCGAATGCCAGGGCGCGGGACTCGTCCCGCCGCGCCGCGTGACGACCGCATTCAGCACGGTCTTTGGAAAAATATCGAACTGGTAATAGCGCAGTCCGTTCTGCTCTTGAAAAGGCATTATTCCGAAACCTGATTGACCGCGAATTTTTTGATGTAATACTGGCGCGTTTCGCTCATCGATTCTTCGATGTTTGGGTAGGCAAACCAGGCAGTCATGAAGCCGAAGAGCGCGCCGGTGAAGACTCGCAAATAGGGCGTGCTTTCGCGGTACGGAAGCAGGGAATTGAGCCATTCCCAGTTGAATTGACTGAAGAGTTGCGAAAAGCCGTCCAAGCCGATGGGTCCGATGCCGATCAGAATCCACGCGACCCAATGCAGGGATTTGAAGCGGCGCCCGGTTGCGCCGTATAACACGCCGAAAGCCAGAAGCGCGAAGTAAATGGCAACGTCGCGTTCGCAAAGCGCAACCTTGTACCCGACTATGTCGCTCCCAAGATAATTACGGGCTTGAAAGCGCGTGACACTGTAAGGATCGTCCAGATTGGCAATACCGGTGGCTTCTTCGAATGTCTTGAAGCCGCTTACTTCCGCCTCTGCGAGCGGATAAAAGGGCTGTTCGCCGAATAGGAAAAAGGAGCGAAATCCAAACTGGTGACAAAGAGGTTTGTAGATGCGGTAGATCATCTGCGCGGGAACTTCCGCGCCGAACTTCATCAGGGTCGGGGCGAGGAAAGGCAGACCCACATATAGGAACATGAACAGGTTTAAAACGAGTAAGTATCGTTTTGCGATCCAAAACGATACGCGGTCTCCGGTGGTCACATTGCGTCCTTTCTCGGTCTGCATTTTGTAAACGGGGTCGTCGAGCGTTTCGAGTTGATTTTTCCTGTCCGATGCCGCGCCGAGGGTCATTTGCAGTTTCTGGCGCGAAATGGGAGCCTTCAGGCTGTATGGTCCCACTTCGATGACGGGGATGATCTGCCCGTAGTTGGCGCGCAGGGCTGGGTCGGTGTCAATGTCCACTTCCGCCAGTCTGTGAGGATATTGCGGTTGAAGTTCGAGCAGGTCTGCCTTGACTTCGTCGCAGAGTTTGCAGTCTTTCCGGGTGTAAAGGGTTACGGTAAGCATTGAACCATCCGATAAAAAAATATCCGCAGGCTGGCGGCTTCTGGAGGTCGCTTTACCTGCGGGGTTTCGCGGCAGCTGGTTAGATGCCGAAATCAATCCAGAAGAACTGTCCCTGCTGGGCGATCAGTTCAAAAATGCCCGAGAACAGCATCACGCCAACGATGACGAGGATGACGCCCATGGCAATCTCGACATAGCGCATTACCTTGTTGTACTTTTGCAAAATGGCGGTCACCCAGCCAATGCCGAGGGCGGCAAGAAGGAATGGGATCGCCAGACCAGCCGAATAGAAGGTCAGAAGCGTCGCGCCGAGGGAGACAGAGCCGCCGTTGATGGCGAGCGTCAGAATCGCGCCGAGGACGGGTCCTACGCAGGGAGACCATCCCGCCGAGAAGAAGACTCCCATCAAAGCGGAGGAAAGGTAACCAAGCTTCGGGTCGGGAGCCTGCTGGACGCGGGTGTCATACGCAAGGAAGGGAATGTGAAACACGCCGATCATGTGCAAGCCGAAGATGATGACGACGATTCCGCCGATCTTTGCCAACCAATAGCGCAAGTCATAAAGCAGACCGCCCGCAAAGGAAGCCGCCACGCCAAGCGAGATGAAAACGACGCTAAAACCAAGCACAAATGCAAGCCCATGACTAAAGGTCAACCAGCGATTCCGCTGGTCGCTGCCTGCGCCCGCCGCGCGTCCGCCCAGATAACCGACATACGCCGGCACAAGCGAGAAGACACAGGGAGACAGGAATGAGGCGAGCCCAGCCAGAAAAGCAAGCCAAACGGTAATTTGGGAAATTTCCATAAAAATCCTTTTAGAACTTTGTCTCTTCCGAATTCACGACCGTGCCATGATCGGGCAATTCCCGGCGCTCTTCCCCAGCGTCCAGGGATACGTAGGGAGATGTCCAGCGGAATATCCATTTGGCATCCTCCGGCGAGACGTTGATACAGCCATGTGAACGCTTTTCGCCGAAAGCGTTGTGCCAGAAAGCGCCGTGAATGGCGACGCCGCCGGTGGCGACGAACGTACACCACGGAACCGCCGGGGTGGAATACCCCGCCGACTCGTTGCCCGCAGTCATGTTCTTGGAAATGATCTTCCAATACGTAAACAGTGTCCCCGCCGGGGTGGCGTAGGTATCCACGATCTCGCCTGTGACCGGGTCGTAGCTCTTTCCGCTGGAAATTTTGCAGAAAAACACTTCGCGCGTTCCCTCGAAACAGGATAGGGTCTGGTAATCGAGATTTACGGAAATGGTCTTTTCGTTCGGGTCCACATCCGGGCTGATGGCTGCCACATCCGCCTCGGTGATCGGTTTCAAACCGGCGCCGTCCGCCCAGAAGAATTCACCATACGAGCCGCCGTAACCATAGCCGCGCCCGCCCGCGTCTTCGTTCCAGCGATATTCCGGAAAGCCATTGGTGGTGCGGACCTGATCGATCCAAACCACCTGACCGTAATACAGACGCGGCGGGAAGTTATAAATGATGTGATCCTGCAACCATGGCGAAGCGACCACGCCTTCGTGAGCCAGGTCAATGTATGGGACGGTCACTTCCGCCCAGAAGCCCTGCCCGTTGGGTAGTTCGGTCAGCGGCGTGTTGGGGAGATTTTTCGTCGGCTGGACAAGCGAGCCATAAATATAACCCTGCGGCGTTTCAATATAGCGTTGGTTGGTCAACCCAGTGACGACGCTGCCAACCACTTCCCGCCCCCATTCGACCAACGTATCCGCGCCCAATTTGCCGATCAACGTGTCGATGCCGGGGTCATCGGTGGGACGGCTGCGCAGATTAACATCGGGATCAACGACACGCCCGATGATCTCGCTGCCCGGGAATTGAGGCAGGCGTTTGGGTTGCGAGAAATATTCAAGCACATACTCGTAATTGGTCACTTTGTACGGGTTGAACGCCATGGCGCCCAGTCCCAAACCGGATAGTTTTAAAAAGTCGCGTCGGGAAATGTTTCGCTTCATATATGTCACCTGTCAAATTAAAATCAAAGCAAGCATACCTGCAAACAAAACGAGCGTCAACAGCGCTGTGAGAATAGGATTAATTCTCAAGGTAGGATTCCAGCGCGCGAAGGCAGTTTGCGCTCAACTTGTGTCCGACTTCATCTTCACAGTATGTAATGGTCGCGCCAGCCTGTTCGAGCAGGTCAATGGACGCGCGCGCGCGGTCTATTGGCACCATTTCATCCTGTGTGCCGTGCGCCACAAACACGTCCTTGCCCGAGAGCGGCTTCCGCGCGATGTGCTCGTCCAAACCAGATGGGACAAATCCCGCCAGCACGCCCATCTTGTGGACTCGTTCGGGATGTATCATTCCCAGCACGTTGACCATCGCCGCGCCCTGGCTGAATCCCATGACATCGAAACGGGACGCATCAATCTTGACCAAGGCTGAGTACTCGTCTATGAGGCGGATCAACGCCTCGGCGGCTGGAAAAAGCGTCTCGAAACTGGGTCTGCCAAACGTCTGGGGTTGAGGCGGACGCCACGAAAAGCCCTGCGGTTCGGCGGGATGCGGCGCGCGCGGGGCGATCATCCAAAACGAGGATGGAAGTTTGCGGGTAAAGACCCACATGGAGTTTTCGTCGCCGGTCCAGCCGTGAAGCAAAATCAGCAGGCGCGGATTTTCCGAATCCGAAGCGCGGATGCGGAGCGTCCAATCGTTGAAGGTTATCAGGTCGGTATTAGTCGCGGTTTGCACGTTTTACAATCCAATCCAGCCCGAAGAGGGCGAATAAAATCAGGGCGATGGGAACGAATGCGCCGAGCAGACAAAGAAACCCGCTGACCGCCGCGCCGAACCCATAAATGAGCCAGATCAACCCGATGCCGATAATGAAGAGAAGCGCCAACGCGCCAATGAGAATGCGCGCGTTCGTTTCCTTCATGTATTTTCGGAGGTCGCGGCTCATGGTGTCGTTCCAAACATTTTTCGGCGCAGGCGAGATTGCCACGAAACGGCGCGTTTGAGCTGCGGTAAAACTGCTTCCGTTGCCTGCTCGCCAAGTTTTGCCACATCTTCAATGACTACTTTATCGAGCAGGCTGAGATGATGCACTGCCGGACGAATCAGGACATCCGGTTTATCCAACTGAAGGCGGAAGTGCGCCACAGCGCGGCTGCTGACATCCACCGAGCGGAGGAAAACATCCAGCGACTGCGCCAGAGAGATGCGCGCAAGACGCTGGGCAATCGTCCTGGGGATGATGCTCGGCACGGGGATGGTATAGCCATGCAGGGGTTTATCCATGGGGTCATTCAACATAACCGCCACAACGGGAAGGTCGGGAGAGAGTTCGCGCGCCACCGAAACCGGGACGGGGTTCAACACGCCGCCATCCACCAACTCCCAGTCGTTCAAGCGCTGGACGGGGAAAATGCCCGGCAGGGCAATGGTGGCTAGCACGGCTTGACTCAACCCGCCTTTGGAAAGCGTTATTTCGGCGCCGCTGTTAATATCCACGGCGGTGACTGCGCAGGGGATTTTCAGGTCGTCGAACGTTTTGCCGTCACACACCTGACCGATCATTTTGCGGACGCCCGCAAAGCCAAGCAGGGAAGGTCCATCTTCAGGATCGCGCCCGTAAAGATGGTTCTGATCCACTTCTTCAAAAATCTTTTGAATTTCAGCAGGCGAGTTGCCAAGCGCGTATAACACCGCCACGATGCCGCCGTAGGAAGTTCCGGCAACGGAACGGATTTTGTAACCTTCTTTTTCAAGCCGGCGGAGGACGCCGATGTGGGCGTTGCCCTTGGCGCCGCCTCCGCCCAATGCCAGTGTGATGTCCATTGTTTTGCGACTGCCTTTCGCGCTTCCTATTGATAGACACGCCCGGAGAGGAGGATTATACCTTTCCAGTCCTTTTCATTATGGCTTACTCACTGCGCGGGTCCCGAATCAACCAAACCGCCACGCCCGCTCCAACGAATGCCGCAACGATCAACACCACGACCAGCGCGCGAGACGAAACAGGGCTTGACTGAGCTGCCTCCGCTTCTTCCGAGGTTGGCGTGGACGTAGAGGATAAAAGCGTCGGCGTTGGGGATGCTGTGGAGGTTGAAGCAATCGTCGGCGTGGTTTGAGGCGTGACAGTCGCTTCAGAAACAGATGGGGCGGGCGCAGTCGCGGATTGCTGCACCAACAGTTCCTGTCCCTGGTATACGACCAGGTCATCGCCCAGGTTGTTCAACGCTTGAATGTTTTTAATGGTTGTGCCGTAGGCAATGGCGATGCTCCACAGCGACTGCCCGTACTGCACTTTATGATAGACGCTGCCATCGGGGCGCGCCGTGCTGACCGTGACCGGAATCATGTATTGGCTGACTCCTGACGCCTCGCCGCCCCCCGGAACGCTGGTTAGCATTGCAGAGGCGTTGTCCTGCATCTGACCACTGCCCGTCGCGGCGGCGGTATCCACCGCGTAATAATATGAATCGCCCGACTGCGAAATGCCCGCGCCGATGTGCGTAAAGTTTTGCGAAAGCATGGTGTTCATGTGAAGTTCGTCCTGCCAGCCCGGCGGGACGCCGCTCCAATCGAGCGGACCGCTGCTGTACAAAATATTTTCCGCGCGGAAACCGCCCAGTGAGAGATCGCCCGCCAGCGGAAATCCCAGCGAAAGCAACTGCTGGGTATACGTGATCCCGCCCGGACGCGCATGGGTTACGTTGCCCGTCGCCGCCATGTAATCCGCCTGCGATTGGGCGGTTTGCATCAGGATTTGATGAACAGCCAGCGGCGGCAGTCCATACGAGATGCGCAGGTTGTTCACCGCCTCGATCAACTGCCCCGGCGTGGCAATTTGATACGGCGCGGGGCGGGCGGAAACTTCCCCGGGGAGTATCGAAGCCACAATGGGAACGAGAAACAAAAGCAGACCAAACAGACTGGCGATTTTTTTCATAGGACTTTATCGTAATACCTTTTATCGTTTCCTTCAAATGGGTTCATCCCGCGCGCAATTATATCCTTGCAGCGCTGGACATTGTTATAATCCCACCCATGCGTTTCAATCTTTTTCGACAATCCGACGTTCCCGAAGAATATCGTTCGAACTTCATCCACCTGTATTTCGACATCGCCTGGTTCGGCATTTTGAGCGGAACCGCCATCAACTTTCTCAACGTCTATGCCACGCGCCTTGGCGCCACCGGCTTGCAGATCGGTCTGCTCACCGCCACATCCGCCGTCGTCAACCTCTTTCTCGCCATCCCCGCCGGGTATTGGCTCAGCAAACGTCACACAGGCAGGGCGGTCTTTTGGTCTTCCATCGCCTTTCGCATCGGCTACTTTTTGTGGATTCCGCTCCCCTGGCTGTTCGACGCGCAGGGTCAAATTTGGGTTCTCATCATCCTCACTTTCCTGATGGCGATCCCGCTCACACCGCTTGGAATCGGCTTCAACGCCCTCTTCGCAGAAGCCGTCCCGGATCGTTATCGCGCGCGCGTGGCGGGCATGCGCAACGTCACCTTTGCCATTGCCTACATCCTGGCTTCTCTCGCGGCAGGCTTCATCCTTGAAACCACACCCTTCACCGAAGGCTACCAGATCATCTTTGCGATTGGAGCCATCGGCGCGGCGATGAGCAGTTATCACATCTACCACGTCAAACCCCTGCCGGATGGGACCATCGCGCCTCCCTCCGCGCCGATTCCTGTCTCTGACCCCAGACCTTCCTCTCCCCGCGGCTTGACCGCCGCCCTCCGCCTCGACATCTGGCGCACAGGCTTCAAGAACGTCCTGCTGACGTTGTTCTTCTTCCACATGGTTCATTACCTGACCACGCCTGTCTACCCGATCTACAACGTGCGCGTGCTGCATCTCAACGACAGTCACCTCGGCAACGGCACCGCCTTCTACTACCTGACCATGCTGATCGCATCCACGCAGTTGGGGCGAATCGTGCAGCGCCATGGGCATAAAAAAGTGACCGGCTGGGGCGTGGCGGGAATGTCGCTGTACCCGATCATGCTGGCGTTCGCGCAGAATGTCTGGCAGTTCTACGCGCTTTCGTTCCTCGGCGGGTTTCTCTTTGCGCTGGTCAACGGCGCGTACGCAAACTACATGCTGGAAAACATCCCAGCCAATGACCGCCCGCCCTACCTCGCGTGGTACACCATCATCTTCAACTTCGCCGTGTTGACCAGTTCCCTGCTCGGTCCCGCCGTGGCAGAGTGGATGGGGCTCGCCCCCGCGTTAATTGCATTTGGCATCCTGCGTATCGTTGCAGGCATCGCAATCCTCAAATGGGGATAAATCCCGCTTAAACCGCTGTACCCATATCTGGACATAAATCCCCGGCGCAGGGGCGGATCGCCCGGGCAATAATCCATGCTAAAATCAAAACGTGACTGAAAACATCAAAGTCGTTGCCACCAACCGCAAAGCCGGTTTTGAATACACCCTGCTCGAAAAGTTCGAGGCAGGCATCGCCCTGCAGGGATCGGAGATCAAATCCATCCGCGCGGGGCAGATCAGCATCCAGGAATCCTACGTGGATGTGGAGAACGGTCAGCAAGCCTGGCTGCTCGAAGCGCATATTGCGCCGTATGAACAAGCGGGCAAATTTTTCAACCATGAGCCGCGCCGCAAACGCCGCCTGCTCCTGCATAAAAAGGAAATCCGCGAGTTGTGGAACAACGTCCGCATCAAAGGCATGACCATCGTCCCGACCAAAGTTTACCTAAAGGACGGGCGCGCCAAAGTGGAAATCGCCCTTGCCAAAGGCAAGAAAGCCTACGACAAGCGCGCCGCCATTGCCAAGCGCGATGAAGCGCGGGACAAAGAAAGAGCGATGAGAGTCAGATAGCCGGGACGGTTGATCGTTTCGCGGTCATTCAACGACTCGATTACCCAACCGCCCGACCACAGAACCAGGAAACCAAATTATGTCACCTTCAACCATCGGCGGGATCAATCTGCTGCCCGAACCCGAAAAACGGGCAATCTATACAAAATACATTCCGCAGGAACTGCTGGATAAGTTCAGCCTGCCTCCATTGACCTCTGCGGCGGGATACAACCTGCTGCAGTTCCGTTTCGCCTCCGGCTCCACCGACGTGGAAATGCGGCTCTTCCATAAAATCGACTTCCCCGATCCCATCCTTTACGTCCACCTGACCGACACCATGAACGGGCAGATCCACGTCCTGCTTTACGTGCTGAACGATCCCGATTCCCCCCGCTTCGATGTGGACAAAATGCCAAACGGCACGCCGACCAAGTTCGGGATTCTTAAGAGAAACATCGAGGCGGAGATAAAGGCTTGGGAGGCGGGGCTGGCTCCGGGTCAGGTGCGACGCGGGCTTCGAATGCTGGGTCAGGCGGTGGAGGCGTTCGAGGGGTTTGTCACCGCGCTGGGTCACGACATGTATTTCGTCGAGCCGTTGTATTATCACAACGCGGTCATCTTCGAGCGGTATGGATTTGCCTACCAGATGGGCAAACGCCTGATGGAAAGCATCCATGCGGGGTTTCAGCCCGATGGCGATTTGTACGCGCAATTGGACGGTTCGACTCCATTCCGCAAGCCTGAAGCCGCGAACAGCATTCTCAAACGCTCGTGGGCGATCCACGATGGCATTCTCGGCGAGCCGTTCACCAATGTGACGATGTATAAACGTATCGGCAAGACTGCGGGAATTAATACAGCAGAAGGCTGCGAGTGGTAACGATGAAAAAAAACAGCCGCCGAATTCGGCGGCTGTTTTTTTTGCCTGTAAAAATTTACGGCTTCCTGTTCTTGATGGGCGGGTCTTTCACATTTGCCTTGCTTTCCAAATGTTCCTTTAGTTTTCTCATCACCGCATCCATCTCCAAGCCGTAGTGAGTACAAATTTCTTTGATGGTGCAAAACTTATTCATGGAGCATCCGACACAGTCCACCCGCAGGTCGAGCAGGGCGCGCGCCGTCAGCGGGGAAAAGGCTAACAGGTCGGCGACCAGGGTTCGGGGAGAAAGAGGCGGGCGTTCCATGGTCGGATTAATGCCCGCTGCCGGGGGTGATTTCGCCGTCGAAGATGGCGGGATCCTCATCGCCTTCGACCATCAGGAAGCCAGCCAAGCCGCGTTCCATGCGTGAAAGGGCGTGGTCAACCAAGATGTAGCGACCCGGCACATCGAGTTTGAATTCGACCATCGTTGCGCCTCCGGGCGGGACCAATGTAGTCTGCACGTCGGTCAGCGGATTGGATGTGATCGAAGCCTGATCGTACACCCGATCGAAAATCTCGCCGATGACGTGGAAGGATGAAGTAAAGTTGGGTCCGCCGACGCCGAAGTAGATGCGCACGGTCTCGCCGACGTTCGCGCGCAGCAGATGTTCTTCGCTGGTCAAGCCCATCGAAGCGCCGTTGAAGATGAAGTATTCGGGGTTTTCATTCAGCAGTTTGTCAACATCATCGGTCAACGCGCCTTCCGTGCCGAAAGGTTGGGCGGTGTAGAGTTCGCCCTGCATGACGTAGAACTCGCGGTCAACCGGGGGCAAACCGCCTTCAGGCTCGACGAGGATCAACCCATACATGCCGTTGGCGATGTGATGCGCGACCATCGGGGTGGCGCAGTGATAGACAAACACACCGGGATTGATGGCTTTGAAGGTGAACATGGTCTCGCCGCCGGGCATGGTTTGCGTGGCAACCGCGCCTCCACCCGGACCTGTAACTGCGTGGAAGTCAACCGAGTGCGCCATCATGCTGTCGGGCAGATTCTTGAGATGCACTTCCACCGTGTCGCCCACGCGCACACGCAGGAACGGACCGGGGACCTTTCCGTTGAACGTCCAGTATTTGAAGGTCGTTCCATCGGCAAGATTGCCGACCAGTTCCACGGTTTCCAGTTCGATGATAACTTTTTCGGGAGCTCGGTTTCCGACGGGAGCGGGAACCTCACTCGGATCGCGCACGATGTCCACTGCATTCACATCCGCGGGACCCGCGCTGACGGGGGCAATCGGTTGGACAGGGCTGGCAAGATTTTCACCGCTGCTTTGCGCGTTCGACGCGCCCGAACCGACGATGAATTTTCCAACCATGCCGGCTTGAAGGTGTCCGGGAACACCGCAGTAGTAATCGAAAGTTCCTTCCTTACCAGCAACAAATTCCACGGTGACACTGTCGCTCCCCATCACATCTTCCGATTTGACGTCGAATTCATCGAGATAGAAGTTGTGCATTGCGCCTTCGCCGCTGGTCAGGTGGATTTTCACTGCATCGCCGATGCCGGCTTTAAGGTCAGGGTTCACCTGCCCGTCAATTTCGCCGCCCTTGCCAACAAAGACCATTTTGCCGTCTGCAAGGTCGCTTTCGAGCGTGTACTCGACAACCGCGCCAGTGGACGGGGAACTTACGGAAGCATATTCAGGATCCGCCTGCACATTGCCGACCAGCAAAACGCCGCGCATTCCAAGTCGTTTGTGATTCGAGTCGTAGTATTCGAGTGAAGCATCTTTTGCAGGAACGGTAAACGTGACCGAGGTCGTCTCACCCTGTTTTTCGATCCTGTCCGAGCGGACGTTCAAGTCGGGGAAGACGATGTCATGTTTTCCCCAGCCGCTGTTGACCAGCACAACCGTGATCCGCTCCCCCGGTTCGGCGCGCAGGGAGGGGTTGACAACGCCATTGATATCGCCGTTCACGCCGACAAAGACAAATTCGCCGCCGCGCATGTCTGTCGTCAACACATACTCGGTGTTGACCGGAACATCTGCCGTCGGCAGGCAGGCTGTCAATACAAGAATTGCCGCTATTGTTATCCAAAAAGTTTTAAGGGTTTTCATGGAATTTCTCCTAAATTTTGTATGGTGCGCGGCTCAATTCAGATAAATTGCCGCTGATTTATCTCCATAGTACGCCTGCCGCCCTTATTTGTCTTTGCGCTGGCGCAAATAGAAAACGGCGGGTGGAAAATCCCACCGTGTAACTAAATGTCATTTTGAGCGGCTGCAAGGAGCGGCGAATCTCCCCCATGCACAGGAGACATATCTACCTCGCCAGATCGTCCGCAATCTTCACCAACCCATGCGGCTCGCGGATGATGACCCGCTCCCGCCCAATCTTGAGCAAACCGTTCCGCTCCCATTCGCTCATCGTGCGGCTCACCGTAAACAGCGTCGTCCCGCTCATTTCCGCCACGTCTTGTCGCGTAAGCGGGATATCGATCAGGATGCCGTCCTCGGTTTTTTTTCCGGAATCAGCCGCCAGTTTAAGTAGGATGCGGGCGATGCGCTGCTCCACGCGCCCCGTCACCAACGCCTGCTGACGTTCCTGCAATTCGGTGATATATCCGTGCATCAACTGCATCGCGTTAAGAGAAATCGAAGGCTCGGTCTTTGCCAGTTCGCGCAAATGAGCCGTATCCCAAGCCATCGCCGCGCTGTCCTCCTCCGCCTGCGCCGTCGCCGGATAACCCGCCTGCGGTTGCAGGATTGCGATTCCCCCAAACGTTTGTCCGGGCGTCATGATTCGCAGCGTGATCTGCTGCCCATTGGGCGCAATTTGAACCATCTTGACTCGCCCGCTCACGAGGACGTACGCATGAGCGGCAGGATCGCCCTGCATGAAGTAAAACCCGCCTCCCTCCACCGAACGCAGGATTCCACTGCCCAAAACCTGATTCAACCCTTGAGCGCTGACCTCCCGAAACAGGCTCGATTCGCGGATGAGTTGCTGCATTTGCTTATCCATGCGGGCATTGTAACCCAAATTGGATAATTCTTATCAGAATTTTGCTGCCGTCATCTCCCCACTACGGTGGAGAAATCAGAATGCAAACTGCCTACAAAAGATTCATCCCAACCAGGCGGTTCGTAAGTTCTACGGCATTCTCGAAGCGAATCCCTTTAATCCCAACCGACTCCGCAGATGCGATATTTACGGGACTGTCGTCAATCAGGAGGCATTCTTCAGGCTGGCGTTTAATCCGTTGTAAAACCATCGTAAACGTGACCGGGTCTTTCTTGACCCGACCGAGTTCGTACGAAAAGAATCTTTCCCTGAACACCTGCAAGGTATTCCTCCTCGGTAATCAGACCGCGACAAAGTTCGCGCAGCGATCCGCCGCCCAACGCCGCGAGGATGGTTTCGGGCGGCAGGGAAAGACGCGGCGAAAGAATATGCTCCACGCCAAGCAAACCTGCAATCAACACCTCGGACAGATCGAAGATTATGGTTCGAATCATTTTAACCGCCTTGATTTTTTTCGCGGCAGTATACTGTAAAATATGAGGATTCTTCGATGTGGAAACGTCACTTTCAAAAAACAGTTCTTCAGGAGGGGATGCGCGCTATAGTATTGCTCTGTAAAAACTACGCCTACCGCGAAGATTTTGCGCGTAGGTCGGATTGCCAATCCGACTTACTTTGGTTGCGGCTTGCCGCGCTATGGTTTTCTCTTTATCGTTTGACAAAATTATTCTGGCTCTTTGGTATTTGGTGGGGTTCCCTTTTTTTCACCACAGAGATCACGGAGTCCACAGAGAAAAACCTTTAAAAAATCTCCGTGCCCTCTGTGCGCT
>JAGUZU010000138.1 GCA_020060625.1 Anaerolineales bacterium | reverse complement strand
TGCCAAAGGCGGCATCCAGGCCAAGCAACTCCAAGCCGCTTGGAATGACGATTACCTCCTCAAAGTCCTAGCGGGAGCAAATTAGATGCGATTGCCCTGAGGACATCGCCGGCAATTCCCTTTATGAGAATGTCGTTGCGAGCGAAGCGAAGCAATCTCCCGGCGCTGTGGAGAGGTTGCTTCGGGAAGAGCACCCTTTCAACGACATACCAGGGAATTGCTTGGAAATAGGCAGGGCGGAGCGGCGATTTGTCTCTTAATTTCGTTTTTGGCGACCCTTGACGATTAAAATGCCATAAGGTATATTGCCCCTGTCTTTTTCGGAAGTAAAGATGATAAATCATGTATGAATTCGACAGAACTGATATAAAAATTGTCAACCTGCTTCTCGAAGACGGACGCATGTCCGCTTCCGAAGCGGCTCGCCGCATGGGGGATATATCGGAGCGGGCTGTCCGCTATCGCATCGACCGGATGATCGATGAAGGGGTCATTCAGATCAGCGCAGTCGTGAGTCCTGAGGCGCTGGGGTTCACCATCAAGGCGGATGTGTGGCTGGAAGTGGAGTCGGATTTGATCCTGGATGTGGCAAAGAAAATGGCGGCGTTCGAAAACGTCACCTACGTGGCGTGCGGCATCGGGCAGAACGATATCAGTATTCAGGTGGTGGCAAAGGATACCGCCGAGATATACCATTTTGTCACAGAGGTGATTCGCAAGGTGCCGGGCGTTCGTAAAACAACGACCTCCATCGTGCCGATCATCCTCAAGGATGTATATCAGTGGCGAATTCCCGAAAAGATCGCAAAGGAAGCAGCGGCAGGCGAGACGGTTTGAACAGGGCGGATTTTTCATCGGTTAAAGCCGTCCAAATCCATAGTCCAAGGAGACATTATGTTTGGCGCAAAGACGCAGGAATTGCAACAGCGCGCACAGCAGATTGTGCCGTTGGGGGTAAACTCGAATTTTCGTTTTTGGGGAGATGGGATAACACCCTATGTCGAAAAGGCAAAGGGCTCGCACTTGTGGGATGTGGATGGGAGGGAATACATTGACTATCGCATGGCATTTGGTCCGATCATCCTCGGTCACGCCTATGACGAGGTGGATCAAAAAGTAATCGAGGAAATCCAAAAGGGAATCCTGTTTGCCATGACGAGCGAACTCGAAGTGGAAGTGGCGGAAATGATCATCGAAATGTCTCCCGCCATCGACATGGTGCGCTTTGCCTGTTCAGGTACCGAAGCCACCATGCACGCCATTCGTGTGGCGCGCGCATTCACAGGGCGCGACATCATTCTCAAATTTGAAGGCAATTATCACGGAATGCACGACCATGCCTTGTGGTCCACCTATGCGCCCCCGGAAGCGTACGGCAACGCGCGCAGTCCCATCCCTGTTCCCGGCTCGTCGGGCATTCCCAAATCCATGCGCGAATTCATCATCACGCTGCCCTTCAATGATTCCGAAGGCTTCGAGCGTGTGATGCGTTCCTACGGCGAGCAGATTGCCGCGGTCATCACTGAGCCGTGTCAGGGGAATTGCGCCGCCATCAACCCACAGGAAGGCTTTCTGCAACTCATCCGCAAGAAGACCGAGGAGTATGGATGTGTCTTCATTTTGGATGAAGTGAAGACGGGCTTTCGCATTGCGAACGGCGGGGCGCAGGAATACTACCGCCTCCAACCGGACCTGGTCACGTATGCCAAAGCCCTGGGCAACGGCTACCCGATAGCGGCGTTCGGTGGGAAGCGGGAGATCATGTCCATTATCGGTCATGGCGTGGCGCAAGGCGGAACGTACACCAACAACAAGCCCGGCGTGGCTGGAGCGTATGCCACCTTGAAGTTACTCAAAACCAAACCCATCCTCAAAACCATCGAAAAACGCGGACAGCGCCTGATGGACGGCTTGAAGGAAATTTTCGAAGAGAACAACATCCCTGTTGTGGTCACCGGCTATCCCGCAATGTTCTCCTTCTCGCTCGGCGTCGAATCCGTGACTTGCCAGCGCGATTGGGTGAAGAGCGATCACGACTTGTACCTCCGCCTCGCCGACAAAGCCATCGAAAAAGGCGTTATGCCAGACCACGATGCCCGCGAACCGTGGTTCCTTTGCTACGAACACTCCGATGCGGACATCGATGAGACACTGAATGTCTATGCGGAGATCGTGAAGGAAGTCAAAAAATAGTTGAAAGTTGCAGGGTACAGGTTGAAGGCTGGAAACTTTCAACCTGTAACTTTCAACCTGTAACTTTCGACCTGTAACCGAGGAAACCCATGTCAAATCTAACTTCAAAAGAAATCGTTGATCTAAGCAGGGAATATACATTTTTCTCGTGGTCTGTGCAGGGGCAGGTCAATCCCATCCCCGTTGAAAAAGCGGAAGGGGTTTATTTTTGGGACATGGACGGGAAACGCTATCTTGATTTTTCGTCCCAGTTGATGAACACCAATATTGGGCATCAGCACCCAAAGGTGGTGAAAGCCATTCAGGATCAAGCTGCCAAACTTTGCTTTGTGCATCCCGGCAACACCACCGACGTCCGCGCTTTGCTTGGAAAAAAACTGGCGGAAGTAACACCCGGCAATTTAAAGAAGACCTTCTTTGCCCTTGGCGGCGCGGAAGCGAATGAAAACGCCATCAAGATCGCGCGTTTCTATACCGGGCGTCACAAAATCCTTGCCCGCTATCGTTCCTATCACGGCGCGACGCACGGCTCGATTGCCCTGACTGGCGATTATCGCCGTCTTGCCGTGGAGCCGGTCATGCCGGGCGGCGTTCACTTCCTCGACCCGTTCTGCTATCGCTGTCCGTTCGGGCAGAAGAAAGAATCATGTAAGCGTGAGTGCATTTCGCATCTGGAAGAAGTTATCAAGTATGAAGGTCCCGATAAGATCGCTGCCATCATCATGGAAGGCGTGGTCGGCTCGAACGGTTTGATCGTCCCGCCGGATGATTACTGGCCCCGCGTCCGCGAATTGTGTGATAAGTATGGCATCCTCTTGATCTCGGATGAAGTCATGAGCGGATGGGGACGCACCGGCGAATGGTTCGCTGTTGATAACTGGAAAGTTACGCCGGATATCATCACCACCGCCAAAGGCATCACCAGCGGATATGTTCCGCTCGGCGCGGTCATCGTCTCAGATAAGATCGCCGAATTCTTTGAAGATAAATATCTCTACGCTGGTCTGACCTATAACGGTCATGCCTTGTCTTGCGCGGCGGCGCTCGCTACGATCGATGTCTACGAGGAAGATAACCTCATCGAGAATGCGAGAAAGATGGGGAATTATCTTGGCGAATGCCTTGAAGATATTAAGTCGAAGCATCCATCGGTGGGCGATGTGCGGTATATCGGGCTTTTTTCGACCATTGAATTGGTTGCCAATCGCGAGACAAAAGAGATCATATCTCCTTCTGTGATGGCAGAAGTGGGAAAAACCCTGCGCGAAAATGGTCTATTCACTTTCATCATGGCAAACAACATGGGCAGCATGGTCTTTGTCGTGCCGCCATTGTGCATCACAAAAGAGCAGCTTGATGAAGGGCTTGCCATTGTTGAAAAGGCGCTGGAAGCAGCGGATAAGAACGTCATTTAAAGTTACAGGTTGAAGATTCCAACCTGTAACCTTCAACCTGCAACTTTGAACCCTCAATTAATTTTGGAGAACTCATGGAAATCCTAAATTACATCAACGGCGAATGGGTCAAACCCAGCGTCAAAGAATATTTCGATGTCGTCAACCCTGCGACGGGGCAGGTGATTGCGAAGACGCCGCTCAGCACCAAAGCGGATGTGGATGCGGCGGCGAAGGCGGCGAGCGAAGCCTTCCCGGCATGGCGTCGTATTCCCGTCAATGACCGGGTGCAGTATTTGTTCAAACTCCGCAATATCATGCGCGAGCATGGCGACGAAATTGCCAAGCTCATCACAGATGAATGCGGCAAGACCTTCGAAGAAGCCAAAGCTGAAATGGTGCGCGCTTACGAAAATATCGAAGTCGCTTGTGGGATGCCGCACATGGGCAAGGGCGAATTTGTGGAAGACATCGCTCCCGGCATTGACGAGATTATGATCCGCCAGCCAGTAGGCGTGTGCGCCACGATTGCGCCGTTCAACTTCCCCGGCATGATTCCGTTTTGGTATTTGCCTTATGCGCTTGCGGCGGGCAACACCTACGTCATCAAGCCTTCTGAAAAAGTGCCGATGACGATGCAATACATTTTCAAACTCATCGAGCAGGTTGGCTTCCCGAAGGGTGTGATCAACATGGTCAACGGCACGAAGGAGGCAGTGGATGGCATTCTCGAACACCCCGCCATTCGTGCGATTACTTTTGTTGGCTCGACCAATGTAGCGAAATATATTTATGCTGCTGCCGCCGCGCATGGCAAACGTGTGCAGGCTCAGGGCGGGGCGAAGAATCCCGTCATCATTTTGCCGGATGCGGATATGGAAATGGCGACGAAGATCGTCGCCGATTCAGCCTTCGGGTGCGCTGGTCAGCGCTGTCTGGCAGTTTCTCTCGCTGTGACCGTTGCCGAATCAAAGAACGAATTCACCGAGCTGATCTGCGATGCGGCGGCGTCTCGTACCGTCGGCTACGGCATGGACTCAGGCGTGCAGATGGGACCTGTCATCAACACCGCTTCGGTGCAGCGTGTGGAGCAATTGATTGCGCTTGGCGCAAAGGAAGGCGCGAGCGTCCCTGTGGATGGGCGCGGGACGAAGGTCAAAGGCTACGAGGGCGGATCCTTTGTCAGACCGACGATCCTGTCCGAGGTCCAGCCGGGAAGCGAGATTGCCCGCACCGAAATTTTTGGTCCCGTGCTCAGTCTCATGCACGTCAACACCATCGATGATGCCATCCAACTTGCCAATAGCGGTGTGTATGGTAATCAAGCCAGTTTGTTCACTACCAGCGGTAATGCGGCGCGGCGTTTCCGTTATGAAGTGGAGGCGGGGAATGTCGGCATCAATATCGGCGTTGCTGCGCCGATGGCGTTCTTCCCATTCAGCGGTTGGAAAGATTCATTCTTTGGCGACATGCACGGTCAAAGCACTGATGCGGTTGAGTTTTTTACACAGAAGAAAGTTGTGGTCGAGCGCTGGCCCAAGGAATGGACGAGGAAGTTTTAAATCAATAATGTCGTTGCGAGGAGCGAGCGGCAGTGAGCGACGAAGCAACCTCCTGCATTGAGGAGATTGCTTCGGGCTTCGCCCTCGCAATGACATCTAAGAGGATATATGGCATACGATTACGAAGACGCATTGGATTATTCGTCCCGTTGGATCGATCTAATTCACAGCGATGGGTTTCCCGCCGTGGAAGAGGCGCACAAGATCATTGACGAATCGAAGCTCAACTTTGCGGAATATTACAACCGCAACTGGTTGGAATATCGCAAGTCTGTAACCGAAGCGGGCGACTGGGCGGCGGTGGAGTGGAGCGGCTCGGGCGCGGTGTTCAAGGATATCCTTGGGCGCGAGTATCTGGATTT
The DNA here is from genome assembly GCA_020060625.1 of Anaerolineales bacterium. Classification (GTDB taxonomy): domain Bacteria; phylum Chloroflexota; class Anaerolineae; order Anaerolineales; family Villigracilaceae; genus Villigracilis. Next base: position 9,113 of record JAGUZU010000138.1, on the reverse strand, counting down.
TCTCGGCGGCTACGGCATGATGGATTTGGGCTGGAGCCATCCCGATGTTGTGAGGACGGTGCGCGCGCAGTTGGAACGTTCGCCCATGCCTTCGCAGGAATTACTCGATCCGCTGCGCGGCGTGCTGGCAAAACTTTTGGCGTCCATTACGCCGGGAGATTTGAAGTACAGTTGGTTCGGCGCGAGCGGCACGGAAGCCAACGAAGCCGCAATGAAGATCGCAAAACTTTATACCGGAAAAACCGCGTTCATCGTGGCGGTGAAGGCATTCCACGGCAAGACGATGGGCTCGCTTTCGCTGATCGGCAAGTCCGATTTTCGCGCCCAGGTGGGACCGATGTATGCAGGTCCTGTGTATCACGTTCCGTTTGGCGATGCGGAGGCGGTGGAGCGTCAGCTTGAGATTTGTGAGAAGGTTGGCATTGGCGTCGCAGGTGTGGTGTTCGAGCCGATTCAAGGCGAGGCGGGGGCAATTGTCCCGCCGGATGACTTCTGGACCCGCATCCGCGCCGCAACGAAAAAGCATGGCGCGTTGTTAATAGCAGATGAAGTGCAAACGGGACTTGGGCGCACGGGTAAGTTGTGGGGCGTGGATCATTGGGATGCGACGCCGGATATTTTGACGGTTGCCAAGTCGCTGGGCGGCGGCGTGATGCCCATCAGCGCGGTGACGACAACCGAGGAAATCTTCCATCCAATGATGTATCCAAACCCCTTCATGCACACGACGACCACAGGCGGCGGGGCGCTGGCTTGTTCGGCGGCGATCTCCGCGATCCACGTCACCCTGCGCGAGAAACTGTGGGAGCAGGCGGCGGAAAAAGGCTCATATCTGATTTCGCAATTGGAGAAATTTGCCGCGCAGTATCCGCAAATTTATGAGAAAATAACAGGCAAAGGTCTTTTGATCGGCATGCATTTCAAGACCCCGGAGATCGGTTATAAAGTGGCGTCAAGCCTGTTCAAGCGTAATGTCCTTGTCGCCGGCACATTGACAAGCTCGCAGACCATTCGCGTCGAGCCGCCCCTCGTCGTCACGCAGGAGCAAATGGACGCGTTGTTGGACCGGCTTGATGAGTCTCTCAAGGAAATCAGCAGGACAATGTAATACAGGACTTCCGAAGTTGCTCCGTCGGGCGCGGCTTCGGAAGTCTATATTTCACATTGGAGAAGATAGATGACCAGTGAATTTGCAGTCGAAATGCAGGATGTTCTAAAACAATTCGTAACACCGGAAGGAGGAATACTGGCGGCAGTCAATCACGTGACCATGCAAATCAAGGACGGGGAATTCTTTTCCCTGCTGGGTCCGTCCGGGTGCGGGAAGACGACTTCCCTGCGCATGATCGCCGGCTTTGAACTGCCGACATCCGGCAAAATACTGATACACGGCAAGGAGATGAGTCAGGTGCCTGCCCACCTGCGTCCCGTCAACACCGTGTTCCAACAGTACGCGCTTTTTCCACACATGACTGTCGAGCAGAATATCGGCTTCGGTCTTGAGATGAAAGGCGTCGGGAGAGCCGAGCGGTCGAAGCGTGTTTCGGAAGCGCTCGAGATGGTGCGATTGCCCGGCATGGAAATGCGCCGCGCCAAACAACTCTCCGGCGGACAACAGCAGCGCATCGCTCTCGCCCGGGCTTTGGTCAACAAACCCGAAGTTCTTCTACTCGATGAGCCGCTCGGCGCTCTCGATTTGAAACTGCGCAAAGAAATGCAGCTGGAATTGAAGACCCTTCAACGCGAAGTAGGCATCACCTTTATTTACGTCACTCATGACCAGGAGGAAGCCCTGACGATGTCCGACCGCATCGCCGTCATGAGCAAGGGTGTGGCATTGCAGATCGGTCTGCCGGAAGAGATCTACGAGCGCCCAGCCGATAAATTCGTTGCGGATTTCATCGGTGAGACGAACTTCCTCGACGGGACCGTCAAGGGGCAGAACGGTTCCACGGTCGAAGTTGATATACCTGGAACCGGGTTGGTGCGCGTGGAATCGAGCCGGACGTTCACGAACGGACAGCAGGTTTCCGTTGCGGTGCGTCCTGAAAAACTCCGCTTGAACTCCGATGTAAAGGAAGGCAACAATCTCAAGGGTCGCGTGGAGGATGTCATCTATATTGGCACGGATACGCATTATGGAGTTCGTATGACGGGCGGGCAAAAGGTTCGTGTTCGGGAGCAAAATCTCACGCAAGCGCAGAAGATCATCGCCAAAACGGGTGAAGAGGTTATGGTTTCCTTCACGCGAACCTCCCCCCGCCTTCTTACGGAGTAGAGGAAAATCCCATGTTGAAATTTTTCAGGCGTAGCAAAGGATGGCAGCTGGCTGGCTTGATCAGCCCGGGCGCCCTTTGGATATTGCTCTTCTTCAACCTGCCCTTGTTGATCATGCTGTTCATTAGTTTTGTGGAGCGCGGGCGCGCCGGTGGAATTAAAATTCCGCCTGTATATACCATCGAAAACTACAGACTGTTCTTCAATTCATGTTCATCCGCATTTTCAGGCCCGGAATGCAACCCCTTCCTTTATTTGGGTATCTTCAGTCATTCGGTGCGCATCGGTTTGATGGTCACTTTCTTTTGTATCCTCGTCGGGTATCCGTTGGCTTACTTCATGGCAAAGCAGAAACAGGTCTGGCGTGACGCGCTAATGATATTGGTCATCATCCCGTTTTGGACAAACTTCCTTGTCCGCACATACGCGCTCAAGTCCGTACTTGCCACAGAAGGGTTGCTCAATTCTTTCCTTATGAATTTGCATATCATCAGTCAGCCGATGAATTTGCTGTTCAATGAGTTTGCAGTGGTGGTGGGATTGATCTACGGGTATCTGCCGTTTGCGGTCTTGCCGATGTACACTTCCATCGAGAAGTTCGATTATTCCCTGATGGAAGCAGCCGCAGACTTGGGCGCCTCGCCGCGCAGAGCCTTTCTGCGCGTGATGCTCCCGATGACCCTGCCGGGGGTGGTCGCCGCGCTCGTGCTCGTATTTGTTCCTGTTGTGGGAGCCTTTATCACGCCCGACATCATGGGCGGCGGCAAGGTGGAAATGATTGGCACGCTGATCAACCGTCAGTTCGGCGTGGCGCGTAACTGGCCCTTCGGCTCGGCGATGTCGCTCATTCTGATGCTGCTGGTTCTCATCGGCGTGGTCATCTACTTTCGCTCCAGCACGGAAGAGACAAGGAGGGGAATATGAGCGCAAAATTCCCCGTTTATCCGCGCCAGCAAGTGCGCCTGGCAACCCGTATTGGCAACTGGCTGTTGGGCGGGAACGCCGCGTTGGTCTTTGGGTTCCTCTACCTGCCGGTCTTGATCCTGATCGTCTTCTCGTTCAATGATACCCGTTCGGTGGCGGTGTTTTCAGGCTTTTCAACCGAATGGTATGTGAAATTGTCGCATAATACCGAATTGCTTGGAGCGGCAAAGAATAGCCTGTTGGTGGGGCTTATTACCACCATTGTTGCAACCACAATCGGTACCCTCACCGCCCTTGCCATGGACCGTTACCGGTTCAAACTTCGCACCATGTTCGACGCGAATTTGTATCTCCCCATTGTGATCCCCGAGATCGTCATGGGTATCTCGTTGTTGCTGTTCTTCAACCAGGCGCTCTTCCCGTTTTTGCAAAGCGCATTCGGCATCCGCGCTTCGACCGGACTTCACACCATTACGATCTCCCATATTGCCTTCGATATCCCCTTTGTTTACGTCATTGTCCGCGCCCGCCTCGCAGACTTCGACCGGACGCTCGAAGAAGCCGCGGCAGACCTTGGCGCGGACGAATGGCAAACGTTCAAACGTGTTACGCTGCCCTTGCTCATGCCCGGCATCATCGGCGGCGCGTTGATGGCTTTCACACTGTCTTTGGATGATTACCTTATCACTGTCTTTACGAAAGGCGTGCAGGAACAGACCATGCCCCTGTACATTTACTCGCTTGTTCGCAAAGGCGTCACCCCGGAGATCAACGCGCTTTCATCGGTGTTGCTGGCGGGGTCCATCGGTCTGGTCGGGTTGTCTCTAACCGCCCAAAATGGAGGTCCCGTTTACACGAAAGGGATGTCTTTGGGCGCGACCGCCGGGTTTGGTCTCTTTGGTTTGTATGGACTGCTGTCTTTGTTCGCCCCCGGCGGCTTTACGTTCGGCGGTCTGATCCTGCATCTGGCGTTGCTGTTCGGTTTATACTTTGCATGGCGTTCCTATGCCGGTTTCAACGAGGAACTTGTTGATGCCAACCGTTCCGGCAGGATACTGGCATGGCTGACGATATTCATCACAGGCTTTGCCGCGTATCTTTCAGCCTGGCTGTTGTTGTCGTAGGCTGATGTAAAGGAGGTGGTGGCTTCGGAGAGAATACACATGTTGCGTATGACCATGAAATTTTCAAATCATGGTCGGTAGAATCCAAAATGAAACAAGGAGAGAGAAATGAAGAAGAATCTGATTTACATATTGCTGCTCATGGCGCTTGTATTGTCAGCGTGTTCGCCAGCTGCTACCGACGAACCCGCCGCGCCTTCCGGCGGTGACGAGCCTGCCGCGCCCTCCGGCGGAGACGAACCCGCCGATGATGGTGAAGTGTCTGATCGCTGTGGGGATAAATCCAAACTGGCGGACAAGATCTATCTCTATACCTGGGTTGAGTATATCGACCCCGAGGTCAAGGACATGTTCAAGGAAGAATGCGGTGTTGAAGTCATCGAAACCAATTTCGACTCGAACGAGACGCTTCTCGCCACGCTCCAGGCTGGCGGCGCGGACTATGACATTATCGTCCCCTCGGATTACATGGTCCAGATCATGATCGATGAAGGCATGTTGATGGAACTTGATTTCAGCATAATCACCAACATCAACAATATGGAGCCTTTGAATGTCAATCAGTATTTCGATCCCGAACAGAAATACACAGTTCCGTGGTTCTGGGGCACATCCGGTTTCGCCGTGGACACGAACGTGGTCACCGAGTACACCGAATCATGGAGCATGGTGTTCGACCCGAACTCCCCGTACTGTGGTCAGATCAGCATGTTGGACGACCAGCGCGAAACGCTGGGCGCGGCGTTGATGTATCTTGGCTATTCGCTCAATGATACGGACCCCGCGCACCTCGAAGAAGCCAAGAACCTTCTCATCGAACAATCCAAATGTGTGAAAGCCTATGACAGCCAGACCAATGACGATCTGATCGTTTCGGGCGAGACCGTCTTTGCCCACATCTGGACAGGCGACGCCATCCTGGCAGGCTTGCCCGATGCCGGCGGGCGCGAAGGCATTGCCTACGTGATCCCCGAGGAAGGCTGCACCATTTGGCAGGATAACATGGCGATCCCCGTCGGTGCGCCGAATCCATACACAGCCATGGTCTTCATGAACTATGCCCAAATCCCGGAGATTGCGGCTCAAAATGCCGAATGGGTTGGTTATGGTTCCCCCAATGCCGCGGCAAAGGAATTCATTGACCCCGAAATTCTGGCTGATGAAGGCATCTATCCGCCTCCTGAAGTCGAAGCCCGCCTGCAGTGGATCGAAGATGTTGGTCCCGCGCTCGAACTGTACGACCGCATTTGGACGGAGTTCAAAGCCGCCGCAGGCAGTTAGTATTCGCCTGTTGCAATAAATGAATGACAAAACCGGCTGTCTGAAACGGATTGCCGGTTTTGTCTTATTCCAATTGTTGATACAATTGGAATCTGTTCAAAAACTTTTCTGCGCCGGATCGGATTATCCGCAAGGGTTTCAGGATTGTTGGTTACCATACGGAGGCAAAATGAGGATTCACAGATCGCTTCATCTGACTTTTTTACTGGTCGCCGGATGCCTTTTGATGACCGCCTGCCTCGGCGCGGGTTCAACTCCAACCCCCGCGCCGAGGATCACCTCCGGCGGGTTTGAATGCCCGGAACCCGAGTTCCCCATTCCGGTCGAAGCCACGGAATTGAATATATATGTATGGACGGAATACGTTCCGCTGGAAATGATCGAATGTTTTGAACTGATCTATTCCATAAAAGTCAATCGCAGCGAATATTCGAGCAACGAGGAAATGTACGAAGTGGTCACAACCGGTGGGTCGAATTATGACCTCGTACAACCCTCGGATTACATGATCGAGCTGATGGCGCGGGAAGGACTGTTACAGGAACTCGACCGTGAAAAATTGCCGGTGTTCGGGAATTTCGATCCCAATTACCTCGATTTGGAATTCGACCCCGCCAACAAGTACACCGTCCCATATCAGGCGGGAACGACAGCCATTGTCGTCAATACGGATGCGGTTGATACCATCCCCCGATCATGGGCTGATTTATGGAATGAGGAATATGCGGGTCGAATGGTCTTTCTGGATGATTCGCGCGCGACCATCGGCATGACCTTGCTGACCCTGGGATATGACGTCAATTCCACCGATCCCGCCCAGTTGCAGGAAGCGGAAAACAAACTTTCCGAACTTATCCCCAATATCAAACTCTTCGACAGCGATAGCCCAAAGACAGCCCTGGTTGCCGGGGTCGCCGATCTGGGAGTGACCTGGACCGCCGAGGCATTGCTTGCCCAACAGGAAAATCCTGCAATTCAATATATTTACCCGTCGGAAGGCGCAATTCTTTGGCAGGATAACTGGGCGATGTTGGATAATGCCGCTCATGCCGATGCCGCGTATGCATGGCTCAACTACACCATGCAGGGGAACGTCTTCTGGATGATGTTGAGGGACTTTCCCTATACCAACCCAAATACCGCCGCGTTGGAATATGCAAAAGCGAATGAGCCGGAGCTATACGACTTGTACACCTCCTCTCCCATCACCAACACGCCAGCCAGCGTGATCGGCAGCGGGCACCGCATTTCCGATGTCGGCGAAGCCGCGCAATTGTATGATGCCATTTGGGCGCGGTTGCTGGGAAAATAACCGCGCCCGGCAGGGACAACGAGTACTTTACCGAATTTTGCCGCGCAGCATTGCAAAATAATCATAAAATACATAAATTAAATGAAAAAAAGTCATAAAAGCATTGACAATAATGACAGAAAGTTATAAAATAACCCAATGGGAAACAGCATCGGTAATGGACCCCGCGACAAGCTCGATGAAATAGACCGCCACATTATAAACGCCCTTCGCGCCGACGGGCGTGTGGCATTTGCCCAGTTGGCTGAGCAACTCAAGGTTTCTCCGGGCATGATTCGCCAGCGTTATAACAGGCTTGTTGATCTTGGTTACCTCAAGGTTGTTGCTGTCACCAACCCATTGATGATGGGCAAGCGCACCATGGCAATGATCGGCGTCCGCACCGACGGAAGCAAAATGCTGGACGTGGCGAATAAACTGATCAAGTTCGACGAGGTGGTCTACATCGTTGTCGTCAGCGGCAGGTACGACATCATGATCGAAGTCTTCTGTCAGGATCATGAAGACCTGCTCCAATTCATGACCGAAAAACTGGCAAAGGTGGACGGCGTCCGCGAAACCGAGTCCTTCATGTATTTGAAGATCGTCAAAGAGATTTATTTTTAGAACGACAAAACGCTTCATGCCTGACCCCGAACCTGATTCCGTTTAACGAGGCTGGTCATACGCTATGGAGCGGGTTGCCCTCCGCCGCCGTTCCCTGCGCTGTACCCATTCTGGGCATACATCCCAGGCGCAGGATGACGCCTGACTTTGCGCTGTGATACCAACCAACTATTCAACTATCAAACTATCAAACTAACTCGCCCGTGTGCGGGTTATAAAACTAACGGAGAATGGAAGGATCATGAAAGTATTGCTTGTAGGAGTGGGGGGAGTAGGGGAAGCCATCGCCGCCATCGCCAAGCCGCGCGAGTGGATGGAGTTGATGGTGCTGGCAGATTACAACGTCAAGCGCGCCGAAGAGGTGCAGAAGAAAATGGGAGATGCGAATCGCTTCCCGGTCGAATTCGTCGACGCGAGCAGCCAGAAGAACATCGAGGAACTGGCAAAGAAATATCAGGTAGACCTCATCATGAACTCGGTCGACCCGATCTTCAATAAGCAGATCTTCGATGCCGCGTACAACGTCGGCGCAAAATATATGGATATGGCGATGACGCTTTCCGAGCCGCATCCCACCGACCCGTTCAACAAACCCGGCGTTAAACTCGGCGATTACCAATTCGAGAAAGCCAAAGACTGGGAAAAGAAAGGCTTGCTTGCCCTCGTCGGCTTTGGCGTAGAACCCGGCATGGCGGATGTGTTTGCGCGATACGCCGCCGACCATCTTTTCGACGAGATCGAGGAAATCGGCATCCGCGACGGCGCGAATATTACCATCGAAGGCTACGACTTCGCCCCCAACTTCTCGATCTGGACGACCATCGAAGAGTGCCTAAACCCGCCTGTGATCTGGCAGGATGGCAAATGGATTACCACCCCGCCGTTCTCCGAACCGGAAGTCTTCGACTTCCCCGAAATCGGACCTGTCGAAGTTGTCAATGTAGAGCATGAAGAGGTATTGCTCGTTCCGCGCTGGGTGAAAGCAAAACGCGTCACGTTCAAATATGGACTTGGCGACGAGTTCATCAATGTCTTGAAAACCCTGCGCATGCTCGGCTTGGACAATAAAGAGAAAATCAACGTCAAAGGCGTTCAGGTCGCGCCGCGCGATGTGGTCGCCGCCTGCCTGCCCGACCCGGCGCACCTTGGGGACAAGATGAAGGGAAAGACCTGCGCAGGGACGTGGGTAAAAGGGACAAAAGACGGAAAAAAGAAGGAAGTTTATTTATATCAAGTCGCTGACAACGAAGAATGCATGAAGGCGTGGGGATGTCAGGCAGTCGTCGCGCAGACTGCTTTCAGCGCTGTCATTGCCATGGATCTGATCGAGCATGGCGTTTGGAAGGGCGAAGGCGTGCTCGGACCGGAGGCTTTCGAGCCTGTGCCTTTCATGGAAAAAATGGCGGATTACGGCTTCCCATATGGGATAAAAGAAATGACCAAGTAGTGAACAGAAAAACAGGGCTATGCTTGTTGGCGCAGCCCTGTTTTTTTTATTAGAGTGTAAAACCACTGCCTAAGGCAGTGAGTCCTATGAAAAGGTTCTACCGTGAAGAGTAGGTAGATGTGGGTATGATGGGTCACCCTGG
>JAGUZU010000115.1 GCA_020060625.1 Anaerolineales bacterium | reverse complement strand
TGCCAAAGGCGGCATCCAGGCCAAGCAACTCCAAGCCGCTTGGAATGACGATTACCTCCTCAAAGTCCTAGCGGGAGCAAATTAGATGCGATTGCCCTGGACAGAGGATCGCCCCATCCTCCCTGATGTTATAATCCTCTCACAATGACCGAAGGCGCGCTTCTCAACGATCGCTATCAACTGCTCGAACAGCTTGGCACCGGGGGCATGGCGTATGTCTACCGCGCGCGAGACGTGGTGCTGGACCGCTACGTCGCCATCAAAGTCCTGCGCAAGGACTATTCCGACAACGACGAATTCCAAAGCCAGTTCAGGCTCGAGGCGCGTTCCGCCGCAAATCTCTCGCATCCAAACATCGTCACCGTGCATGACTTCGGCTTTGCAGACGGTCTGCTCTACATCGTCATGGAGCACATCCCCGGCAAAGACCTGAAACAACTCATCCGCGAACGCGGACGTTTTTCGATTCAAGACGGCATCCCGCTCATCGTGCAAGCGTGCAAAGGAATCGGCTACGCCCATCGCGCCGGACTCGTCCACTGCGACATCAAACCGCACAACATGCTCGTCTCGAAGGACGGGCGTCTCAAAGTCACCGACTTCGGCATCGCGCGCGCGCTCGCCACCATTTCACCGGGCGAAAAATCCGACGTGGTCTGGGGCTCGCCGCTTTATTTCGCGCCCGAACAAGCCGCAGGCGAAACCCCCACGCCCGCGTCCGACGTCTACTCGTTGGGCGTCGTCTTGTACGAACTACTCAGCGGCACCACACCCTTCACTGCCTCCACTGCCGACGAACTCGCGCGCCTGCACATCTCCGCGCGCCCCATCCCCATCAGCGAATACATCCCGGACGTTCCCTCCGCGCTCGAAGAAATCGTCATGAAAGTCCTCTCCAAGGAACCCTCCGCTCGCTACCGCACTGCCGACCAACTCGGGCGCGTCCTGCAAAAATTCGGCACACAGCCAGACCTCCCAGCCGTGAAGGAGCCCGAATCCCCGCCGGTGATCACCCTGCGCCCTGAAGTGGCGGAACGACTGACTTCTCAGGGCAGACCTGCGCCTCAAATGGAACCGACGCCCGCGCCGTATTACCCGCCTCCGACTCCGCCCGTGCCTGCTTACACAGCCCAGGCAGAATCCACCCCCGAAGAAGACATTGACTGGGTTTCCATTGGGCTCGGCTTGTTGGCTGTCCTCGCCATCGGCGGACTCATTCCATTCTGGCTCATGGTCTATCTGACGTACAACCCCCCCATTCGTTAATCCAAACCTGATGGGTATCGAAGACCTGTCAGGTTTTTCGTCTCCCATGACAAAATACATCCTCGCCCCCTCCATCATCGCCGCCGACTTCACCCGCATCGCGGAAGAGATACACGCCTGCGAATCCGCCGGCGCTGACTGGCTCCACATGGACGTAATGGACGGTCACTTCGTCCCGAACATCACCATCGGTCCGTTGTTTGTCGAGGCGTGTAGAAAAGCCGCCAAACTGCCGCTCGATGTCCATCTGATGATCTCCGAACCGGAGAAATATATTGAAGCGTTCGCAAAGGCAGGCGCGGATAACATCACCGTCCACGCCGAAACCTGCCCCGACCTCCCGGAAATGCTGCGGAAGATAAAGTCACTGGGCTGCACGGCGGGCATCACCTTGAATCCCGCCACGCCAGCCTCGGCATTGGATTCCGCTTTACCGTTCGCGGACTTGGCGCTTGTGATGAGCGTCCATCCGGGTTTTTCCGGTCAAAAGTTCATGCCGGAAATGATTGGCAAAGTGGAGGAACTCCGCAGCAAATTGAACGCCATCCGCTCCAACGCCCACCTCGAAGTGGATGGCGGCATCTCGCTCGACACCCTGCCGCTGATGAAGAAGGCGGGTGCAAACGCCTTCGTGGCTGGAAGCGCCGTCTTCAATCACCCGCAAGGCACGGCGGCGGGTGTGCGCGCTTTGAAGGAAATTACATCATCATAGGGAACTCCCCGCTTGGGAAAAGGGCATGGTGCGGGAACAGCATTAAAACAAAAATCGCGGCTGGCGCCGCGATCCTTGTATGAAAATGGAGAGACAAACCTAAGCCGCTGATTTGCCGAGCGTCTTGATGCACTTGGCGCACAGCGTCTTTTTGACCATGCGTCCCTTCTCCATCACCGAAACCTTCTGCAAATTCGGTTTGAACTTGCGATTGGTTGCGCGCTGGGAGAAGGAGCGGTTATGACCGAAAGTGGTTGTCTTGCCGCAGTGGTTGCACTTAGCCATGGATGTTTCCTTTCCTTGCAATAATTCCAGTATGTTATAGCCTGCTTCCCTTTCGGAAGGCACGGCATTTTACCACACAACGCATCCAACTTCAAGATATGATGTTAAAATAAGTCAGACAAGAGCGTCATTGCAAGGGCGAAGCCCGGCGCAATGGCGGGAACCGGAAAGGAAAATCATGGGCGAAGAAACTACAACCTTGGGCGGGATCCATATCTCGCCAAACGCGGTGGCGACGATAGCCTATCACGCCACCCTGCAATCCTACGGCGTGGTCGGGCTTGCGCCAAAAAACCTGGCGGACGGCATTGTCGCCAGCATCACCCGCGAACCTTCGCGGGGCATTTCCGTCCATTACAAGGACGATGAAATCCATATCGATGTTCACATCATCGTCGAGTATGGCACGCGCATCACCTCGGTGGCGGACAGCGTGGCGAACACGGTGCGCTTCCACGTGGAAAAGGCGCTTGGGTTGCGCGTAAATTCTGTCAATGTGCATATAGCGGGACTGCGCATCAGCAACACGGATTAGGAGACCTGCGACTCATGGCTATTGACACGGCGCGCGTTGAAAAACTCCGGAAACAGCCCATCGACGGGCTTGCAATGAAACGCCTCATGGACGCAGGACTGACCTGGCTCCGCACCAACCAGCAGATCGTCAACTCTTTGAATGTGTTCCCCGTTCCAGACGGCGACACCGGCACGAACATGACGCTAACGTTGCAATCCGCCTGGAACGAGATCAAAGACCTCGGCACGCGCAACCTTGGTGAAATGGCGGCGGCGGTTTCCAAAGGGGCGTTGATGGGCGCGCGCGGCAACTCCGGCGTGATTACGAGCCAGATTCTGCGCGGGTTTTCGCGCGGTGTGCATGAGAAGGCTGTGCTGGATAAGGAGACGTTCGTCAAGGCGTTGGGGGAGGCGCGGGATACGGCGTATAAGGGCGTGGTCAAGCCCGTCGAGGGGACGATCCTGACCGTCATTAAGGAAATTGCAAACGCAGCGGAATCAAGCCTCGGGTCCGCGAAAGATGCGATTGAGATTTTGGAGATTGCAGTCAAGGCGGCGGATGAAGCCGTCAAGAGGACGCCGGAGCAGCTTCCCGTCCTCAAACAAGCGGGTGTGGTGGATTCGGGCGGCAAGGGCCTGTTCTTTATTTTGGAAGGGATGCTGCGGCACATTTATGGAGAATCGCTCGAAACACCGACGATGAGCATCCAGCCGATGTCTGCGATGAATTTGCAGGGCGCTTTGGAGGAAGTGGAAGAGGGGCAGGACTATGAAGTGGTGGTGGATTTTGTGCCGCAGGGCGAATTGGATTTGGGGACGTTTTATGGGAAACTGGAAGAGATGGGCACATCCATTCAGGTGGGCGAGGGCGAGGGGATGTATCGGATGCACATCCACGTGCCGACGGAGAACCGCTACACGCCGATTGATTACATCATGGGCATCGGCACGGTGACGAAGGTTGCCATCGAAAATTTGATCGCGCAGATGGACGACATTCAAAAAGGCGCGCAGATCAAATTTACGCCTGTGGAGCCTGGTCATATCGCGGTGGTGGTCGTTTCGCCGGGACAGGGCTTGAGCAAGATCTTTGCCAGCCTCGGCGTTGCGGCGGTGGTCGCGGGCGGGCAGACGATGAATCCTTCCACGCAGGATATTCTGGCGGCGTTCGAAAACCTGCCGACGGATAAGGTGATCATTTTGCCGAACAACAAAAACATTATCATGGCGGCGAATCAAGCGAAGGAAGTGACGGTGAAAAATGTGCAGGTTGTGCCGACGCGCACCGTCCCGCAGGGACTTTCAGCGATGCTTTCGTACATTCCCGACGGCGACGTGGAAGCGATTGCCGAAAAGATGAACAAGGCAATGAGCGGCGTGAAGACCGGCGAGATTACGATTGCCACCCGCTCGGTCGAGATTGACGGTGTGAAGGTGAAGGAAGGTCAGGTCATCGCGCTGTTGGACGGGAATCTGGTCGTTTCGGCGGAGTCGGTGGAGCAGGGCGTGATGGACCTGCTCGAAAAAGCCGACGCCGCCGAACATGAGATTGTCACCCTGTTCTACGGCGAAGACTTGACCCACGCGGAAGCCAACCATATTGCCGATGCAATAAGCAAAAAATACCCCAACCTGGAAGTCGAATTACAGGAGGGCGGGCAGCCGCATTATCAGTTCATTATTTCGATTGAGTGAATCAAAAACGGGCGCAGCCTGCGCCCATTTTTTGTTTGTGAATTACGCGCTTTCTAAATTTCTCTGTGTAACCAGTTTGTACAGCGACTTGATGATGTCCACCACAGTGCCGAAGATCGCCAGCCCGAGCACGACGCGGATTCCCTGATGCGCCATCCCGCTCAACTTTTGCGCCGCCTCCATGTCGGTGATTCCGATCGCCGCCAATGACTCGGGCGTTATCGCCAGAATGGACGACCCCGCCAGAAGCAGAACGATGATGACGATCTGGAAGGCTTTGATGCCGACAGAGACGAGGCGGGTTCCGACATCCCAGCGTCCTGTCCGCAGGAGCATACCGTTTAGGACGATCTCCGCGATCCATCCGATATTCATCAATGGCAGCCAGCGGAAGAACGCTTCGGACAGCACGGGCAGGGCATTCCATCCGCCTTCGTCCAGATAATAGATGCCGATCAGGTGCGGATTGAAGTTGAAGATGCTGAGCGCGATGAAGGTCAGCACAATGGAAAGGATCGCTTCCCATGCCTTCACGTCCTGCGGCTTCGGTTCCTTCATCAGGGAAGCGGGGTCCCATTCCTTTTCTTCATCCATTTTGAAATCGGCGGCGGGAGCGAAGCGCTCGATCAACGCAAAGACCAGTGCAATGTTCCCGAACGCCGCCATGCACGCCGAAAGGATGTTGAGGATGCCCTTGCCGATGGCGGAAAACAATTCCACGGCGGACATGGGTGATTGTGTCGCGATCTGAATGCCCGTTGCAATGGTCAGCCCGAGGGTGATGGCCGCCAAGACGATCTTCAGGATGAACATAAAGAACGGGAATATGCGCGGACCGATCAGATAGGGGTTTGGATTGTACGTCTCCGCCACCTTTTGCGGCGCGCCGTATTCCTTGAGTAATTCCATCTCCATCGCCTCATCAGCGGAACGCCCCGCCTTGTTCGCGCGGTCTTCGAGCATGTCTTCCAGCGTGGAGCGCAATTCGTTTTCGATATCCTTGCGCCCCTTCACCAGCGGAAGGCGTTTGCCCACTTCGGCAACATAACGATCTATGAGTTTCATGACATTCTCCTTGATTACGCCAACATCCTGTCCATCACAGACACAATGCCAGCCCATTCTTTTTTCAGTTTCGGCAGGAGTTTCTTCCCCTCCGCACTGATGACGTAGTAGCGGCGCGGGCGCGACTCTTCCAGTTTCCAAACCGACTCCAGCAGACCCTGCGCCTCCAACCGACGGAGAAGCGGATACAACGTCCCCTGATCCACCTCCAAGCCGAGGTCGGAGAGCTGCTTCAGCAGGGAATAGCCGTACTGTTCGGTCCCCAACTGGCTGAGCGCCGCGAGGACGATCACCCCGCGCCTCAATTCCAAAACGACATTTTCGAGCGATTCTGTGTTTGCCATATCTCAACCTTTACCGCATTATACAGTGTAAAGCACAGTATGTCAAGAGGAAAGTATAAGGCAATATATGTCATTGCGAGGAGCCCGAAGGGCGACGAAGCAATCTCCTATTCGTTGGGGGTGCTTCGTCGCGCTGCAAGTCCCACTCGCAGCGACATGCGCAAGTATGCTACACTTCACCCATGAAACTGGGAATCGTCACCGACTCAACCGCCGACCTGCCTCCATACCTGATCGAACAGCATGAAATTCAAGTTGTACCAACCATTTTGATCTTGGAGGGAAAAGAGTACAAGGACGGAATTGGCATCACCCGCGAAGACTTCTACAACCGCCTGCCCTCGCTTCAAACCCCGCCGACAACTGCCGCGCCGTCCATCGGAGATTTTCTCACGCCGTATCAGTCCCTGCTCGACTCAGGCTGTGACCATGTCCTCTCCATCCACGCCGCCTCGCAATTGACCGCGATCATCAACAACGCGCGCCAAGCCGCGCAGGAATTCCCCGGAAAAATCACCTGCGTGGACAGCGGCTCGCTTTCGATGGGTCTCGGCTTTCAAGTCCTCGCCGCCGCCGAAGCCGTTGACCTCGGCAAGGATGCCGCCCTCGAAGCGATTGCCTCCGCGCGGAAACGGCTGAGCGTCAAAGCCGCGTTGGATTCGATGGAATATCTCAAACGCAGCGGGCGCGTTCCCGGTTTGGTCGCCAGCCTGAGCGGACTGTTCTCCATCAAGCCGATGATCGAACTGCGTGATGGGGCGGCGAAGCCCATTGGCGCCGTCCGTACAAGCAGGCAAGCCGATGAAAACATGTTGAACTCCCTGCTGGAGATCGGCGAAATGGAACGCCTCGCCATTTTGCACACCAACGCCGAAGCGCGGGCGAAAAACCTCCTGGGCGAGTTGATGGAGCGGGCACGAAAATCCGTGCCGCGCGATATTTTGTTCGTCAACGTTACGGCTGTGATCGGGACTCATTTGGGACCGAACGGCATCGGTTTTGCGGCGGTGGGGAAGTAACCTCTCCCCATGATAAAATTGCCCAATGCAACCTTCACTGGAAAAACTGCGAAAATTTTTTCGACTCGAACATGGAAATAAATATGCCAATACCGCTGTCATTGGCGGACTCGCCAGTATGCTGGAATATTGGGAGGGGGAAGCCCGCGCCGACGGCGTGACGGAGGAAGTGATTCAGGCGGTGGTTTCGCGTTTGCGCTCGTACGAAAAACTCAGCCCGGAGGGGCGCGCGGAATCGCTCAAAGGCTTGTGGAAGCGGATAGGAGAAACGTATCCGGAGGCGAGCCAAAAGCCGAAGGGGCAGACCCGGTCTCCCAGTCCGGCGCGAAGCGAGAGGGAAAAGTCGCAAGGCGCCGAAGCGGAGAGACAGCCGCCGCAGCGCAAGCCGCGTCCGGCTCCTCCATCCAAATTTGATTCGACTGCCGGGGCAAAACACAGTCAGACGCCCGCCGCGCTCGAAGCGGAGTTGACCGTTTTGCAGGGCGTGGGACCGAAGAACGCCGAGTCTCTGACGAGGCTTGGCATGCGCACGCTCGGCGACATGCTGTATAACTTCCCGCGCCGCTACGAAGATTATTCGCTGTTGAAGCCGATCCAGTCGCTGATGTATGGCGATGTGGTCACGGTGTTGGGGACGATCCAAAGCACGCACAGCCGCCCGATCCGCGGCGGAAAGCAAAGCATCATCGAAGTCATCCTGACTGACGGCACGGGGTCG
Source organism: Anaerolineales bacterium (assembly GCA_020060625.1). GTDB lineage: Bacteria > Chloroflexota > Anaerolineae > Anaerolineales > Villigracilaceae > Villigracilis. Next base: position 67,054 of record JAGUZU010000115.1, on the reverse strand, counting down.
CTGCGGCTTTCGTTCTTCAACCAGCCGTGGCTCATGAACCGCTTCAAACAGGGCGACATGATCTCCGTCTCTGGAAAGATCGATCAATATCTCGGGCGTATCGTAATGAACAGCCCCGACTGGGAATTCGTGGAGATGGAAAATCTGCACACCAACCGCATCGTGCCGATCTATTCGCTCACCGAGCGCATCACGCAAAAATGGCTGCGCAATCAAATGAAGCAGGTGGTCGCCTATTGGGCGCCCGCCGTGGTGGATGCCCTGCCCGACACCGTCAAACGCGAAGCGCGTTTGGTTTCGCTCGGCGAAGCGTTGACGCAAGTCCACTTTCCCGATTCACAGGAACGCCTCAAACTGGCGCGCGAACGTCTTGCCTTCGATGAAATTTTCTATTTGCAAATGGGAGTGCTTCGCCAGAAACGCGACTGGCAATCGGTGGAAGGACGCCGCTTCACCGTCCCGGACGAGTGGCTGGGTACGCGTTTAGGAGCCTTGCCCTTCACCCTGACCTCTGCCCAGCAAGACTCGCTGGACGACATTCGCCGCGACCTCGATTCCGGCAGACCGATGAACCGGCTTTTGCAAGGCGACGTCGGTTCGGGCAAGACGGTTATCGCCGCGCTTGGCGCGAGCATGGTGGTTGATAGCGGCGCGCAGGCGGCGATCATGGCGCCTACGTCCATTTTGGCGGAACAGCATTATCGCAACTTCACCAGTTTACTCACAGGTGAAAAAGGATTCCTGCAAGAGGGTGAGATTCGCCTGCTGGTGGGGAGCACGACCGAGAGTGAGAAAGAGGCGATCCGTCAGGGTTTGGCGGACGGCTCGATAAAAATCGTCATCGGCACGCACGCAGTCATCGAGCCGGATGTCCAGTTTAAAGATCTGCAGTTCGTGGTCATTGACGAGCAGCACCGCTTCGGCGTGGAGCAGCGCGCCGAACTGCGCAGCAAAGGCACAAACCCGCACCTGCTGGTGATGACGGCGACTCCCATCCCGCGCTCGCTGGCGTTGACAGTTTTCGGCGACCTCGATATTTCAGTGATGGATGTAATGCCCGCCGGGAGGCAGACGATTGCAACGCATGTCCTCCGCCCGCAGGAACGCGAACGCGCGTACACGATGATTCGCGCGCAGGTGGAACGCGGCAGCCAGGCATTCATCGTCTATCCCCTGATCGAAGAGAGCGAAAAGATAGATGCCCCCGCCGCCGTGGATGATTTTGAAACGCTTTCAAAGGAAGTCTTCCCCGATTTGAAACTCGGCTTGCTTCATGGGCGTATGAAGCCAAGTGAAAAGGACGAAGTGATGTACAAATTCCGCGACAGGGAATTCGACATCCTCGTTTCCACAACCGTCATCGAAGTCGGCGTGGACGTGCCAAACTCCACGCTGATGTTGATCGAAGGCGCGGATCGTTTCGGACTGGCGCAGCTGCATCAATTGCGCGGGCGTGTTGGGCGCGGCTCGAAACAGTCCACTTGTTTGCTGATTCCCACGCACGAAGACGCGGCGGAGAACGAACGTCTACAGGCGATGGCGACCACCAACAACGGCTTCGAACTCGCCGATCTTGACTTGAAACTTCGCGGACCAGGCGAATTCCTCGGCACGCGCCAGGCGGGCTTTGCCTCCTCCTTGAAGATGGCAAGCATTACCGATGTGGCGTTGATCGAAAAAGCGCGCGAACAGGCGCAAGCCTTGTTCGAGAAAGACCCGTATCTCACCCAGCCCGAACACAACCTGCTTGCCGAAACCTTCGAACGCTTCTGGAAGAGAACGACGAGCGATGTATCTTAAACACAAAGGCTTGCGCTGAGCCTGTCGAAGTGACACGAAGTACACAAAGTTTTTAAGCCTTCCACCCTTAGTGACATTTGTGTCCTTCGTGTTGAAAAAATGGAGAAAAATGGTTAGAGCCTTATTTCCCGGAACGTTCGACCCCATCCACTACGGTCACATCGACATTGCCAACCGCGCCTCGAAACTGTTCGACGAGATCGTCATGGCAGTCTACGACAAACCCTTGAAAACTCTCATGTTCGAGCCGGATGAACGAATCTCACTGGTAACCGAAGCGTTTCGGGACAACCCCAAGATCAAAGTGACCGGCTACAGCGGCTTGACGATTGACTTTGCTCAAAAGATCAACGCCCAGGTCATCGTGCGCGGGCTGCGCGTCTTCTCCGATTTCGAATTCGAATTCCGCATGGCGCTTGCCAATCAGCGCATGGCAAAGGACGCCGTCGAAACCGTCGCGCTCATCACCGCCGAACAGCACACCTTCCTCTCGTCGTCCACAGTGCGCGAGATCGCCATGCTCGATGGCGACGTCTCCAGCATGGTCCCGCCGTTTGTGGAAGTTGCCCTCAAGGAAAAAGTGGCAAACATGGGAGAGCAGTCCCTGCCGAACGCCCTCCGCGATTAATCTGTGCTAGAATTGAAGAAACTACTTCCTCATTTCGACCGAGTAGCCTATGGACATTCTGCAACTTATTGACCGCCTCGAAGAACTCTTCAACGACGCCAAAGCCGTGCCGTTCACGCACAACGTCGTTGTGGATGAAGACCGCATGTTGGAATTGATAGACCAGATGCGCATCGCCATCCCTGAAGAAGTCAAAAAGGCGCAACAGGTCGTCGCCCAGCGTGACCGCGTCATGGCACAGGCGCAAGAAGAAGCCAACCGCACCCTGCAGATCGCCCGCGACAAAGCCGACCAGATGGTGCAGAAGGACATGGTCACGCAGGAAGCGCAGCGCCGCGCCGACCAGATCGTCTCGCAGGCGCGCGCCGAAGCCGAAGCAGTCCGCGCCGACGCCGACAACTACGTCCTCGAAACGCTCATGCAATTGCAGGACCAGATCGCCAAAGTCGGCAACCAGGTCAGCAACGGCATCCGCATGGTGCAGGAAGACCAGATGCGAAAGGCGAACTCCACTGCAAGCATCCCCGACAAAGTGGAAAAATAAGACGAACATCCCCGTCAACTCGACGGGGATGTTTTTTTACAGACGCATGGTACGCCGCGCCCTTTATGCGCTTCTTTTTTGGACTTGAAGCCTGTTTCCTGTTTCCCAAACCTTCGCCGCGCCGACGAAGAGTCCCACCCCCAAGAGCAATAACCCAACCCCAATGATCGTCATGGACGTGTTGAAGACATCCGCATAGTTCACGCCGCCCCAGGTATGCGTGGAAGCCATCGTGTATTGGATCGTGAGCGTCATGATTCCAAGCGAGATCGCTGTTGCCCCGCCTGCGGGCAGGTTATCTTTCGTCCTGGCTTTCGTGAAGTCCACGCCCTGCCAGATGGACGGGATGCGGAAAAGCAGGAAGATGACCAGCGTCAGCATGGTGATGTACACCACCGCATCCACCGGCATGGACGCGCCGCGCAAGGCGCGTGAAGTGTAGATGTGAATGAATCCAATGACCACGCCTGCGACCAATGCCTGAAGGCTCATTTTGTAGGAGTCAGACATCCCCTTTACGAGTTTGATGGTCGCCCAAATTCCCCAAACCCCAATGGCAATCCCTGTTATGACGAACAGGATGTACAACCATTGTAAGGGCGCGAGCGCCGCCATGCTTTCATAGTTGGTGGGGAAGAGCGCGGCGCAGGTCGTGCCGATGCCGCCGAGCAGAGTTACTCCGCCCGTCAACCCCATCAGCAGGATGCCGATGAAACGAAGGAACTTTGCGAAGAAACTATTTGTGGACATTTTGTACTCCTTTCAAAAAATAAACCCTAAAGGTTTCCAAAACCTTTAGGGTTTGCGCGTTACCCGAATTTGAAACCTGCCACGAAAAACGCCGTTGTCAGCAGAAGCAGGGCGGGGAATAATTTCAAAATTATTTCCCTCGATAAGATCGGTTTGCCTGTTTTCAGAAACGATAACAGCAGCCCGCCCACGCCGATCAATGCGCCGCCCACACCGACCAGTGCGAACAGTGGCGGAGTTTTTCCCTGAATGGAGAGAATGATGGGAAGCAGGAATATCGTCATGCCTGCCACGCCGTGTGTGACGGCGAGAACGAAAACGGGGAACTTGTTCCGCATGGGAATCGCGCGGGTCAAGATCACGGCGAGGAAACTGACAATGGCGAAGACCAGGTACGAGGTCCGATAGGAGGCGAGGTACTGCCAGGCGAGCCCAGTCGCAAGGCTGAGCGGGATGATCGTCGAGACGATGACCACGAGGGGCGAATCCAGCACATCGAAGCCGAGGATGAAGATCAATAATCCCGCCACGAGTAGAACGCCAAAGCCGACGGTGTAGGCAATGATGGGCAGCGTGTCGAAGCCGTCTATGCCGACTGCGACTTGATACCCGGCAAGGATGCCTGTAAGCAGGAGCAGAACGCGGTCGGAAGGGGATAGTTTCATCACATGACCTCAAGCACAACCAGGATCATCGCGGCGAGCATGTAGATGGATGCATATTTGAACAAACCGAAGTTGACGCGCTCGGATGGGCGGAAGGTCATCACGAGGGCAAGTATGAGCAGCCCCGCCGAAAGCACGCCAAGCAATCGCAGGAAGCCCCATGCCATGCCGATGCCGTAACCCGCCACGACCATTGCCGCCGCCGCCAGCACGGATGAAACGGCAATCGTTATGCGGGTGGCGGTCAGACCGTAGGCGGAGGGGAAGGTTGGCACGCAGGCGGCTTCGTAGTCTTTGGCGAATTTCATGCTGAAGGTGAGCGTGTGGGTGGGTATCCAGAGGAGGACGCCGAACGCGAGGGTGATGCCGATCCAGTCAATAAAGCCAAGACCGAGCGCGCGCCCCGCGAGGATGGGCATGGCGCCCGAAACGCCGCCCCAGACGATGCTCCAGGCGGTGCGGCGTTTGAGCCAGATGCTGTACACGACCACATCGAAGAACAGACCTGCAAAGACGATCAGCCCGTAGAGCGCGTCCATCGCAACCGCCCAGCCGACGCCGATTATCGAAAGGAGCAAACCGACGCGCAGGACTTCGTTTTCGCTTACCAAGCCCGATGAGGTGGCGCGTTTTTGCGTGCGCCCCATCTTGGCGTCTATGTCGCGGTCCCACCACATGTTGAGGACGGTGCTGCCTGCAATGGCAAGGAAGAGGCTGATTGCCAATCCCAAAATCGTGCCGATGTTAAGAACGGGGCAGCGCGCGCTCATATAACCCGCCAATCCCGTCGCAAGCAGCAAGCCCGATTGCAGGGGTTTGGTCAGCGCCCAGTAGGCGCCGATTTTGGATTTCAGATTTACGATTTGCGATTGGGCGATGGACATGGTAACTCCTAAAGGTAGACAGGTATACACGTACACAAGTACACATGTTCAGGCGGCAAGTATACCTGTCTACTTGTTTACCTGTCTACATGTTTACTTCTTCACCGCGCACAGCGGAACCCGACCTGCGGACTGTAATGCTGCGGTCCCGCGCTGTTGAACTTCCACACGCGCAGGTCAACTTCGTACGAGTAGAAACTTCCGCCGCGCATGTGGCGGTAATGCTGTTTGGGATAATCGTCGCCCGTCCATTGCCAGACGTTGCCAGCCATGTCGTATAGTCCATAGGGCGAGGCGGAGTCGAGTGTCTCGTAGCCGTCGTACACATTTCCATTGAAAAAGCCGACGGGCGTGGTGTTGCCGAGTTTGCCGAACATCTTCTCGAACAGGTCGAACGACGAGTAATAGTTGGCGTTGTTGCCTTCGATGTGCGTGCCCCAGGGGAAGGGCAATCCATGTCCGCGCTCTGCGACCAACTCCGTGCCGCGCGCGGCTTTCTCCCATTCGATCTCGCTCGGCAGGCGCCAGCCGAAATATTCACAGTAGGCATTCGCGCCGAACCACGTCACCATCGTAACGGGATGATTGCTGTATTCATGGATGGCGCGGAAGGTCTGCCCGTCGAACGTGACGCGCGCCCCATCCGCTTCGGTGGGGAAGTAGAGTTTATCGCCGAGCTTGATCTCCTCTTCGTGCTTGTACCCGTCGTAGGGATCGCCGGGATAAAAACCATGCGCTCCCACTTCGACCCAAACCTGCTCTCCGGCTTCGACTTCCACCTCGCCGACGCTTATCACGCTTGCAGCCAGCGCTTCGTTCAGGAAGCGGGCATATTGCTCGTTGGTGACCGGCGTGACCATCATTTCGTAGTCATGGTCAACTTCGGTGATATGGTCGTGCTGACCATAGGGAAAGGCTCCAGCGGGGATCAAAGCCCAGGATTCAGGATCAATTCCCGGGTCTATGAAGGGAGGCGTAATGGAGCCAATGCTGGGGGCATTTCCGCAGGAGGCGAGGGTCAACGCAAGCATGGTCAGGATGAAAAGTGTCCGTTTCATTTCGACACCTCCTTCAAGATGGCGTTAAGTTCTTCGAGTTTGCGCTTCTGTTCCGCGAGTTCCGCCTCCGCGTTGATCCTTCGCTCCGTTGCATATTCGTTCGCCCAATGACCTTTCTTTTGGAACAAGTCGTACAACCTCCAAATCATGAAGACCGCCAGCGCGACCAGCACCATCGCCAAGCCTATGTCGGTGAATAACATCAACCAGTTGACGATGCTTTGCTGTTCGGCTTCGGTGACGAAGAGCCGCTTCATCGAGAAGACGGTCACGGATGCGAAGGCAATGTCAGACATGATGATGACGAGCCAGCCAAACCATTGGCGAATTTTGCCCTTCAACCCCGAAAGATCGGCGAAATACATCAGGATGATGGTGGCGATCAGCCCGGAGAGAATATGCCAATGACCGGTCAGGATGATGCGTTCCTCCCGATGGGGCCAAACGCGGAAAATCTCCGTCAGTTTGACCGCCATGAAAATACCCACGCCGCTGACAGTGAAATTCATGAAGACCATCTGCCAGCCGGGACCGAATTTGAGCGGGTCCTTCAGCAGCGCTCCCATTTTTTGGAAAAAGCCGGGCTTTTTGATTCCCGCCGTGCCTTCCTTGATGAGTGTGTCCCAGGCGTAGATGACGTACATCAACGCCGCCAGCATGATGAAGGTCGAGCCGACGTAGATGATGGTATGCGCCCATTCCAGCCAGACGACGGAAAGCGCGCCTGCGGTGGTGCCGATGATGCCGATCACCATCAGCGGCATGGCGATCTTTTGCAAGATGCCCTTGAATTTGACCCAGCGCCCGACGATGAGAGTAATGCCCACTGCCAGCAGGGTCAGCATGATGTGCAGGTGTCCGATGATGGCTTTCTGCAATTCGGTTTTGTGTGGCATGCGGATCAGGTCTTCGCCAAGGAAGGTTTCGTGACCGTTGCCCCAGAATGAGCCTGTCACCGCGCCGAAGGTGGCGGAAACCAACATGGCAATGGACATGACAAAGAATGCCATGCGCTCCAAATCCAACCCGCCTTTGGAACGGACATAGGGCGAGTCTTTTTCGAGGCGGTATTCCTTCCGCCAGGGGTTGAGCGCCATGGTCAGCAGGATGCCTGCAAAGAAAACCAGCGATTGCCCCACGAGGAACAACCCGTGAAAGGTGAAGTTGTGACCCCAATAGGCGAAGAGCAAGCCGAAAACGACCGCCGTCAGGTAGCCGACTGTAATCGTCCCATTGACGATGGACTGCTCGTGGCGCTTCATCGGCAGCATTTCGGTTATGAAATAGACCTCGATGGCGGTGACGGTCATCGCGATCGTGTGATAGAGCATGATGATGCGCCCCTCGCGTTCGGCTTCCACCAACTTCATGCCAAGCAGGCGCACGGTGATATCCTTGATGCCCCATTCCACCATCGGTCCCGAAAGTGTGCCAAAGATGGCGGTGACAATGGAAACCACCGCAATGGCGACCAGTGTCAGTCCACGCGTGGAGCGGAAAAGGTAATCGAAACGGTTTTTGAGAAACTGCATGGGTATTGTCTCCTAAATGATTGCGGCAGACCTTTGTATAAAATATCACAAATCAGCCTGTCCGTCTTTGACAAAAGACAAATACTTGCGCCCTCTCCCCAACCCCTCTCCCATTGGGAGAGGGGCAAGGGGTGAGGGAAAATCTATCCTTTCTTCGCAAATCCGATTGCGAACGCGCCCGTCATCAGGAAAAGCAGGGGAGTGAGGATCATCATCACAAACTCAGGGCTGAAGAACAGCAATTGCGCGCCCATTGAAATGAACGCCAGCGCAATCCCGCCCAAGCCGATCAACAAGCCGCCGATGCCGACCCAGAAGAATCCCTTCGGCGCGCCTTTCGCATAGAATGGACCGAGGAAGATGACCAACCCCGCCACACCATGGAACAACGGCACGGCAATCTTCTTCAACGCATCCATCCCGCCGATGCTGGTGATGGCGATGGCAAGGAAACCAATCGCCGCAAACCATTTAAAGGCTTTCTTCCACTTCGGGAAGTATTCCTCCGCCAATCCCATCGAAATGCCGAGCGGGATCAGGCTGGCGACGGTCAACACATAGGGCGAAGCCAAAATCCCCAAGCCGAGGAAAATGAGCAAAAGCCCCGAAACCAAAAGCACTGCAAACCCCATCAAATAATAGAGGTTGTGCAGCGCTTTATGCAGGTTGTACCGTTGCCAAAAGTACCAGCACAGGTACGCGGCGATCAAGCCGGTCAACAAAAGAAACAGGTTGTCAAGCGTGAACATAACATTCTCCTTTTTGAAACTGGCGGCAACTCCACGCGGTTGCCTTTAGTGAATTATGACACAACTTGCGCGCAAAATTCTGTGACATACATCACATATTTGGTTCACGCTTGACTCGACAGATTCCAACCGCCTCACGCCGGACGTTTCGCCTGCCAGCCATCTACAGGCTTTTTTCTACGCTGCCGCGCTCCACGCCTCGATCATCCTGCGCGTGGACGGAAGCAGCAGGTAAACGAGCAACCCCGCGCTTATTACCGGCGCGACCAGGAACATGGAGAAGCGTCCTTTCACGACGACATCGGTCACGCCGACGGGGAATCCGCCAAACATCGACATGGCGGTTGCGAAGACCCCCAACGGCAGCGCCCAAGATTTTCCCTTCACCAGCGCGAAGATGAACACCGCCCAAGCCGCCGCGCCCCACCAATTCACCATCTGCGACATGGCATACATCGAACTGATAAAGCCCTTCGCCTCAGTCTGGTGGCGCGAGATCGCGCCGACGCCGTCAATGAAGGTCAGCACGTAAGCCAGCCCGCTGAAGAATGCGAGCGTGATGATCTTTCCGCTCACGCCGCCAATCAAAAGCATCCCAAACCACAACGCAAACGCGATGATGAACACCCACATGGTCGGCGCGGGCAAACCAATGCTGGATGGCGGGATGATGGGGAAGAAGCCCGCCAGAATTTGGATGGTCGCCGCCACCGTCCCCCAAAACCATGCCCAGCCTGCCTTGTTCAGGAAACCGTACAGCACCATCACCCAAAGCGCTCCCGCCGCAACACCCAGCCAGCCGAGTATGGCAAATACGATCCGCACCGTAATGGCTTCGTCAGGGCGTTCCCCCGCCATTTTTCCGTCAATATTGACCTGGTAGATGCTTGCCATCAAAAACAGCACGAGCAAGCCGGTCAGAATGCCAGCCACAGCCAATATTGCGCCTAACTTATTATTGCCTTTCATGGCAAACCTCCTTGTTTGATGTTAAGTATAAGATTATTTGACTCCCAGTAATTTTTGCGTTCCGGGCAGCAACAGCACAATCAACAGGATCGTGCTTAAGATCGGCGCCGGGAGGAACATCGAAAAGCGCTGGACCTCCGCTACATTATGGATGCCCATCGGATACCCGCCGATCATGGACATGACGGCGGCGAAAATGCCCACCGGAACCGACCACGATTTCTGTTTGAATGCCGCAAAGATGAAGACCGCCCACGCCGCCGCGCCCCACCAGTTCACCTGTTGCGAGAGAACGTACATCCCGTTCCAAAAGGTGTTTGGATTCTGGATAAACGCCTCCGGCGCCTGGAACGTGCTTTGAAATTTGGAGAGCGGCGCCACGCCGTCAATGAAGGTCAAAACGTAAGCCAGACCGGCGGTAAACGTTAATCCCATGATCTTTTTGTCCACGCCGCCGATGAAGAGCATCCCAAACCACATGACCGCAGCCAGAAGGAATACCCAAAGCGTGGGGACGGGCAAACCACTGTCGGCGGCGGGAATCATGGGGAAGAACCCGGCGAGCAGGAGAATGGTCGCGGCTATGGATCCCCAGAACCATGCCCAATCCTGTTTCTTTATAAAACCCCATAAAACGGATGCCGAAAGAGCGCCGGCGGCTGTCCCCAGCCAGCCAAGTATGGCGTAGACCACCCGCACGGTATTGCTCTCCTCCCATTCCCCGGCATCGAAATGGGTGTGAATGACCGTGTTATACGTTGCCGCCAGGAAATACAGGCATAAAATCCCTGCCAAGACGCCAATCGCCGCCAACGCGGCTCCGAGTTTGTAATTGTTTTTCATATTTGATTCTCCTTGTATCCGATTTGAAGAGTGAGCGACCCTTCCCGAGCACAGGTGTCGAGACATTCCATGCAGCGCACGCATTCGGGATGGTCGAGTTGATGCGGCACGTCGGCGATGCCCATCGAGCATTCGATGTCGCAGCGTCCGCAGTTGTTGCAGTGATGATGGTCCATGACGAGGCGCGCGGGCGAGATTTTGTTGAAGACAGCAAGCGCCGCGCCGAGCGGACAGAGATATTTGCACCAGAAACGTTCCACCAACATCGAGCCTGCCAGAAAGACGACGAGCGTGATCCACAGCAGCGTGGTCATCTTGAGACCGAATACGGCGCGCACAGGACAGAACTCGCGCAGGGGCGGAAATACCATGTAGAGACTGGTTATTAAAATCGCTGCCAACACAAAATACTTTGCATAACGCAATGGACGGTCTACGGCGGGGGGCAGGCGCAGGGGCAAAATGGTTTTGCTCTGTCTGCCGCGGATGTGACGCTTCTCGCCGAAAAGCTTCCGCGTCCACTCTGCGACGAAATCTTGAATTGCGCCAAGTCCGCACAACCAGCCGCAGAAGGCGCGTCCCGCCACGAGCGCGACTCCCAATGTGGCAAGCAAAACCGAGAAATTGAGCAGGTTCGTGGATTTGAGCGTGTGTCCGGTGAAAAGATAAGGCAGGATGGTTTCGATCCCGCCAAAGGCGCAGAATGAGTCGAACGATCCACCGCGCGAGGCTTCACCCGGCATGATGTGGCGCAAGCCGATGACCAGCGTCCCGACCACAACCATCCATTGAATGGCGCGGCGGCTTTTGGCGAGCGTGAAGGGTTTGGGCGTGGTCATGTCGGAATTCCGAGTGTCGAACAGGCGAGTTGCATCGACGCGCTTCCTCCATACCCTTCGCCTCCGCGCTCGGGCAGGAAGCCAAGCAGGAAGCCGATCAGCAGGAAAACCACATACGCGGCGATGATGATGGCGGGGTAATAGCGGGGATGAATTTTCATGATGTTTGCCCCCGCCCCTGAAAAACAGGGACGGGGGTGTAAGGAGAATGTGCCCGCCTCACTCTTCGGCGGTCAACGCATTCTTGAACTTTGGAAAGAGCAGGGTAAACAGCAATCCGATGATGACCGGCAAGCCGTAGGTGTAATCCCAGGCAGTGGAGTCCGTCAGGGTGAGGCGGATGATCTGCATCGGCACATCAATTGCCACGAGGGATGTCACCGAGATCAATGCCAGCCACCAGCCGGAGAATTTTCGGGCGGCGATCTGATAGATGGCGACGAAGAGTAATATCACGCAAATCCATTGGATCGGCTGCGACCATGCCAGCACCCAGGTTCCCAGCCCGTCGTACATCGGTTTTCCGGGGCGCGTCAACAACGTGCGCAGGTTGCCGGTTCCGACGATGAAGGCGTGTGTGGTCAACATCCCTGCAAAGGTCAGCGCGAGGAATTGACCCCATTTCAGCCATTTATCCACGTTGCGCAATAGGATGAACGTCCAGAAGAAGATCAGCCCCACAATCGAGACCGCTGTTGGAAGGGGGAAGCCGTCCACAAAGGAAACATAGGGCATCATCATGAACATCCCGCCCGCGGATGGAAAAGCCGACGCCAACAATCCGGCTGGAAACGACCATTCCTCCCCGCGATGGATCGGACCGGCAAGCCAGAGCAGGGCGATCCCGCCGATGAAGATCAATCCCCGGTACAAGGGAAAGGCGTAGGAGAAGATCAGGATGCCGCTGGCATAAGCCGGTTTTTCCGCTGAAACAACCTGCAATGCCGCAATGACCCGGTCCAACGAAGTTTGGATCAGAAAAGGCGCAACCGCAATCATGAACAAGCCGACGACGACAGCCAGTACGGCAAGGATCAGGCGGTTGTTTTGAGATGTGTCTTTCATAACATTCTCCTTGTGGATGATTTGATTTCTGTGTGAAATGTATCACAATATGTGTCTGGTTTCTTTGCGTTAAGTCAAACGGGGAAAAGCAGGACAGGCAGCCTGTGTGGGCTGCCTGTCTGTAGTTTGTGAAATTCTGCCCGCCTGTTACTCCTCGTAAACGGTCACGGTGAAGAAGCCGTCCATGTCGGCATTATCCAGGACGAATATCGCCCTGTCATTCCAGTATTTCTGGTAATCAGCCGCTTCTTCAGGCGTGGCTGTGCCAGCCGCCATTTTCTTGCCCATTTCCGTTCGCGCCGGGGTCGGGATCGGCAGGATGATTACGAGGTTGAATTTCACCCCCACTTTCTTGCCCGTATCCAGCCGTGTAAATATCCATTCCCGCATCGGGGGGAGTTGTCCGGTCGGTTCTTCCGCATAGACCATTTTGTTCTGGCGCACAAAGAGGTCGTTGACCTGTCCAAACTCGGAGCCAATGAAGCCGGTGTGAGGCGATGCGCCGGTGACAAAGGTGATGATTTCGCCGAACACGCCGACAAACCATTCATCTTCGGCACCCGGGGCTTCCACCGCGATTTGACCACGCACGGGAATTTCCCCGTCGGGATACAACGCTTCAAGCGCCTTGCGGGTGATGATCCACGCGCCAGTGGTTGCGCCGCAGGAATGCCCGGCTAACCTGACGGCCTCCTCATAATAGTATGGGACCGGACCCGCGGTCTGCCCGAAGATGTCGAAATACGGTTCGCTCATCATGATTGGCGGAACCTCGGTAATGTAATCCTGCTCCCAGGCAAAAGATTCAGCCGAGGCAGGCGCAGTCTTTTTTATGTTCGCATCGGGGGCGGTAGTCGGCTCCTGGTAGACTTTGACGTTGAAGAAGCCCTCCAAGGTGTCCGCATTTTCGAAGACGAATTTTGCCCTGGCATTCCAGTATTCGTAGTAATCAGCCGCTTCTTCGGGTGTGGCTGTGCCAGCCGCCATCTTCTTGCCCATTTCCTGGCGTTCGGGGGTTGCCACAGGGGTGATGACTGCCAGGTTGAAATTCACGCCCACTTTCGCGCCGGTATCCAGGCGAGTGAAAACCCACTCCATTTGGGGGGGAGGCGTGCCGGTTGGCTCATCGGGATAGGTCATTTTGTTCTGGCGCACAAAGAGATTGTTCGTCTGTCCGAACTCCGCGCCGATGAAGCCAGTCTTGGGAGATGCGCCGGTCACGAAGGTGATCACCTCGCCAAACACCCCCACGAACCACTCATCTTCAGCGCCCGGGGCTTCCACCGCGATCTGCCCGCGCACGGGAATTTCCCCGTCGGGATACAGTGCTTCAAGCGCCTTGCGCGCAATCGTCCATGCGCCCGCGGTTGCGCCGCAGGAATGCCCGGCGAGTTTCACGGCATTTTCATACGTGTAGGGGACCGCTGTTTGCGACTGTCCGAAGATCTGGAAATACGGATCAATCATCATGATGGGCGGAACCTGCGTGATGTAATCCTGGGTCCACAAACCGGCCTCCTCCTCGACGGGCAGCGCCTCTTCCTGGACCTCGGTTGATTCCTCCGCCGGGACCTCGGTGGCGGCTGCGGGCGGAGGCTGGCTGGTTGCGGCGGGGGCGCAGGCAGCCAGGATCAATGCCGCCGTGATCAACGCCGCAAATACAAAATGCAGTTTCTTCATTTCTTCGCTCCTTATTAAGAATGGTTTCATGACGCTGTTTTTTAGCGTCATCTATATGTGAACATTATCACAAATAGATGACAACCTCTTTGCCTTAAAGCAAATACCGGGGTGTTTCGCATCTTGTTCACGCCCTTGACAGGAAAAAGTTCACACCTATAATTAGTTAGGCTAACTAAATAATTGATGGGAGCAAGGCTTTGCCAAATAAAATGACCGAATCTGGAGAAGCATTCCTCGCGCTTATGAATCGCCTGCGGAAACTGGGGATGGGTAGTCCATCGTCGGGAACCGCGTTGGTCTCGCCCGCCCAGATGGCGCTGTTGGATTGGATCGCTGCCTCAGATGGGTGCGGCGTGCAGGATATTGCGGACGGGTTGAATCTGACGCCGCCCACTGTCAGTGTTGGCGTGCGGCGGCTGGAGGAGACGGGCTTGTTGAAGCGCAAATCACACCCGCAGGATAAACGCGCTGTTCAATTCTTTTTGACGGCAAAAGGACAATCGCTCCAGCAGCAATCACAGGACTTTCGCCGCCAAAAATTGGAACTCATCCTGTCTGGGTTGACGCAACAGGAACAGGATACGCTGCTGGAACTTTTGGCGAAGGCGCTTCAGACGGCGGAATCCAGGGATGATGAAAAATGACAAAGGTTAAATCAAAACACTCAAGGAATAAGGAAACATGAACAAATTTCTAAACAAATGGTTTCGCAGGTTTCACCGCTGGCTGGTACTGCCTTTCGTTACACTACTGCTGACCGTCATCTTCATGCGCGGCACACCGCTTGGCGATACCGCGCAGCGGATACAGGCTGTATTTATGATCATCATGGCGATCAGCGGCACGTATCTATGGCTGCTGCCATACTGGACAAAGTGGAAACGAAAGGGCGCGCAAGTCAAATCATGACCGGCGCAAATCTGCTGGCAGTCTTCGCCCACCCCGACGATGAGTCCTTCCGCTCCGGAGGGACTCTCGCCCTGCTTGCTCGTCGCGGCGCGCGCGTCCAGGTTCTGACCGCCACGCGCGGGCAGGCGGGGTCACGCGGAAATCCGCCGCTTTGCTCGCTCGATGAATTGACCGCCGTGCGCGAAGCGGAACTGCGTTGCGCCTGCGCCGCGCTGGGGTTGCTCCCGCCCATTCTGCTCGACTATCAGGACGGGCAACTTGCCGAAGCCGACCCCGAAGGACTCGCCGCGCAAATCCTGCAAGTCGTGAAAGAAACTCGCCCGCAGGTGATGTTGACCTTTGGCGCGGACGGTCTTTCGGGTCATCCCGACCACATCTCCATAGGGCAAGCCGCCGCCGAAGCCTTCCGCCGCGCCGAAGAAGTCGCCGCGCTTTACACGCTGGCTGTGCCGCGCTCGCTGGCGGAGAGCCTGGGCATGAAGCAAATCCGCGCCGTGTCCGATGAATCCATCGCGCTGACGGTGGATGTTTCAGCGGTTTGGAACGCCAAGATGTCCGCCATCCGTTGTCATCGCACGCAGTCCGGCGAGTCGCCCATCCTGGAAGCGCCCGAAGCGCGGCAGCGTCTCTTCCTCGGCGTGGAACATTTTTGTCTGGCGGATTCCCGCCCTGCGGCAGATGGGAAAATCTTCGATATACTGAACTGGTTGGAGAACTGACATCTTCCCACTGGAGCCAGCCATGAAATTCTTTTTAGACTCTCTGATTGACCGCATGTACGAGTACAAAATCGAACCGCATCGCGTCACACCTGAAAAATACGGCTTGCCGTTCGATGAAGTAAAAATTCCCGCCACGGACGGAGCGCATTTATACGGCTGGTGGATTCCATCCACGCCTGCCGCGCCCACCTTGATTCTGCTGCATGGTTGGGGGCGCAACCTTGCGCGTACCCTGCCTTACATCCAGGCGTTGTCTCCGTTGGGGTATAACCTGCTGGCTTTCGACGCCCGCAATCATGGCAGCAGTTCCCCCGTCGAACATCCCACCGTCGGCACGTTTTCGCAGGATGTCTTGTCCGCTGTGGGTTTTTTGCAAAACCGCCGGCTCGATTCCAACGGAATAGGCGTCCTCGGTCTTTCCGTCGGCGGGGGAGCCGCCATCAACGCCGCAGGCTGGGATGAACGGATTCGCTGCGTCGTCACCGTGGGCGCGATCTCGCACCCGGTGGCAGTGATGAAGTATGAGTTCCGCAAGCGGCGCGTGCCAGCCTTTGCCGCGTCGTTCCTGCTGGCATACATGCGCCGCCGCTATGGGCTGGATTTCGATACCATTGCCCCGCTCAACAATCTCCCCAAATCGAAGGCGGACTTCCTCATCGTTCACGGCGAGAACGACGAAACCGTCCCGTTGGAGCAGGCTCGGGCGCTGCATGCCGCTGGAAGTCCCGATAAGACGCGCTTGTGGATCGTCCCCGGCAAAGGACACAGCGACTGCAACACCCATCCGCAATTCTGGCAGCAGGTCGGCGGGTTTTTGCATGAGAGCCTGAGTTAAGGAAACCCCATGCCCATCTTCGATCATTTCGATTTTCTCGCGCCCATCTACGAAACCTTCATCCCGCCCAAAGACCCGCAGGAGATGTGGAAGTTCGCAGACCTGCCTGTCTCTGGAGCGCTGCTCGACGCGGGCGGCGGCACAGGGCGCGTCGCGCAATTCATGAATGGCAAAGCCGACTCTGTTATTGTGGCGGATATGTCTTGCAAAATGCTTTCCGAAGCCCGCCGAAAAGACGGTTTGCGCCCTGTCTGCTCGCACACCGAAAAACTGCCCTTCGACGATGAAACCTTCGCCCGCATCATCATGGTGGACGCGCTTCATCACGTCTGCGACCAGCGCGGCACGCTGGATGAACTCTGGCGCACGCTCCAGCCTGGCGGGCGGCTCGTCATCGAAGAACCCGACCTGCGTCTCTTCGGTGTGAAACTGCTTGCCCTTGCCGAAAAACTCGCGCTGATGCGCAGTCATTTCCTCTCCCCGCCGCGTATTGCCGAACTGCTGAATTACCCCAATGCCCGCGTGCGTATCGAAACGAGCAAATTCAACGCCTGGGTGATTGCGGAGAAAGTCCTCACCCCCGACCCCTCTCCCATAGGAAGTGGGGAGAAAGAAAACGAATCATGACCCATGCCATCGAAGTAGAAAACCTGACCAAATACTATGATAAATTCCTGGCGGTGGACCACATCAACTTCACCGTCGAACAGGGCGAGATCTTCGGATTTCTCGGACCGAACGGCGCGGGGAAGACGACCACCCAGCGGATGTTGACCACGCTTCTCACCCCGACCGAGGGGCGGATCCTGGTCAACGGGCATGACCTGTCCCGCGACGCGTATCCCGCCAAACGGCAGATCGGGCTGGTTCCCGAAGAATCCAACTCCCCGCTGACCTATGCTCAGGACTTGATGAATCACGCCGTCCTGGGAAGCGGCTTGCTCGACCCCTGGCTGGATTTGTCCATGCTGGCTTTGAGTGGATTGCTGTTCCTATTTCCTGCTGTCAAAATGCACCAGCGGGCGCGGGTGTTGGGATGATGAGATGTTAAAAGCAAACCCGGGACCAGTCGGCTCTGGACCCGGGCTGCAAAGGAGAATGCGGCTAGCCTGAATACTCTTTCAACAGGCGTTGCTTGAAAACAGGGATGAGAAGCATGACAACTAGACTCACTCCCATTAGCACGTTGTAGAGGTAGTCATTGGTAGCATGGCGGACGTAGTGTGTGGCGCCGCCAGCAATAATGGCCACCCACGCGCCAATATAGGCATAATACCAGCCGGAGAGTTTGCGATTGCCAAGCAGGTAGATGGCTGCAATGGTCAATGCCGCGCTGATCCACAGTCCCAGCCAGCCGACATAGGTGATGGAAATGTCCTCGGCAAAGAGAGGCCGCTTCGGGTGTCCATAAAGGATTCGGAAGGCGGCGTGCCCGTTGGCAAAGGATTCAGCGGAGATAACTCCCAGCATCAGGAAGACCAGGAAGTCCACAACTTTCTGCATCCAGTCACCCTTTTCTAGCAGGAGCAGGGCGAAGTACGGGATCAGGCCAATTGACATGATAATGACCGCTGGCGGGAATCCGCCCTTCACACTTCCGACGAAGTTCATCCACGGCACGATCATGTACGCGCCGCCCATTGCCGGGATTGCCAGGCATAACAAAGCAAATCCGCGCGCCCATTTCTCTCCGTTATAGAGGTCTTTGGCAATCACCAATAGCGCAATACCGGCTGCCAATGAAAGCACACTCCAGAACGGGTAGAAGAAAGAAACCAGCCAGACTGTCAGTTCCAACAGCGCGGCTTGAACCGCCATTTCCGGGGTTCCTTCTGCCTTGAACTTTTCGATGCGGGCTTGTTGTCCCTGGACAATCGGGTTGACCATGTCAAACCCGATGAACGGAATGACCGCAATCATGAGAATTGCGGCAATCACCACAAGGGTGACGACTGCGAGACGTACCTGGCGGGATGTGGAAAGTAACATTTATCCTCCGTTTTTATGATTGCCCTGGATAACGTTCAGGGTATGATAATATAGTATTGCTCTGTAAAAACTACGCCTACCGCGAAGATTTTGCGCGTAAGTCGGATTGCCAATCCGACTTACTTTGGCTGCGGCTTGCCGCGCTATGTGTATATCGTATCCAACTTCCCTCTCTCCTGCCTTGACTTTTGTCAAGAATTTGTGACAAACGCCTCATATTTCGAAAGGAATGAGAACCATGCGCCCGCTGTCCGACTTATTGGAAAATGCCGAGGTGTTGGGGAAATTTACAGCCAGCCAGAAGGAACGACTGGTTTCGCTTGCTGTTCGGCGGGTTCTCAAACGCGATGAAACCCTTTTCTGGCAGGGGGACGATTGGACGAACGTGTTGTTCATCTCATCCGGCAGACTGCGCTCCGTTATCCATTCGCCAGACGGACGGAGCTACGTGGTTTCCACCTGGGAGGAGCAGGAGGAATTTTGGGCGCACACGCTTTTCGATGGAGGTCCCATGCCTTCGACAATGGAGGCGGTTCAGGAAAGCATTGTTTATCAGTGGGATGGCGAAGAGGTTCTAAACATCCTATTTGAAAATCACGACGCCATCCGCGCCCTGGTCGCCCGCCAGATAAAATTGATCCGCAAGCGGCGGGAGACGATCTTCGATCTCGCTTTTCACCCGGTCACAAATCGGCTGGCAAAATTACTGTTGGAACAAGTGCCTGTTTCGGAGACTTCAGCGCAGCGCGATTTGACCCTCGACCAGATCGCGTCCATGGTGGCTTCCTCTCCCGAGGTGGTGTGCCGCACTCTTTATCAACTTCAGCGGGATGGGCTACTCCATGTGACGCGCGCCAGCATTACTCTGCATGATCGGGAGGCGTTGGAGCGTCTGGTTGGGGTCGAGTAAAATTTACTCATGCGCTGAAATTCCTTCCGTTAGGAGGTTTACCGATGAAGCATCTTCCCGATTTCCTTCTGAAAAACCCCGTCTTTACCGCATTCTCCGACTCTGATTTGGAGGAGGCGTCGCGATTGGCATCCACCCGTTCCTATTTAAAGGGCGAAAAGATCATCCTGTATGGAGACGTGTGGGCTTATCTTTTATTGGTGAAAAACGGGGTGATCGAAGCGGTGAAAGAATCGGGCGAGGGGCGCGTTCTGCGCGTGGCGTCCTTTGGCGCGGGCGAGTTGTTTTGGGGGATGGCGTTCTTCCACGACGAAGCCCCCATGCCCGTCACGCTGGAAGCGCGCGAAGATAGCTCGCTTTATCTTTGGGCGCGGCAGGATATCCTCCCCCTCCTGTTTCGCAACGGAAAAGCCTCCTGGGAACTCAGCCGACTGATGGCGGGTCGTATGGAGCGCGCCAGTGAAATTTTGGAGGGACTGGCTTTTCATCCGGTGGCGGGCAGGCTGGCGCGGCTCCTGCTCGAAAACTTCGATACAGCCGGCGATGCTGCCATCTCCCGCCATTTAACGCTCGACGAAATGGCGGCGCACATCGGCACCACCCGCGAAATGGTCTGCCGCGCGCTCTACAGTTTTTCGGATAAGAAACTGATCGAAGTCACCCGCACCGAATTTGTGCTGACCGACCGCAAAGGATTGGCGCAAATGGTCGAACGCGGCTAACCCAGCGGCAGGTCGCGTCGCAGCAAATCATCCGTCGTCTCCCTGCGCTGGATCAGCCTCGCATCCCTTTCTTCCAACCAGATAACCGCAGGTCTGCGCGCCCCGTTGTAATTGGACGACATGCTCAAATGATACGCCCCCGCCACCGGGATGGCAATCAAATCTCCCGCTTTGATTTTGGGCATGGGCAAATCTTCGATGACAATATCCCCGGACTCGCAATACGGTCCCGCAATGGATACTTTCCCGCTTCTTTCCCCGCCGACGCCTGATACCGTTAAACAAGAATATCCCGCCCCATAAAGCGCGAACCGCGGATTGTCCGCCATGCCGCCATCAGTGAGCAGCCAGGTTTTGTCGCCGCGTTTTTTGACCGCCCCAACGCGATAGACCGCCACCCCCGCCCGCGCCACGAGGCTGCGCCCCGGCTCGAGGTGCAAATGAGGCAGGTCAAGCCCGCGCGACTGACAGCCTTCGATGACGGCTTCCGCAATTCCGCGCACATAACTTTCAATGGAAGGATGCGGCAATTCATCTTCATGATATGCCGCGCCCCAGCCGCCGCCGGGGCAGAAATGCCACTCGCCTGAAAAGCCGATTTCTTTTGCAAGGTCGAGCGCCATTTCAATGGCGGGAATCAACGGCTCCGGGTCGCGGAAGTTGGAACCTTGGTGAAAGTGGATTCCATTCAACGGCAAATTATTTTCTCTGCACAAATTCGCCGCTTCGAGAATTTCTCCGCGCGTCATGCCGAATTTGCTTTCTTGATGACCCGTCTGTGTGTGGGCGTGGTGGGTGGTGACTGAGACTCCGGGGAGGAGGCGGAGCCATAGAGTTGGTGGATTGGTAATTGGTAAATTGGTAATTCGGTTTAATTCACTGAGGTTATCCACCACGATTATTCCAGCATGTTTTTTTGCCGCTTTCAAATCTTCGTTCGATTTATTGACCCCATGCGCCAGAATATTTTCTCGCGGAACACCAGCCGCCGCGGCAATGGCAATCTCCCCTTCGCCGGTGCAATCAACGGTCAATCCATGCGACTGAGTCCATTGCGCGAGGGCGAGGCAGAGGAATGCCTTCCCGGCATAGGTCACAGAGGCAGGCTCCGGGTAGGATGAAGCGAGCGCGGATTTATATCCCAAAGCGGCGTCGTCGAGCGTGGCGCGGTCATATACATAGAGCGGCGTCCCGTTCTTTTCTGCAAGTTCGGCGAGATCATGCCCGGCGACGGTCAGACGGTCATTTTTGATTTTTGTGGAGATGGGGAAGAGGTCAAGTCGATTCATGTCAAAGTTCGGAGGCGGGTTGGATGCGGTTTTTTCCAAGGTGTTTTGCCCTGAGCGCGGCATTGTCGGCGGCGACGAGCAGTTCGGCGTGGGTCTTTGCATCGTCGGGGAAGGTTGCAATTCCCATGCTCAGGGTATAGCCCGGCACGCCCAGCCCATTTTGGGGCGGATGCGGAGAACCAACTTGCGAGGCTTCGTGGAGTCGCTGTGCGAATGCCAGCGCGTCTTTCCGGTCTGTATTCGAAAGGATGATGGCGAATTCATCGCCTCCGTATCGGGCGGCAAGATCGTAACTGCGCAGTTTTTTCTGGATCATTTTCGCCATGGCTTTCAGGCGGGTGTCCCCGGCGGGATGCCCGTAGGTATCGTTGTATTCCTTGAAGGAATCGATGTCGAAGATGACGAGGGAGACGTTCATTCCCAGGCGGCGCGCCCGCTCGACTTCGGCGACCAGGGTCTCTTCGAAAACGCGGCGGTTTGCAAGCCCGGTGACGGCGTCGGTGGTGGCGAGTTTTTTAACCTGGGCGTGGAGTCGGGCGTTATCCACTGCGATTGCGATCGGGCTGGCAAGGGTGGAAAGGAGGCTGACGTCGGTTTGGGTCAGTTTGCGCATGTTGTTGGATTCGACGTTCAGCGCGCCCAATACGGCATTCTCTTTCAGGAGGGGAATGCAGATTTCGCTGGCGATGTTGTCGTCCGCTTTCAGGAATACGTTTTCTTTTGTTGTATCTTCGATGAATTGCACCGTTTTTGTGCGGATCGCGCGTCCAATGACGCCCTGGCTGATGTGTATCTTTTCGATGGTCAATTCTTCGGGGTAGCCGACTTCGGTGACTAGATTCAGGTAGTCGTCCTCCAGAAGGTAGATGCTGACATGCGAATACCCGAACGCTTCTTTTAATCCATGGACGACCCGCCCGGCTATCGTTTCAAGATCGAGCGAACTGGCAATGGATTTTGAAATGGTCTGCATTGCAAAGAGGGCGCGCAGGCTTTCCTGTGTTTCGGCATGGAGGGATGCTCTTTGCAGGGAGGCGGAAATCTGGCTGGAAAAGGTCTCGAGGGTTTTTACATCGAGATCGTCGAAGGTTACTGGTTCGGCGCTTTCCACGTACAGCACGCCGTAGAGTTTTCCCTGCTTCCAGATCGGCGTGCAAATGGCGGAGCCGAAGTGCATGTCATTCGAGAAATAATAGGGGTCGCTGGCAACGTGGTCGGAGACGTAGGTGCGCTGGATGTTTGCGGTATGCCCGATGATGCCGGCGTCCATCTCCTGCCGGAAGCCCGGTTGATAGCCGAAGTCGGCTGTTCCGGCGATGACGGACACTTCAAGCATGTTGTCTTCCGTTAATATGGAGATGGCGGCTTCCGGGTATCTGAAGCGCTGGATGATCATGTTGACGGCGCGCTGAAGGATTTCCTTCTCGTCGAAACTATCGGCGAGGGTCCTGCCGGTCTCTTCCAGCAGCGCGAGCTGCTGCGAACGCCGTTTTTCGGCTTTGAGAAGCAATTGCTCGGCGGTAATGTCGTGCAGGACAATCACCCACCCCAGGGAAATCTGCCCGTCGCTCTGCAATCGCATGACGCTTGTTTCGTACCAGTTGGCAATCCCGCCTCGTTTAAGTTCCAATTTCAAAACCGTGTTGGGCGAATCCCAAATCGCTTTGAAGCGTTCAGGCTGCGGCAGGATGTCGAAGACGGGTGTCCCTTCCTGGATCGTCTCGATTCCCAGCAGTTCCCTGGCGGCATGGTTGATGTCGGTGGCGTGCCCGCTTGTGTTGACGACGATGATGGCGTCCTGCAGGCGATCCATCACCATCATGGAGGCAAGCGGCAGCAGGCTGAACACCCCGAACCGAAAGAAGCCGAAGGCAAGAAACGGCGCGATGAATATAAAAGACAGGGGCGTGAGGTCAACCGTTGGCGGGTTCCTCCCTGTCAGAAAAAAGATGTTTACCAGAAAAGTGATCGACGCGCCGACCAGGACAATGCCGGTCTTGACCCGGAGATGTTTTTCGCTTTGCAGGAAGACCAGCAGGTACACGCCCATGCCGATGCCCAGCAAAATGCAGGCGATGATGGCAAATATCCAGAACCCCGCTCCCAGCTCGAGGATGAGCGCCCCGGGCTGGACGGGGGGGCTGGTCATCGTTTCCCAGATCAGTTTGTGCCGCTCGTTCGTGGCTCCCAGTAAAAACGCGACGGTTCCGGGAATGGCAAAGAAAAACGGACGTCCGCGTTTCGACCACAACTTGCCGAAACCAGTGTACCTGATGGCAAACCCCAGCCAGAATGCGGGCGAGAGCGACATTCCAAGATAGAGGATCTTTCTCGCGGCGATCTTTACGGGCAGGGACGGGTGCATGATTTCGAGCATGTAAAACCCCGCCCAGACTGACATGGAGAGCATCAATAACCCCAGCGTGCGCGCGCCCGGTCTTCGCCATTCGATGAACGACCGGATGCCAATGCCGACGATCACGACAACCAGACATCCCAACGATACCAGATAGATTGGCAGGCTGATTTCCATGATCGGATAGGACTTATCGGTTAAAGAACAAGGTCTGCCAGATTTCCCAGTTTTGCATGGGCGTGGGCGATGGAACCGGCGTGTTTACGATCACAGGCTCGCTGCCCGGCACTCCGAGAGGGATTACCGGCTGGTCGCCTTCCTGCAAATAATGACCCTCCGTGCGCGCCCATTCCTCCACCGCTTCCGTTGACCCGGCGTAGGCAACCTGGGTTTGGAGAGCCATTTGGGTCTGCATCGCCTCGGTTGCGAGAATGCGCGCCTGGTCGCGCTGGTCGTTCAAATGGTTCAGCTCTTCGAGGCGCGAGTTGAATTCGATCACAAACAGGATCAATACAAAAACACCCGCAAATGTTGCCACACGCCGGAATTTGATGGGGAGTTGCGACATGTCATTATCTTAACGCATTTTTCCCCATTGGCAAACCCGGTTGTGGTACAATCCTGCCCCGCAGGGCGTTGTACCCTTCACCCTGACATCTCTTTGCCGGAAAGGGCTTGAACGAAAATGAAAGTATTGCTTATCAAGGACGTTTACAAACTTGGACGCGCCGGGGACGTAAAAAAAGTAGCCGACGGCTACGGGCGCAACTTCCTCATCCCGCAGGGACTTGCCGTGCTTGCCACGGCAGGCGCCATGAAACAGATCGAGAAGATCAAAGCGCAGGCTGAGATCCGCCGCAGCGCGTTGAACGACGAACTCAAGGGCATCTCCGACCAGATCAACGGGCTGACCCTCACCTTCCCCGCCAAGGCTGGCGAAACCGGAAAACTCTACGGTTCCATCACCACCCAGGAGATCGCCGCCGCGCTGAGCGAAAAGATCCGCTTCGAGATCAAGCGTCAGCAGGTGGATACCCAGCCGATCCGCTCGCTTGGACAGTTCACCGCGCACGTCCGCCTGACGATGGACCTTGTTCCCGAAATCAACCTTGTCGTCTATCGCGAAGGCGAAAGCCCGGAAAGCGTGACCCAAGCCGTCGAAGAAGAAAAGGCGGCGCCTCCCGCAAAACCGGAAGAACCTGCCGCCGAAGCGCCCGCAGAAACAGCCGAATAAAACACAAACACATCACCGACAAAAAGTCGGTGATGTTTGTAATAAAATACATCCATGCCGGAAACCATAGGTCAGCGACTCAAAAAAGCGAGGGAAGCCCGTTATCTTACGCTCGAAAAAGCGTCGGAGGAAACGCGCATTCGAAAACTCTTTTTGCAGGCGTTGGAAGCGGACGATTTTTCCGTCATGCCGTCCGCCGCGCAGGGGCGCGGGTTTTTACGAAACTATGCCGATTATCTCGACCTCGACATTGACTCGATCATCGCGGAGATGCAGCGTAACGCGCCCGCGCCCGAAGAAGTCAGCGGACCATTGCCGCAGGTCAACCTGGTGGAGACGGAAGTCCCGCCGTTGACCGATGAGGAGAAGGAAACCCCATCGCCTCGTTTCTGGACCCGTTGGTTTGCCCGCCAGCCCAAGCCTGAATCTGCCGCCGAGACTTTGTCTCCCGAACCAAAACCCGAAGCGGAGACGGAGGAGGTTAAGGCTGAGGCTGAGATTCTGTTTGAAGAGATAGACCAAGCCGGGGCGGGGGAAGAGGCGAAGCCGGGTCTCTTTGCAAAGTTGAAATCCCTGGTTCGATTCAAAGTCAAAATGGATGAGTCGAATGTCATCCCGGAAATGGAAAAGCAGGTCGAGGAGCAGGTCGAGACGCCGCAGCCAAGCCTGCCCGCCGACGCGATTCTTGCGGAAATCGGCGCGCAATTGCGCGAGCGGCGCGAGTTGATCAGCCTGACGGTTGAAGAGGTGGAGCGGCATACCCGCCTGCGCGCCGCGTTTGTAAAGTCATTGGAGAAAGGCGCGTTCGATGAGCTGCCATCGCCTGTGCAGACGCGCGGGATGCTGGCGAGTTATGCGGCATTTCTCGACCTGGATACCGATGCGATCCTGCTGCGGTTTGCCGACGCGCTGCAAGCAAGACACCGCGAGAAATATGCGGAAACGCCGCGTGAAAAAATACAGACTCAGGTGATCACATCCATGCCGCTTTTGCGAACGTTCATTGCGGGCGATCTGATCTTTGGCGTGGTGATGATTGCCCTGCTGACGGCATTGGCGATCTGGGGCGTGGGGCGAGTGATGAACTCGCAAGCCGAAGAAGAGCAGGCTCAACCAACCGCGCCATCCATCGCGGACGTTCTCGGCGACGCTCCAACTCCGACGGCTTCGCTCGAAGCCACCATCGAAGCCGCTGGCAGCCTTCCATTATCAACGCCGATTGGGGGCGGGGATGAACCTGCCGCGCCGGGCGCGCCGACGCCGGAGACCACTGCCAATGTGACGGTCAGCATTTTTGCGCTGGAACGGGTGTTTGTCCGTATTTCTGTGGATGGAGAAGTGGCGTTCGAAGGGCGCATGGTTCCGCGCGAGACGAAGGTGTTCGAGGCGGAGAATCAGGTGGTGATATTGACGGGCAACGCGTCCGCGCTGCGAGTCACGTATAATGGGCGCGACCTTGGAATCATGGGCGGTATTGGGGAAGTGGTCAGCCGCGTGTATTTGGAATCCGGCGTTGCCACGCCCACTGCCACCATCCCGCCGACGCCGACGAATACGCCCATCGTCACGCCGACGCGCACGCCTTCGGTCACGCCGACGGCGACTCCGCCGGCAAATCAGTAGTCCGCGTTTTTCACGTGACGGTCAGGCAGCATGATTATTTTTACCTCTTCTACCGTACAAAACCCATGTGGGACGCTGACAAACGCTGATTTCGCTGATTTTAATCTGCGTTCATCTGCGTCCCAATTCTCAAATGTACGATAGAGAAATTTTTACAGGAAACCATCGTGTCAAAAAATACATTTCATTTAGTGTCGCTTGGCTGCGCAAAAAATACAGTTGACTCGGATTCGATGGCGCAATTGCTCCAGCAGGATGGGTACAGCCCCGTGGAAGACCCGTCCAAAGCATCGGTGTTGATCGTGAATACATGCGGGTTTATCGGTCCTGCAAAAGAGGAATCCTATAAAGTGTTGGGCGAACTTGCCCAGTCGAAGAAAAAGAACCAGGTGCTGATCGCGGCGGGATGCCTGACCCAGCGTTACGGCGTGGAAGTGGCGCGGAAAGTCCCCGGCATCGATGGCATTCTCGGCACGCGCCGCTGGATGGACATCGTTCAAGTGGTGGGCGAGTTGCGGAAGAGCAAACATCCCCAGCCGATCTATCATTTGCCAGAATCTCCCACCGTCGGCTCGGATGAACGCGATGCGCTGCGGGTCAGCGTGGCGGGTACGAGCGCGTACATCAAAGTGGCGGATGGATGCCGCCGCCCATGCGCGTTTTGCGCGATCCCGCTCATCAAAGGAACGGCGGTTTCACGTCCCATCGAATCCATTGTCAATGAAGCGCGGATATTGCGCGATAACGGCGCGCGCGAACTTGTACTCATTGCGCAGGATACGACTGATTACGGTCACGACCTCGGCATGAAGGATGGTCTCGCCATTTTGCTGGAGCAGCTGACCGATGCCGTTCCCGATGTGGATTGGATTCGCATCATGTATGCCTATCCGGGTTACGTGACGGATCGCCTGATCGAAGCCATGGCGACGCGCAAGCAGGCGCTTCCGTATCTCGACATGCCGCTTCAACACGCGCACCCGAAAACGCTTTACCGCATGAAGCGTCCGTCCAACATGGATTGGGTTTACAAGACGCTTGCGAAAATGCGCGCCGCCATGCCGGATATTGCCATGCGCACGACTTTCATCGTTGGCTACCCCGGCGAAACCGATGAGGAGTTTCAGGCGTTGTATGATTTCATGCAGGAGATTCGCTTTGACCGCGCCGGGGGCTTTCAATTTTCCTTCGAGCCGGAGACAACTTCCGCGCCTCTCGGCGACCCGATACCTGCCTCTGTCAAACAGGAGCGGTACAACCGCCTGATGGAACTCCAACAGACGATTTCCCTGCAAGTCAATCAATCTTACGTCGGCAAGACGCTGGACGTGCTCGTGGAAGGTTATAACGACGGCATTTCCATTGGGCGTTCCTACCGCGACGCGCCCGAAATTGACGGCGTGGTTGTCATTGAAGGCAAGGCGAACGTGGGAGATATTGTCCCCGTGCGAATTACCGGAGCATTGGCTTATGATCTGACCGGCGTGCTTGTGGAAGAGAAGAGCTTGATCCGGTTATAGATTGTGGCATGAATCAAAGGACCGCCGTCTCAAAACGGCGGTCTTTTGATTTACGAAACTCTTGCCAGCGCGGTGGCTCCGAGGATCAGGGCGGAAAGGATTAAATTAATTCGCAGGATGAGCAATTCTTTCTGCTGTAGTTTTGCGAGTTCGGCTTCATCCGCATTTTCCTTTCTCATCAGTGCCCGTTGAATGGCGGGGAGGACCTCCCAGGTTTGGATCGCGCTGACCACGACCATGAGGACGGCAAATCCGTGTTTGACGAGGATGGCAAGCGACCATTGCGTGCTGAGCGAGAGAAAACCGTCGTAGTGCGGGCTGGTGCTGAGTTGGAAAAGTCCCGTGACCAGTAAAAGTCCCATACAAAACCAGGCGAGCGGCTCGAGCCGCTTTTGCAGGGCGGAGATAAAACTCAATTGGTCGGGCAGGCTCAAGGTCCGGTGTGAAGCGGGGAGGACAAGGATGTTGACCGCTGCGAGGCTTCCGATCCACGTCACCGTTGCCAGCATGTGCAGCCAGAAGATGACTGCCAGAATCCATGAAGAAGGCGTCTGCATGAATTAGGGAGCGTCGGTGGGCGGCGGCTCTTCGGTGGGGGAAGGCTCTTCGGTGGGCGGCTCGACGTAAACGGGTTCTGCTGTTGGCGGGTAGCATTGTTGGTATGCCTGGTTGGCGTTGCTGGCGGATGCCCCGTCCAAAGCGCCGTATGCGCCCGCGGCTTCATATTGCTCGTAGGCGGCGCAGTATGCCTGCTGTTCGAAAAACTCGTCGCCGTACCGAACCAATGCGATGAAGTAACGCTGGGAGGCTGTCATGGTTCCATCCCAGAGGGAGGGCCAGCCGGAGGCGACTTGTGAGAAGTAAACGACCGCCTGTTCCCAGTTCAGTTCCCAGAAACTTGCGCCTGTGATGTAGGCGCGCGCGCCTTCGCGCAGACCATTGGCGCTGTTGTCGAGCGGACCGAAGCGTTCGGCGAGCGTCAGATAATAGATGCCGCCTTCGAGGTTGCCGTGTTTGGTGATGAGGTCATACCCCTGGTTGCGGAGGGCGAAGTAGTACATGCCGTCCACCTGGGCGGATTTGTAACTCGGGTCGAGTTTGCGGATGGTGTCGAGGGCTTCCAATGCGCCTGCCCAATCCTGCGCGCGGATGAGTTCCTGCGCGCGCGCGAAGGCGCTTTCGGCGCCGCTGAAATCGGGCGTGGGAGTCAGCGTCGGCGTGGGGAGAGGCGTGGGGACTGAACTTAGCACGAGGACTTCAGTCAATTTTTCCTGCACGCCGGGGAAGGAGGGGTCTTTGTCTATGATGAATTCGAGGCGTTGTTTTGCGTTTTCATAACGCCCGAATTGAATGTCCACAAGCGCGAAGGAAAATTGTTCGGCGAGCTGTTCGGCAAGGATGGCTCTTTCGGCGGAAGTCCGCGCGCCGATGCCGGAACTGTACCCGGCGAATCCGCCCAGACCGACCAGCAGGAGAAATCCCAGAATGCTGATCAGCGCCGAGCGCCATTTCGATGGTTTCCTGACCGCCTTGATCGGCTGGGTGTCATCTACCTTGGGAGGTTGGACGGGTTGTGTGTTTCCAGTATGTTCAGACATGGCAGTGATTATACATTCCTTTGAATGGCTCCGGTTTTTCCTAACCGGGTTTTAAGCGATGGTTTACAAGTTGAAGAGCAGTTTCGCCTCAGACCAGACGATTCCCAGCGCGATCACGCCGCCGACGACCATGCCGATCAGCGCGGTGGAGATGGCGCCGCCGGGCAAGTATAACGCAACCGCGTATGTGACGATTCCGCCCACAACCGCCGCAATCAGTCCTTTGACGATGGCATTCCCGGTTTTGAGCGGCTCGTGCGTGCGTCTCGAAAGCCAGACGAGTTGGATGATTGCTTCAACCAGCAGGGCGATCTCTGCAAAAGCGATGACGGGCGCGCCGATCTCGTCGAAGTAGGCGACACCGATGATGCCTATCGTCAAAAAGATGGCGAGGCGGATGAAGACCGCATAGAGCGGGATCATCGGCTCCTTGCGGGCGTAGAAGGAACGCACCGCGATTTCGTGGATGACATACCCCGTCAACGTGGCGAGATAGGCGCGGGTTGTCCAGGTGATGAGAACGGATGTCGCTTCGTCAAAGCCGAAGACTGCGCGGACGAGCGGATGAATCCCCGCCGACATGACCGCCGCAACGGGGAGCGAGAGCGAGATCAAGACCCGGAGGGCGCGTTCGACTGTGGCGCCGAACTCTGCCCAGTCGCGGCGTGAGGCGAGTTCCGAAAGGGTTGGGAGCAGGGCGGTGGCGATGGCTGTCCCAAGGATGGTTTCGGGAACCTGCATGATCATCCAGCCGTAGGTGAGCGAGGTCACAGCGCCGACCTGGTCGAGCCGCGAAGCGAGGTTATCGCGCGCGATGAAAATGATTTGGATGCCGCCCATTGTAAGCAGGCGCGGCGCCATCAGTTTCAAGGCATTCATCAAACCGGTGTTGCGGATGTCGAGCGAGGGAGTCCAACGAAAGCCGAATTTGATCAACGCCGGAACTTGAATGAGCAAGTGCATTGCCGCGCCGATGATCACGCCGTAGACCAGCCCGTAAATCCCAAAGCGGGGAACGAGGAAGATCGCGCCGAAAATTTGCCCGATGTTGTACATGCTGGGCGCAATGGCGGGCAGAACAAAATGCTGGTTCGCATGGAGCGAAGCCATCACCAGTCCGCTGATCGAAAAGATGATGGTGCCGATGAGATTCAATCGCATCAACTCCGCGAGCAGTTTGCGCTGCTCCTCGCCGAAGCCGGGGGCAATGCCGAGGTTTGCATCCACGATCTGCTGCGCGAAGATGGCGATCAGAATTGCGATGGAACCCGTCACCACAAAACCGAAGTTTGCCACGCGCGAAAACAGATCCCATACGGCGGCGCGGTCTTTGGTGGTGAGATACTCCGACAGCAACGGGATGAATGCCATTGCCAGCGCCCCCCCTGAGATCAGCGCGAACAACACATCCGGCAGGTTGTTTGCCGCGTTGAACGTATCGAGCAGATGCACTTCGTCCGAATAGATGCGCGAGACGATGCCCGTGCGGACGAAGGCGAAAATCTTGTCTATAAAAAAGAAGAACGCTACGATCAGCGAGTTACGGGTAAGACGCGAAAGTTTACTCATTCAAATTCCCTGGCTAGAAATTGCCTTTGATCGCGCCGCCGTCCACGCTGAGCATGACGCCGGTGATGTAGGATGCGGCAGGGCTGACCAGGAATACCGCGGCATTGGCGAACTCTTCGGGTTTTGCCATTCTCCCAAATGGGATATCCGCCGCCTGCCGCTTCGCTTCTTCCTCGATGGTGGTCTTGTTCGCCTCCGCGCGGACCTCGAAGATTTCCGTCACCCGTTCGGTTTCCGTCCAACCGGGCAGGATCGAGTTGACGCGGATGCCTTCCCTGCCAAGTTCCAGCGCAAGGGATTTGGTCAGCCCGATTGTTGCCAGGCGCACACTGTTGGAAATGAGCAGGTTGGGGATGGGCTGGCGAACCGTCAGCGAGGTGATGGTCAACACGCTGGCAGAGTCAGATTTCCGCAAGTATGGAAGCGCCGATTTTATCAGACGGACGTGAGACATGAGGCACAGGTCAATTCCCTTTTGCCATGCGGCTTCGTCCAGCGCGTCAATCGAGCCGGGCGTGGGTCCGCCCGTGTTGGTGATGAGGATATCCAGCCCGCCGAAGGCATCGGCAGTTTGCTGGATGAGTTTTTCCGGCACATCCGGCAGGCTGACGTCTCCGGTGAGACCGATTGCCTGCGAGCCTGTTTCCTTTTGCAGTTTTTCCGCTTTGGCTCTGATCTTGGCTTCATCCCGCCCGTTGATGGCGACCTTGCATCCTTCTTTTGCCAGCGCCAGCGCGGCGGCGTAGCCCAATCCCTGCGAAGAGCCGGCGACGAACGCGCGTTTGTCTTTGAGATGTAAATCCATGAATAGCTCCTTTTTCTTTCGGTTAAAAAGTTGGAAAGTTTGCAGGTTTGAACGTTTCAACTTGCCAACTTTTCGACCTTCTAACCTTTCAACCTTCAAACCATCTCGATCTTTGTATCCCAGACGTCCCCATCCGTCCAGTTGGATTCCACCCATTTTGCCACATTTTGCAGCGCGGATTGTAAAAAGGCGTGGTCGTTTCCCACCATCGCGCAGACGATGACGGCTTCATCCCATTTGTCGTGCAAGTCCATCTCCGCCACAGAGACGTTGAACTCGCGCCGCAAACGCGAGATGAGCGGCTTGATCCGTCCGCGCTTGTCTTTGAGCGAGGCGCAGAGGGGGATGCGGAGATGGATGGCGAGGGTGGCGAGCAAGGTTATTCGATTTGCGGCGGGAGAGGAGGAAGGATGGCTTCCAAATCGGGGATCAAAGCAGGAGCATGAACAGTGGCAATCAGCCACATTCGTTCCTGCTTGACGTCGTCATATTCGTGAGCGATCACATTCCGTTGGGCGATGATACGTCCCCACGGAATTTCGGGGTGATTTTCTTTCAGTTCATCTGAAATGCGACGGGGTGCCTCCCCCATGATTTCCACGCAGCGCTCAATCGCATACTGAAGTTTTATGTCCTTTAGAAATTCCTCATATCGCATCCCGGACATGAAACTTTGAATATTTCGGGCGGCATCGAGCATGTCCCAAATATATGCCGCATCCCGTTCAGTTGATCGCATGAATAATCTCCCGTCCGGCAAGGATGGCGTGACGGCGGTATGGATTACGTATCGCTTCCTTTTCGACCAAATCCACTTTGCGTTTGAACATGACTTCCAGTTCTTCCTGCATGGATACCAAATCGAAGAGGCTCCATCCCGCATTTGGCTCAAAACTGACAAGCACATCCACATCACTGTCGGGACGAAAATCCTCCCGCAGGACGGAACCGAAAAAGGAAAATTCCGAGATCTTCCAGCGTTTACAGAATGCGGCGATCTTTTTGGGGTCAAAGGGAATCCGCTCCCTGACAACCGCCGAATTAACCTTGATTTTCCTCACAGCATATTCGATTGTCGCTTCTTTTACCTTGCGGGGTTTGGAAGGGGGTGTTTTTTTCATGCTTGCTTATTTTACTTCAAAACAAAATGCAGCTTTCGATAACTGTGCCAGCGGGGATGCGGAGATGGATGGCGAGGGTGGCGAGCATGACAATTTTCGACTTGCGATATACGATTTTCGATTTACAATCCCAATCATGGACATCGAAACCCGATACAACCAAGCCCTCGATTACCTGTATTCCTTCGTGGATTATAGCCTGAAACATTCGTCCGAATTGGCGAAGGCGGATTTCAACCTCGACCGCATGT
The DNA here is from genome assembly GCA_020060625.1 of Anaerolineales bacterium. Lineage (GTDB taxonomy): Bacteria > Chloroflexota > Anaerolineae > Anaerolineales > Villigracilaceae > Villigracilis. Next base: position 33,592 of record JAGUZU010000115.1, on the reverse strand, counting down.
TCGCGCTAATGAACTCGCTCGGGAATCCGCAGGCGAAATATCCCATCATCCACGTGGCGGGGACGAAGGGGAAAGGGTCGGTCTCGGCGTTGTGCGCTTCGGGGTTGCAAGCCGCAGGTTATAAGGTTGGTTTATATACATCGCCGCACTTATTGGACTACACCGAACGAATCCAAATCAATGGAGAACCGATCTCGCATGAGTTGTTGATCGAGTTGGTGGAAGAGATCAAACCGTATGTGGCGCAGATTCCCAAACTCACAACCTTTGAAATTACGACTGCGTTGGCATTCATGGCGTTTGCAAAGAGCGGTGTGGACGCGGCGGTGTTTGAAGTCGGCTTGGGCGGCAGGCTGGATGCGACCAACGTTGTCACGCCGAAGGTTTCAGTTATCACGTCGCTTTCGTATGACCATACGGCGGTGCTGGGCAACACGCTGACGCTCATCGCGGGCGAGAAGGCGGGCATCATCAAAGAAGGCGTGCCGGTTGTCTCTGCCCCGCAAGTGGATGAGGCGCTCGAAGTTCTCCTGCGCGCAGCCAAATCAAAGAATTGCGAGTTCACGCTGGTTGGCAAAGACATAATGTTTGAGTTGATCGAGGCGTCTTTGGCGGGGCAAAAATTCAGAATTCAAAATTCACGCGAAGCGTTCAAAATTCCGCTGCTCGGCGCTCACCAGATCGAGAACGCGGCGACAGCATACGCAGCTTTGAAAGCCAGCGGGATTCGAATTTCGGATGAGCACATCCAAGCGGGATTTGCTCAAACGCAGTGGCGCGCCCGTTTCGAGGTCGCCCGCCTCGACCCTCCGCTGATATTTGATTCCGCCCATAATCAGGATTCGTTTTCCAGGCTGAGCGAAACGCTGGAGACCTATTTCCCCGGCAAACCCGTCTATCTCATCTTTGGCGCGTCGGAGGATAAGAACATTCCCGGCATGTTTGAAGCGATGAGACCGAAGATCAGGAAACTCATCGTCACGCGAGCCGATCATCCGCGGGCTTTGAGCGTGGAGCATATTCAGGGTCTCGCCGGGCAGGCTGGGGTGGAGTCGGAGGCGGTGGTTCCCGTCAGGGAAGCGCTGCGTCACGCGCTGGAAATGTCGTCAAAAGATGGTAGCATTGTGTTATCCGCCGGTTCGATGTTCGTGACCGCGGAAGTAATGAGAGAATGGAAAGTTTTGAATGACCCAACCGACATGGCAAGAAGAAGAAGATAATTTCGACCTGACGCTCTCCCAACGAACCGAGGAACTGTATCGGATTCCCAATATGGAGCCGAACGCCGACGGTTTGATCGAGGCGGTTGTTTTACCGTTACGCGACATGGTGGTGTTCCCGCGCATGGTCTCGCCGATTTTTGTAGGGCGCGAGGCTTCGTTATTGGCATTGCATGAGGCGCAGCGCAGTGAACAGACCGTCATTGGTTTGACCCAGCGCGACCCGGATGTGGATGATCCCGGCATGGAGGACTTTTTGCCGATTGGCGTGGAGATGGCAGTCGGGCGCCTGCTGACCATGCCCGATGGCTCGCGTTCCGCGCTGGTGCAGGGACGCCGCCGCGTGGAGATCGTGGAATTTGCGCGCGTGAAACCGTATATCAAGGTGCGCGCGCGGATCATCCATGAACCATCCACGGCAGACAGGCAAACACAGGCATTGATGCGCTCGGTGTTGAGTTCGTTCGAGCGGTGCATTCAACTGGATCGCTCGATTCCCGAAGAGGCGCATTTGTACGCGTTGAATATTTCGGAGCCAGGCTGGCTGGCGGATATGATCGCCACGTCTTTGGCGTTGACGTACGAAGCCAAACTGCGCCTGTTGTTGATCCTCGATCCCAAGATGCGATTGACCCAATTGAACAACCTGCTCGCCCAGGAAGTGGATGTGCTGGAACTGGAGGACGAGATTCACGCGCGTGTTCAAAACGAAGTGGATAAAAGCCAGCGTGAATTTTATCTGCGCGAACAGATGAAGCAGATTCAGACCGAGTTGGGCGAAGGCGATATCTTCACGCGCGATGCGGTGGAATTGAAGAAGAAGTTGGAAGAGGCGAACCTGCCCGAAGAAGCGAAGAAGGTCGCGTTCAAGGAGTTGGAACGCCTCAACCAGATGCCGCCCATGGCTCCTGAAGTGGGAATCATCCGCACGTACATTGACTGGATCCTCGACCTGCCGTGGAGCAATTCCACGCCGGATAATCTCGATGTGAAGAACGCCGCGAAAACCCTCGACCGCGATCATTATGGTTTGAAGAAAGCCAAGGATCGCATCCTTGAATACATTGCGGTACGCTCGTTGAAGCCCAAAAAGGAACGCCAGCCGATCCTGTGCTTCGTCGGTCCGCCCGGGGTGGGGAAGACCTCGCTTGGGCGTTCCATCGCCGACGCGCTGGGACGCAAGTTCGCGCGCGTGTCGCTGGGCGGCGTGCGTGACGAAGCCGAGATTCGCGGACACCGCCGCACGTACATCGGCGCGCTGCCCGGTCGCATCATCCAGACGATGAAGCGGGCTGGCACGTCCAATCCGCTCTTCATGCTGGATGAGATTGATAAACTGTATTCGGACTTCCGCGGCGATCCCGCCTCGGCGATGCTTGAAGTGCTGGACCCGGAGCAGAACTACGCCTTCAGCGACCACTACCTCGAACTGCCGTTTGACTTGTCCAAGGTGATGTTCATAACGACGGCGAATTCATTGGGCAGCATTCCCTCTCCGCTTCTCGACCGCATGGAAGTGATCGAATTTCCCGGTTACATCGAAGAGGAAAAGATCGAGATCGCCAACCGTTATCTCATCCCGCGCCAGATCGAAGAGAACGGCATCGAAGAACTTGGCGTGACATTCGAAATCCCCGCGTTGCAGCGAATCATCCGCGAGTACACGTATGAAGCGGGCGTCCGCAATTTGGAGCGCGAGATCGGACGCGTCTGCCGCAAAGTCGCGCGCATGAAAGCGGAAGGGAAGAAGTATCCCGCCGCGATCACTGCCGCGATGATCGAAAAACTCCTCGGACCGCAGCAGATCATTCCGCCCGAAGCCGAGCAGACGGATGAAGTCGGCGTGACCACCAGCCTGGCATGGACGGAAAACGGCGGCGAGATCATGTCTGTGGAAGTTGCCATTCTCGAAGGCAAGGGCGGCGTGCAGATGACCGGTCAGATGGGTGAGGTGATGCAGGAGTCGGCGCATGCCGCGCTGACCTACATCAAATCGCGCGCGGCAGTGTTGAAGATTGACATGGAAGTGTTCGAGCGCTTCGATATTCACATTCACATGCCCGAAGGCGGCATCCCGAAGGATGGACCGTCCGCAGGCATCACAATGGCGACGGCAATCGTCTCGGCATTGACGGGACGCCCCGTACATCGTCACGTCGGCATGACAGGCGAAATCACCCTGCGCGGACGGGTGCTTCCGATTGGCGGTGTTCGCGAAAAAGTCCTTGCCGCGCATCGCGCCGGACTGAAAACGGTCATCCTGCCTGAGAAGAATCTCAAGGATTTGGTGGACCTGCCCAAGACTGCAAAATCCGAATTGAAGATCATCCCCGTCAAGCACATGGACGAGGTGCTGGAGATCGCGCTTAGCAAGCAGGCGGTTGTCAGCCCGCCGAAGCCAAAGAAATTGCCAAAGGAAGAGGCGCAAGAGGAAGAGTAACTGATATAATTGCGCTGAGGCAAAGCATGGAAAGAATAACCATTCGAGTCAGTGACAGGCGCAAGGCGCGATTGCTAAGGGATTTTCTGAAATCCCTTGATTACGTTGACAAAGTCACGATTGCAAGTTTTCGCCCCTCTGTTTCTTCAAAAGCAAAAAATGCCGACTTCTTTGCCATGGCGGGGATATGGGCAAAGCGGGATATTACGCTTGATAAGATTCGACAGTCAGCCTGGCCTGGGCGTGCATGATCCTTTGTGACACAAATGTGCTGATTGAGTTCTATAAAGGACGCGCGGATGTTGTTGAAACGTTCGTTAAGGTTGGTGTGTCCGGCCTTGCAATCAGTGTTGTGACGGCGGGTGAGTTATTATATGGCGCTCACGATAAGCGGGAACTTCGGAAATTAAAAGAGCACATCTCCCTGTTTCAACAATTACCCATTGATGACGAGATTTCGAATTTATATCTGGAATTGGTCGAGCAATATACGCTAAGTCACTGATTGACCATACCAGATGCCCTGATAGCAGCGACTGCCATTCGATACGATATTCCACTGTATACCTTGAACGTCAAGGATTTTCGTTTCATTTCCAGTTTGTCAATTTTTTCCTGAAATAGTATCGAGCGAGGCGTCGAAACGCAAAACGCAATTGTCATGCTGCGTTTTGCGTTTTTCGTTTTACAATTGCCTCGCCATGATTTTTTCTCCCATCCCTCTCGAAAACAAAGTTGTCCTCATCACCGGCGCATCCTCCGGTTTTGGCGAGGACGCCGCCTGGTTTTTTGCCGCCGAAGGCTGCAAACTTGTGCTTGCCGCCCGCCGCATTGACCGTCTGCAAACGCTTGCAGACCGCATTCAGGATGAAGGCGGCGAAGCCATCGCCGTCCCGATGGACATCGTCAACCCCGACGACATCGACAACATGGTCAAATCCGCGTTGGATTTGTATGGGCAGATAGACATTCTTTTCAACAATGCCGGCATTGGCAGGGTGGCATGGTTCGAGGAGCATTCCGCCGAACGCGATATTGACCTGCTCATTCGCGTCAACTTGATCGGCACGATGCAGGTTACCCGCAGGGCGCTCCCGCACATGATTCAGCGCCGCGAGGGTCACATCATAAACATGATTTCCGTTGCGGGGTTGATCTCGCCGCCGCTTATCACCAGTTATTCCGCCAGCAAATTCGGCGCGCGCGCCTTCACCGACGCGCTTCGCCGCGAAGTCGCGCCGTTCGGAATCAAGGTCAGCGGAATCTACCCGGGCCCTGCCACTACAGAGTTCGGCCAGCACATCGGCAGGAACAAAGCCTACGGTTCCTTTCGCCATAAATTCAAACTGCGCATGACCTCCGAATACGTTGCCCGCCGCATCGTGGACGTCGCCAAACGCCCGCGCCGCAGTCTGGTCATTCCCTGGTGGTTTCGCATCATCACCACATTCGACACGCTCTTCCCCGTTATTGTGGATTGGATTTTATATCTCTTCTCGAAGATCAAACATAAATTGGATTAGGAGACCTCTCGTGATTAAATCCCGTTTGGACAAACTCACCGCCTCAATGCGGACCTCGAACCTGGATGCTGTTATTCTGAATCCGGGTCCCACGCTGAAGTATCTCAGCGGGCTGAACTTCCATTTGATGGAGCGCCCCGTTGTTTTGTTCATCATGCCCGATAAAGACCCCGTCCTCGTTTTGCCCGAACTTGAACTTCCCAAAGTGGATTTATTCCCGTATAAAGTTCAGCCGATTGCCTATGGCGAAAAACCGTCAGAGTGGGATCAGGCTTTTCGGAAGGCGGCGCAGGCTCTCGGTCTGGGTGCGAAGCGCATTGGAGTCGAGCCGCGTCAACTGCGGTTGATGGAATTCCGTCACGTCAAGGCGGGCGCGCCCGAAGCGGACTTCCCCGATGCGAGCGATGTGCTTGCGGAATTGCGTCTCAAAAAGGATTCGGTCGAGTTGGATGCGATGCGGAAAGCCGTGCAGATCGCGCAGTCCGCGCTGGAGGCGGTCATCCCGCAGATTAAGATCGGAATGACCGAGCGCGAGCTGGCATCCGAGTTGATGGTGCAGTTGTTCCATCACGGCTCCGAAGCGGATATCCCGTTTGCGCCGATCATTTGCGCGGGACCGAATTCCGCGAACCCGCACGCAACGCCGGGCGAACGAAAACTTCAGGCTGGCGACCTGCTCGTGGTGGATTGGGGCGCAGCGTATGACGGCTACATCTCGGATTTGACTCGCACGTTTGCAGTGGGTGAAGTGGACGACGAGTGTAAAAAGATTCACCAGATCGTCCAGGATTCGAACGCGGCAGGTCGCGCCGCCGCCAAGCCGGGTGTTTCCTGCGCGGAGGTGGATAAAGCCGCGCGGGGTGTGATCGAGAAAACCGGTTATGGAAAATACTTTACCCATCGCACGGGTCATGGCATTGGCATGGAAAGCCACGAAGGTCCATACATTCGCGGCGACAACACGCAACTGCTTGAACCCGGCATGACGTTTACCGTGGAACCCGGCATTTATCTAAACGGACGTAACGGGGCGCGGGTCGAGGATAATATGGTCATTACCGAAGACGGCGCGGAAAGTCTCTCCGATATGCCGAGGGAGATGCGGGTGGTGGGGTAGATGGTGAACGAAATCGTTGCAAATTACCTTGATCTCATGGACTCCCAGCGTGAATCCATTTTCTCCTTGTTGGATGGATTGACTGACGATCAACTCTGGCAGCGACCCGCTCCAAAGGAGTGGAGCATCGGCGAAATCCTCGACCACAACTACCTGCTGATGGCGTCCTTTCTTCCGGCGGTCACGAAACTTTGGAACTGGTTTGGCTGGTACGGACGTTTACGCCGCAACCGCCCGTACGTCACCGAAATCGAAGACTTGTACCGCGACCCGAAATTTCCGCAGTGGGTTGGCTTCTTGTGGACTCCGCGCTTCAACACCCGCAAGCCCGTTCCGCTGGCGCAGCTCAAATCGGAATTGCGCGAACTGCATGCCCGCATTCGTCAATTCTACGAAGGCAGGGATGAAGATGTGCTGGGCAACCTGTATCTCTTTGATCCTTTATTTGGATGGTGCAACTTGATCGTTGTCCTGCGAATCGGCATTTATCACGACCAATTGCATTTCGACGATGTGGAAAAACAAGCCTCCATTTTTAAGTAGCAGAAGATACTCGCGCCCGTTGCCGCCTTGATTTTTCATACAAGAATGGTAGAATTCAATTAGCCATTTTAGTTGGCTAAAAGGAAGGATGTCATGCCTGTTAAATATCTTCCCGCCACCGAGGTAAAGAACCGTTTTGGGCGCGTTCTGCGCGAGGTCGCCAAATCAGGCGGTCCCATCTATGTGGAACGCGACGGGAAATCCGTCGCAGTCATCCTGAGCGTGCGCGAATACGAACGCACGAAGCGCGTCAGGTTATCCCCGGCGAAGGCGGCAATGGTCCGCAATGTCTTTGGTATGTGGATGGAGCGCGCCGACATCACGGAGGATTGGGTTGGCGAGTGCCGCGCGAGATGGGAGAGCGATTGGAAGAATGGCTAGGCAGACCGAATTTCTGTTCGATACGAACGCATTAATCGACATTTATCGCGGCAGGGACTTTGTCAAACCGCATTTTGAAGCGATCCTCGATGGGTCGCTTCTGCCGTATGTGTCCGTCATTACCGAGGCGGAATTGTGGCGCGGATTGCGCCCGGAGGAATTGGAACGGCATGAATCGTTGATGGAACGGTTCGTTCCCATCCCGCTCGACTCGGATATCGCCCGTCTGGCAGGCGCGTGGATGCAGAAGTATGCCGATTCCGGGCTTGGCTGGATGGATGCTTTGATTTCCGCCACCGGTAAAATTACGGGACTCGCCGTCCTCACACGCGATAAACGGCTTGCGCTTGTTCTGGCACCCGAGTTGAAATTCGAGGTTTACGGCACATGACCACCTACTGTGATTACTGCAACAACAATCCTGAAGATACATTCAATAAAAACTATCATGACACGCAGTACGGATTTCCGCTCGACAGGGACGATGAACTCTTCGAGCGCCTCATCCTTGAGATCAACCAGGCGGGGCTTTCGTGGATCACCATCCTGAAAAAAGCCGGCAACTTTCGTAAAGCCTATCATGGTTTCAAGATCGAAAAAATCGCCGAATATACCGAAAAAGACCGCACCCGTTTGCTGGCGGACGCGGGCATTATCCGTAACCGCTTGAAGGTCAACGCGGCGATTGTCAACGCGCAGAAGATTCTCGAACTAAAAAAAGAACACGGCTCATTTAAAAACTGGCTCGATAAGAATCACCCGCTTACGAAAGAGGAGTGGACGAAGTTGTTTCGAAAAACCTTCGTTTTCACCGGCGGCGAGATCGTGAACGAATTTCTCATGTCCACGGGGTATTTGCCTGGCGCTCATCAAAAGGACTGCCCCACGTTCAAGAAAGTGGCGGCAAAGAAACCCGCGTGGATGCGTGCATCGTAAACCAATCGTAAATTGTAAATCGAATGAATCCCACCTTTGCTATTGCAGGCAAACTTACCCGTGATTTTCTTCTGCCGCCCTCGGGCAGTCCATTGTTGGATTCGCCGGGCGGCAATCTGTTGTATGCCGCGGGCGGACTTGCCGTATGGGATTCCTCCATCGGTTTGATTTCCCGCGCGAACAACGAATATCCGCGCGAGTGGCTGGACGATCTTGGAATGCGCGGTTTTGACATACGCGGCATTCATGTTTTGCAGGAATCGCAGGGCATGGACATGCGGAACTTCATTGCATACACCGAAACCAATGAGCGCAGTCACTCCAGCGCGGTTTCCCATTTTGCGCGCCGCGGACTTCCCTTCCCAAAATCGTTGCTTGGATATCAACATCCCGATGAAGCCCCCCAAAAAAAACGCATGCAAAATGCCGCCTCCCCCGCCGCTTTGGATGTTCCAAAGGATTTTCGAAATGCCCGCTTTATTCACATCTGCCCCTTTGACTTTACCAGCCAGAGCCAGATGGTCAACCTCTTTGGAAGCGGCTCAAACCAGACTGTCAGCCTGGACCCTGCTCCGAGTTACATGAATCCAACTTTTTGGCGGGACCTGCGAGTCGTCCTGCAAGGCGTGACTGCGTTCCTGCCGTCCGAAGAGGAGATACGCGCGCTTTTCTGGGGCGAGACCAATGACCTGTGGGAGATGGCAGGCAGGGTCAGTGAGTATGGACCAAAAATCATTGTCATCAAACGCGGCGGACTTGGGCAAATCCTGTATGATGTGGTCAACAATCGTCGGTACGAAGTCCCCGCCTATCCTTCGCGGCTGGCAGACCCCACCGGCGCAGGAGATGCGTTTGGCGGGGGATTTATCGCCGGTATTCAAAGGACGAACGATCCTCTTCTGGCGGTACTGCATGGAAGCATATCTGCCTCGCTTAAAATAGAGGGGAGCGGACCTTTCTACCCGTTGGATGTGATGCCTGGGCTTGCCGAAGCCCGTTTGCACGCTTTGCAGGAAATGGCAAGGATCGTGTAGTCATCTTTACGCAGGAGTTTTCGCATCACGCATCACGAATGGACTCACTCATGAACCTCACATCCCGCCTCATTGACCTTGCCATGCAAATCCAGCAGATTCCCGCTCCGACTTTTTCGGAAGGCGCGCGCGCCGAATTTGTGCGAAACCTTTTTGAAAAAGAGAAACTGAAAGATGTTTCGATGGATTCGCTTGGGAACGTCTATGCGAGACTGCCGGGGAAACAGAAAAAGGCGAAGGCGTTGGTCGTGTCGGCTCATTTGGATACTGTGTTTCCGCCGAGTGTCAGCCTTCAGATTAGGAAAGAGGCGGATCGAATTTATGCGCCGGGCATCGGCGATAATTCCATCGGCGTTGCGGCGTTGTTCGGAATCATCCAGTCATTTCACGAAAGGGGCGTGAAGTTGGGTCATGATGTCTGGTTTGTGGCGAATGTGGGCGAGGAGGGGTTGGGCGACCTGCGCGGAATGCGCGGCGTGGTGGAACGATTTGGCGGAGAGGTGATCGGGTATCTTGTTTTGGAGGGGCTTGCGCTTGGGCATGTTTATCATCGCGCAATTGGCGTGAAGCGGTATCGCATCACGGCGAAAACGGCGGGCGGACATTCATGGTCGGATTATGGTCAGCCTTCGGCGGTGCATGAGCTGGCTTCGCTGGTGACGCAGTTGACCTCGATACGCCTGCCGCGCGAGCCGCGCACGACGATGAATGTCGGCACGATTCACGGCGGGACCGGGGTTAATGTGCTGGCGTCCGAGGCGAAGTGCGAGCTGGATCTGCGTTCGGAAGACCCCGCCATACTGACAAAGTTGGCGCATCAGGTGGAGGATACACTGATCCACACAAGCCGCCGCGAGGTAAAGATCGTGGCGGAAGTGATCGGCGAACGACCCGCAGGGGAGATCTCGGCGAAACATCCGCTTGTGCAGCTGGCAGTATCGTGTTTGCGGGAACAGGGCTTGCCTGCGTTTCTTACGTCCGGCTCCACCGATGCGAACGTGCCGTTGAGCCAAAACATTCCGGCGGTTGTCATGGGAATCACCACCGGCGGCGGCGCGCACACGATGGACGAATATGTTGATGTTGAACCGGTGACGAAGGGGATGGAAAGTGTGGCGCGGTTTGTGGAGAGAGCGAGTGGCGGATAGCGATTAGCAATTAGCGGTTGGCGGTTGGCGGTTAGCGGTTAGCGGTTAGCGGTTGGCGGTTAGCGGTTGGCGGTTAGCGGTTGGCGATTAGCGATTAGCGGTTGGTATGCAGCGGGAAAACAAAAAGAGTTCTCAAAACTCATTGTTTCGAGAATTTTCCCTATTCCTTCACTTCAGCCCCAGCACTTCATAGACTTCAATCGGCTGGGTCTTCCCTTTGACGTTCATATTGGCGTGTGGTTTTGCCTTCACTTGTTTTTCCACGCGTTCGTACGCTTCGCGGCTGATGAGGATTTGATTCATCGCCGAATTTTCCTGGATGCGCTTGGCAGTGTTCACGGTGTCGCTGATGGCGGTGTATTCCAGCCTGCGTTCCGTGCCGATCAACCCCAGCACGGCGTCGCCGCAGTGGATGCCCACGCCGAAGGCTAGATGCGAGTCTTTTGGAAGTTCCTTGTATAAATTCTCCACCGAGTCGCGGATGGCAAGCGCGGTTTTTACCGCCCGCAGCGTATGGTCCTTTTGCGGCACAGGCGCATTGAACCACGCCATGATGGCGTCGCCCATGAACTTGTCAATCGTGCCTTCCTGCGCCAGCACGGCTTCCGCCATGGCGGCAAGATACCGATTGAGAATGCTCACTAATTTCTCCGGCGGCATACTCTCGCTGTAGGTCGTGAAACCGCGGATGTCGGCGAACAAGGCGGTGATCTCCGTGCGTTTGCCGCCGAGTTGCAGGCTGTTCGGGTCGAGTTGTTCGATGACGGCAGGGGAGACCATCCGCTCGAAGAGACGTCTCTGCGCCTCCAACTTCTTTCGTTCTGTCAGGTCGTCCAAAACGATTGCCACGCCCTGGGTTTTCTGCGCCCCATCCTTGAGCGGGGAGAGGATCAACCGCCAGTTCACCCATCCGCGCTTTGGCAGGTTGTGGTTGATCTCGAAGTCAACGATGGGTTTGTCGGATTTGCGGATCTCCGTCAGATATGGTTCGAGTTCGATGGCGGCGGAGGCGAGCGCTTCGTTCAGGCGGTGACCGATGATCTCCTGCGTCGAAGCGCCGAGGATGGTTTCCGCTGCTTTGTTGGCAAGCGTGATCTGGTCCTGCACATCCGCCGTAATCACGCCGCTGGCGATGGAGGCGAAGACGTTATCCATCAGGTTTTTGAGCGCGGTCACTTCTTCGAGTGTTTGTTTCAGCGAGGAGAACAGGCGGGCGTTGTCAATGGCAACCGCCGCCTGGTTTGCGAACGCTTCGAGCAGGTCTCGTTCGCTTTCCGCGAAAATGCCGGCGCGGATGCGGTTATCCGCATAGATGACGCCGATGAGTTCGTTCTTCACCTTGAGCGGGACACACAGGATGGATCGCAGGTTGAACGCTACGATACTTTCCTGACCGACAAACCGCTGGTCTTCCTGGGCGTTGGTGGTGACGATGGATTCGCCCGAATCGATCACACGCTGGACGATGGTGCGGCTGACGTTCTTCTCCGACGAGTTGATGGACTCCATTTCCCAGTTGCGCGCGATGCGGGTGATCATTTCGCCCTGCTCGTTGCGGAGCATGAGAAAGCCGCGTTCCGCCTTCGTGAGACGGACAATATTATCCATCACAATGCGGAGAACTTCATCGAGTTCGAGCGAGGAGTTGATCACCTGCCCAACTTCGGCGAGCGCGAGCATGTTGCTGTGTTCCTTTTGGAATAGTTCGATCTTTTCGCCGATCTGTTCCAACGTGGATTGCAGGTAGCGCAGATTGTTCGCGGTCTCTTTGGGGAGTTTTAATGTGCTCGATTCCAACTCGGCGCGAATTCTTCCCGCTTCGACGCTGAGCGCCAGCAGTTGATCGTGCAGGGTTGTTGGTCGGGTGTTGTCGGTCTTCATGCGGTGTGTGAGCGGGGCTTGGATTTTTCTAATTGTATCCCAAGAATATGGTTTTTAGTCTCACACGTACGGTTTCGCGGATGATGTTCCATGCGGCGCGGCGCGCAAGCAGTTCGTCCCCGTTATTTGGGCTGAACAGAGATGTCTGATGTTCGGTCAGCAGGGCTTCGATGGAGTCAGAGGCGGACGGCAGGAGTTTTTGCAAAGATTCCGCGCGCTCGGCGGCTGTGGCGTGAGGCGGCTGGTATTTTCCCATCCAGTGCAGGCTGACGTTCACGCTTTGGAAATATTTTTCGATGGGTGAAAGGGTGATCCAGGCGAGCCACCTGTTCAACCACACAGGGAGGCGCCATCCGCTCCGCTCTATGATGGTAACGAGGATGGTTCCGGCTGGCGTGTCCGGGGCGTATCGCCTCTTTGCGAAGGCAGCGACAGCCGCGAGCAGGAGCATCCCTGCGAGCCAACCAAGCCACCTAAAGGATATGCGCGAGACGGCTTCCGGTGTTTCTTCGCCGCCTGTCTCTTCCGGCAGCGCTTCCTGTTCCTGCTCCGGGAGCAAAGGAACCTGGATTGTCGGCAAGGTATCAGGAATTGGGGCGGGTCTTCCCTCGCGTTCATCCAACCGTTCAAGCGGTTCCTGGTTGCCGGTCGGCTCGAATTCGATCCAGCCGTATTCAGGGAAATAAACCTCGGGCCAGGCGTGGAAATCGCGTTCCCGGACAATGTAGATGAACTCATCCAGTTCCGAGTCGTCCGCTTCACCTTCGGCGTACCCCACCGCGAGGCGCGCGGGAATGCCAATAGACCTCAGCATCAACACTTCCGTGCTGGCGTAGTAATTACAGAAACCCTGTTTGCTCTCGAACAGGAAATATTCCAACGGATCGTTTGTTCCTTCTGGAATGGTTACTTCAGAGACATATTCGATTTCATTGCGAAGATAGTTGGTGATGGCGAGCGTCTGGTCGTAAGGATTGTCGTAGGCGGCGGTGATTTCACGGGCGAACGCTGCAATGCGCGGCGAAAAATCGTTCGGCAGTTGAAGGTATCGGTCAGTGACCCACTCCGGGTAGTCATCCCCGGCGTCCCGTAGTTCGGAGGCGATGGGATTTGCCAGCAAAGCGCGGACGCGGTACGTGTCCCCCGCTTCAAGCGCCGGCGACGCCTGAACGATCATCACATCCATGATTTGATCATCCGCTGACGCCTCGGAGAACAGGACTTTTGCATTGCGATTCACCCACGCAGGCTGGGATGGGATCAGGAAGATGTTTTGTCCCCTCCCTCGGACTGTAAATGTAAAAATCAGATTGACGCGCCCAGCCCATTCCGGGTTCTCGAAATCGCCGTCCTGCGGGCGGAAGTTTGCGGTTTCCAATTGCGCGCTTTGCCATTGCCCGCCTTCAAAACGATCATAGGTATACCCGCGCCAGTATAAGCGCGGCACATCCGCAACCGCGGTGGGCGCATTAACCACGAACACGATCCCGTCGCTTTGCGGGGTTTGGGAGCCGAGCGCCAGTTCGGTTCTCAACGAACCAAAAGGGGAGGGACCGGCGGCTTCCCTGTTGATGAACGTAAATACTTCTTCATCGTCCGGGGAAAACCACTCGTCCTGAATTCTTTGCCAGTTTTCCCTGCCCTGCTCGTGGAATGGGAGGATATAGGGAAGAGCCCACGCGGTTGTGATCAGAATTGCCGCGCTGAGGATTGCGGCGCTGTTCATGTCCACGCTGGTCTCTCTTGGGACCTGCACGCGATTTTTCGACCACTGCCTTTTGTCGGCAATGTATTTCTGGCGGCTTATCAGGAGCAGCGCGATGAACAAATAGGCGGCGAAGAGCCAGTTGTAATCACGAGTGGTGTAATGGCTCAGGTAGATGATGAACATCATTCCCCCGCCCGGCAGGATGGATGCCAGCGCGTTTCCATGTCGGGTCAATTGGTAGCCGCTGAACAGCCCAACCAGCCAGTACGGAATGGACAATAAAGCGATCAGGAACAACGGGTCTTCGATGGGTTTGCCGGCGGCGAAGTTCCCCAGGCTGGTTAGCAATTTCTCCCCAAGAATGGACAGCCGATCTCCGAGGTAGGTTGTTTCAAGAAATAATTCCTCGCCTGAAAACCGGATAAATCCCAGCCATTGAGAAATAAAAGCCGCCGTCATATAGCCGAGGGATAGGATCACGACGGCGCGTCGTTGAAATTTGCTTTGCCCAAACGCAAGCCCCGCCAACAAGCCCATTAATGCAATGTTCAGCACATAGCCAAGTCCATCCGTCCAGTTGGTGGATTGCAGGCGCAGCGCGGAGATCGTAACCGCAATGAATAATAGAAGAGCGGAGGGCGTGTCCCACCAGCGCGCAGGTGATTTTTCCATTCTTTGAGTGTACAATGGACGGAGCATCTTCGTCAATTGCAAAAGGCTCAAAAACCCCACTGGAGGATGGTATGCAGACCCTGATTGATGGCGGCATCACTTTCGTAATCGCCCTTCAAGGCATGGGAGACTGGTTGATCGCCCCCATGCGTTTCTTTAGCCAGCTTGGCACCGAAGAATTTTTCTTTCTCGTTCTGCCCCTGCTCTACTGGAGCATCGACGCCGGGCTTGGGCTGCGGGTTGGCTTTATTCTGGCGACCAGCAACATTTTCAATTTCGCGGCGAAACTGCTTTTTGCCGGACCGCGTCCCTATTGGGTCAGTTCGCACGTGCGGGCGTTATGGATCGAAACATCGTTTGGCGCTCCCTCCGGTCATGCGCAGCACGCCGTTGCCGTTTGGGGCGTCATCGCCGCATCCCTGCGCAAGGCATGGGTTTGGGCTGTATGTGTTGCGGTCATTTTCCTGATCGGTTTTTCGCGCGCGTTTCTTGGCGCGCACTTCCCGCATGATGTGATTGCAGGCTGGTTGATCGGCGCGGCGGTTCTTTGGGCTTTCATGCGGTTTTGGGATTCAGCCGCCGCATGGCTTTCCGGCAAGACCTTCAAACAGCAGACCGTCATTGCATTTATCGCTTCGATGATCTTTGTAGCCGTTGGGATGACGATGGCTGCCTTTCGTGGAAATTACCAGCTGCCTGACTCCTGGATGCAGAACGCGCTTCTCGCCTCGACCGAGACGCCTGATCCCGTTGACCCGAACGGAATCTTCACCTCAGCCGGGTCCTTCTTCGGGCTGGCGTTCGGTCTGGCGTGGATCAACTCGATGGGCGGTCACCAGGTTTCGGGTCCGGTGTGGAAGCGGGCGCTTCGTTATGTGATCGGTCTTATAGGCGTCCTCGTCTTGTGGATGGGGCTGGGAGAGATATTCCCGCGCGGCGACAGTGTACTCGTATACACCCTGCGCTTTGTCCGTTATGCGCTGGTGGGCTGGTGGGTGACGGGCGGCGCGCCCCGGCTCTTTCGACATTTCAATTTAACTACATCTGCTTCGGATTAACTTCAAT
Source organism: Anaerolineales bacterium (assembly GCA_020060625.1). Classification (GTDB taxonomy): domain Bacteria; phylum Chloroflexota; class Anaerolineae; order Anaerolineales; family Villigracilaceae; genus Villigracilis. The sequence goes on along the minus strand of JAGUZU010000115.1, from coordinate 17,924 downwards.
CTGATATAATGCGTCGTTGTTCACCACATCTGCAAAATGCTTTCATGGGAGCGAAGGACGCGTCCGCTTTGACCGGATGTGATTTTGTTTGAATTGGCTTTGTTCCCGGGCAGGGCTAAGGTTTCTTAATGACGCTGGAAAAAGATACATTACTTCATAATCGCTATCGTGTTGTTGAAATTCTCGGTCAGGGCGGCATGGGGTCGGTCTATCGCGCTGTGGATGAGAACCTCGGCGTTCCAGTTGCCCTCAAGGAAAACCTGTTCACGACCGACGAATATTCCCGCCAGTTTCGCCTCGAAGCGGTGATTCTGGCAAATTTGCGTCATCCCAATTTGCCGCGTGTCTCCGATCATTTTGTGATGGGCGATCAGGGGCAATATCTCATCATGGACTTTATCGAAGGCGAGGACCTGCGCTACCGTATGGAGCGGCTGGGGATGCTCGATGATGATGATGCGGTACACATTGGCGCTTCCATTTGTGACGCGCTTGGTTACCTGCACTCCCGCAAGCCCCCCATTTTGCACCGCGACATCAAACCCGGCAATGTGAAGATTACGCCGGACGGTCACATCTTCCTTGTGGATTTCGGTCTGGCGAAGGTGTATCAGAGCGCGCATCAGGCAACCACCACAGGCGCGCGCGCCATGACGCCCGGTTATTCCCCGCCGGAACAATACGGCACCGCGCGGACGGACCCGCGCACGGATATTTATTCCCTGGGCGCGACGTTATACGCCGCATTGAGCGGGGTCATTCCTGAAGACGGGTTGGCGCGCGCCATGGATAACGCGCAGCTCACCCCATTGAGAAAAAGGAATCCGAAAGTATCGCGTCGTTTGTCTGCTGCCATTGAAAAAGCCATGGCGGTTGACCCCAGCGACCGTTTCCAAACCGCGGAGGAATTCAAGAAGTCTCTGCTTGCCTCGAAATCCAAGACCCAGAAGATAGCAGGCAGTTATACGGTGGCTCCGCCTCCGCCGGATGAAATTCCCGCTGTTGGGGCGAAAGATACGGTTGTGGAAACGAAAGAGAAACCGTCTCGTCCTCCAAAGGGACCCGTTCCGCCGGAAACATCCCATCATGAGGAACAACCGTTCATTTCCCCGTTGAAGCGTCAGAAGGAACGCGAACGCAAGCGCCGCGGCGCCTTGGTTCGTTTTCTATTTGTATTAATTCTTCTGCTTTTATTGGCGGTCCCGTTTTTTGCCCCGGGCGTCATCCCAGCCGATGTGCGCGCCATGATTCCATTCATCATGCCGACCAGCACAAATACGCCAACGCCATCGTCCACGCCAACGCCAATTCCAACGGAAACTCCCGAACCAACGTTGACCGCCACCATCGAACTTCCAACACTCACTTTGGCGCCGACTAACACGTTCATACCCGCAGTTGACGAAACCCCCGGCACGCCTGGAATTCCGGCAGGCGTTGCTACTGCCCCCGGCGGCGGGGCGGGGCAGATTGCGTATGTTTCCAACCGTTTTGGTACGCCCCAAATCTTCCTTGTTGATCTTGGCGCTGGCGAGGAAACTCAAATTACCGATCTGCCGAACGGCGCATGTCAACCTTCCTGGTCGCCGGATGGACAACGCATGGTCTTCATCTCACCCTGTAAAGGTCTGGAAGACATTTACTACAATGCGAGTCTTTATATCATCAATGCGGATGGAAGCGGGCTGACAACGCTGGATGCCTCCCCCGGGGGGAACTTCGACCCGGCGTGGTCGCCCGACGGAAAAACGATCGCATTCACTTCGCTGCGCACCGGTCAAATGGAGATATTCGCGATAGATCTGGAAGACCTCTCCTTGACGCAAATCACCAGCGGCGCGCAGAAATTTGAATCCCGTATGCCGGCGTGGTCGCCGGATGGCTCCCAGTTTGTTTATGTCGTCAAGCGGTTGGGTGTTTATCAGATTTGGATGATGAATGCGGATGGAACAGAGCAGGTCCAGATCGTCCGCAGCGGCACAGCCTACACCGACTTTTTGCCCGACTGGTCTCCCAAAGGCGATTTGATCCTGTTCACGCAACGATGCGCAACCACATTTTGCAATCCTTATCTCATGAGCGTCTCCGCAACGGATCGTTCCACCGAGCAGGCATTGCGCGTGCGATTGAGCATGGTACTCATTCAAAATGTGGAATACTCGCCGGATGGATTTTACCTGGCTTATGAGGGCGCGGGCGAAGCGAACAATCTGGATATCTTCTACATGACTCTCTCCGGCGGCGACCGAACCCGCCTCACTACTGACCGGTCACAGGATTACCACCCCGCCTGGCGTCCTGCCACGCCGACCCCTTAACGCGCCACTTAAAAAGAGCGCCGGAAAGTCTCCGGCGCTCTTTTTTTAAATCTATTTGTATCCCAACAGCCTCAAGCCATTCAACACGACCAGTACCGTGCTGCCTTCGTGTCCCAGCACGCCAAGCGGAAGCGCCAGGTCCGCGCCGAACGCTCCGGCGATCAACAGCACAATGACTGCCAGCGCGAACGTGATGTTTTGCCATACCACCTTGCGTGCCTGACGCGCCAGCCCAATCGCAAACGGGATTTTGTGCAGGTCGTCGGACATCAAGACCATGTCCGCGGTTTCGATGGCCACGTCCGTGCCTGCGCCGCCCATGGCAATACCGATGTCGGCGGTGGCAAGCGAGGGAGCGTCGTTCACGCCGTCTCCCACCATCGCGATTGGACCATATTTCTTCTGAAGGGATTTCAACACTGTAACCTTGTCCTGGGGCAGCAAGTCCGCGTGGAATTCATCCACGCCTGCGCGGGCGGCGATCTTCGCAGCGACTTTGGCGTTGTCGCCCGTCAGCATGACGACGTGTTCGATACCTGCGGACTTGAGCGCCTGAATCATTTCCACGGCATCTTCGCGGAGCGTATCCGCGACGCCGATCAGCCCAAGAAACTCACCCCGCCTTCCGGGAGAGGGGTTGGGTGTGAGGGAATAAACAAACATCGCCGTCTGACCTTCGCCTTGCATGTCGCTTGCCTTGCTCAAAATTTCCGCAGGAATTTCCACATCGCGCTCGATGAACATGCGTTCATTGCCCACCCACAAATGACGAGACTCGACGACGCCTTCCACGCCCTGCCCGGGGATGGCGCGAAATCTCATGGACGGTGGCAGGTTCAATGTCCGGGAATGAGCCGCCTGCACGATTGCCTTTGCCAGCGGATGCTCGGAGCGCGATTCCAATGCGGCGACGAGTCGTAGAATTTCATCCTCCTTCATATCTCCAAAGGACTGTATCGCGGTCAGCATGGGCGAGCCGTTGGTGAGCGTTCCTGTTTTGTCGAAGGCAAGCGCTTTCAACGTGGCAGTCTTTTCGAGATGCACGCCGCCTTTGAAAAGCACGCCGTTGCGCGCGCCGTTCGCAATGGCGGAGAGGATACTCGCGGGTGTGGAGATGACCAGCGCGCACGGCGAAGCGACGACAAGCCAGGTCATCGCGCGATAGAACGTGGGATGGAAATCGTGACCGAGCGCCAGCCACGGAACGAAGATGAGCAGGACCGCTGCGCCAAGAACGAAGATGGCATAACGCTGCTCAAACGCATCCAGCATGTGCTGGGTGTTGGCTTTCGTGGACTGCGCCTCTTCCACCATTTTCACGATGCGCGCGAGCGTGGTGTCTTTGGCGAGGCGCGTCACGCGGATTTCCAGCGAGCCGGTTCCATTGACCGTGCCTGCAAAAACGAGATCGCTTTCCTTTTTATGCACAGGCATGGATTCGCCTGTGATGGTCGCCTGGTTGACGTCCGATTCGCCGGTGGTGACTTCGCCGTCGATGGGGAAGCGTTCACCCGGTCGCACAAGGACGACATCGCCGAGCGTCAGTTGTTCGATGGGCAGCGTCACCAAACGTGAGCCGCGACGCACCGTGGCCTGCGCGGGACGCAGATCCAAAAGTTTTTCGATTGCCTTGCGGCTGCGATCCATCGCGTAGGTTTGCAGCGTGTTGGAAAGCGAGAACAGGAAGAGCAGCGTCGCGCCTTCGGCGGGCTGACCAATTGCCGCCGCGCCAAGCGCCGCGAGGATCATCAGCAGATCCACGTTGATCGTCTTTTCCTTCAATGCTTCGATGCTTGCTATCACGCCAAACCATCCGCCTGTGACGTACGCAACAGAATAGAGACCAAAGATGAGCGCGGGATTCCATCCCCAGCCTGAGCCGAGGAAAGCCGTCAGCGCGGTGATGGCGTTGATGACGGTGAATGCCACTTCGATCTTTTCGATGGGAATCGCGGCGGACTTTTTCTCCGCTTTGGCAGGACTCAAAAACTCCGCCTCGATCTCGACGTCTTCACTGGTCGCCAGACGGGGAGCATTGAGCTTCACTTCAATCGTGTTCCTGTGGAATGTAGCCGTTGGCATGGATGCGGCGGTTTCATATTGACGGGCGAGCTGCGCCGCAAGTTCGCCCGCGCAGTCGGCGCAGGCTTCCTCGCCGCGTTCGCGTTTTGCCTCACATTGCGCCACCCGCATGGACGCCTCGCGCCCCGCATGATTGACGACCTCCAATGCGCGTTCGTTGCTGATCAGGCGCGGGTCGTATACGGCTTTCAACCTGCCGTTGGCGTAGTCGTAATCAACCTCCTGGATTCCCGCATAACCGCGCAGGGTATCGGAGAAAACCTCCGTACAGCGGATTTCCTGTTTCGGTAACTTTGAATTCATTATTACAGCCTCGTTGATTTCGCTTTTTTCTTTTGACAATCGGGACACAACCCGTAATACAGAACGCGCGCTCCAAGCAGTTTGTAACCCGAAGCGGCGGTGATTTCAGAATCCAAATGGGTGACATGCTCGCTGGGAATGTCGATGATGCGCGAACACGAAATGCAGGCAAGGTTGACGTGCGGCTCGGTATCCGCATCGTAATGGACCTTGTCATCGCCTGCGTGACCCAGCACATTCACCACGCCCAAGCCGACCAGCGTATCGAGCGTGTTGTACACCGTCGCAAGGCTGAGTGAAGGAAAGCGTGGTTTTAATTCTTCATAAATCATCATCGCGGTGGGATGCTCCTGGCTGGCAGCCAGCAGTTCGCAGATTGCAACCCGCTGTGGCGTGATCCGCATTCCTGCTTCCCGCAGGGTGGAGGTAAGTGTGTTTAGATTGGACATAATCTCTCTTATTTATAACAATTCCAAATTTAGAACGATTATAAATAAAATGCAAGATTTGTCAAGGGATTAACGCGCAAACAGCCGCAGACCGAATTCTTTTCTTACACTCTTCTTATTGACTTCCCTTTTTTGCGCTGTTATCATTGTTTCTCGAAGGCTGGCACTCTCGTTTCGGGAGTGCTAAATTTTGAGTATGACTAACCTCTCCGAGCGCCAAAAAACCCTTCTCCTTTTAATCATTCGTGATTACATCGACTCCGCCCAGCCTATCGGCTCGAAACGGCTGGCGGAGCATTACCACCTTAACCTGTCATCCGCCACCATCCGCAACGAGATGGCGGCGCTCACGGAGATGGGCTACCTGCGCCAGCCGCATACTTCGGCAGGGCGCGTCCCCACTGAGGAAGGCTACCGTTATTTCGTCAGCGAAATGATGCAGGATGCGGAACTGCCCGAAAGCGTGCAGCACACCATCTCGCACCAGTTCTACCAATCCCGCCCCGAACTCGACCAGTGGATGACCCTTGCGGCGTCCATTCTTGCCAACCAATCACAGGGCGTGTCCGTCGTCAGCGCGCCGCACGTGGAGCAGACCAAATTCAAACACGTCGAACTCATCTCCACGCAAGGCAGGCAGGTCTTGATGGTTCTGGTGATGATGGGTGGGGAAGTTTCACAGCAGATTTTGACTCTGGCGGAACCTGTCGCCCAGGAACGACTCAGCCAGACGGCAGCGCGTCTCAACGGACTTTTAGCGGGTCTGACCGCCCAAGCCATTTTCTCGCTGAAAGCCCGTCCCGACCCGCTCGATCAAGACATTCTCATCCTCATCCGGCAGGAGATGCGCCGCATGGCGGAACGTTCTTCAGGTGAGATATACACCGACGGTTTGACGAACGTGCTTGCCGAGCCCGAATTTGCCGAATCCGATGATGCGCGGCGGGCATTACGAATTTTCGAAGAGCCTGCCACCCTTCAGGATTTGCTGGCGCGTACAACGCTCAACAGCAATATCGGCACATTGCAGGTGTTGATCGGCGGCGAAGGCGAATGGGAAGACTTGCGTCAATGCTCGCTGGTGATCGCGCGGTACGGCGTTCCCGGCATGGCGACGGGCGCGCTCGGCGTGCTGGGTCCGATGCGCATGGCATACGCGAAGACCATTCCAACCGTGCGCTACGTCGCCGGTTTGTTGAGCGAGCTGGTGAACGACAATATTTCGAGTGAATAATAATCATGTCATTGCGAGGAGTGGCGCTTCAGCGCAGCGACGAAGCAATCCCCTGCATTATTGGAGATTGTGTCGCCATGGCGCCACGCGATGCTTTGGGCGGAAGAACACCGCCCTCGCAATGACATAACAACGAGAGTGAGAATATGACCGATAAGAAGAAACACAAACACGAGGAAGAAATAAAAGAAACTCAAGCCGCAGAGGTGGAAATGCCTGAGGAGGCAGGGCAAGCCTCGGATGAGTCTGAGGCGTTGAAGCGTCAGATTGAAGAGGCGGAGGCGAAGGCGTCCGAATTCAAGGATAGTTGGCTGCGCTCGCAGGCGGAGTTTCAGAATTATCGCAAGCGGGTGGAACGCGATAACGAGTTGATGAGGTCAACGATGAAGGGCGACATCGTCAAGAAGGTGCTGCCCGTGCTGGACGATCTGGAGCGCGCCTTGCAAAACCGTCCCGACGACGATGCGTGGGCGGGCGGCATCGAGTTGATCGTGCGAAAACTGCAAACGATCATCGAAAGCGAAGGCGTGAAGCGCATCGAGGCGAAGGGCGCGGCGTTCGACCCGAACTTCCACGAGGCGATCTCGCACGAACCCGCCGACGGCGTCGAAAGCGGATTCGTGATCGAAGTGGTTCAAAACGGATACATGCTCGGCGAGCGCGTGATCCGACCCGCGATGGTGAGAGTGGCGCAGTAAATTCGGTTCAAGGTTGAAGGTTACAGGTTGAAAGTTTTGAGCCTTCAACCTTCAACCTTCAACCTGAAACTTAGGAGAACTCATGGCAAAAATTATAGGAATTGATTTAGGCACGACCAACTCCGTTGCGGCGGTGATGCAGGGCGGTGAACCGATTGTGATTCCATCTGCGGAAGGCGAGAGACTTGTCCCTTCGGTGGTGGCGATGAACAAGAATAACGAGCGTTTGGTGGGGCGCGTGGCGCGCAACCAGGCGATCACGAATCCGCAAAACACGATCTTTTCGGTGAAGCGTTTTATGGGGCGCAAGTCCGACGACCCCGAAGTGGAACGCACAAAAAAGCGCGTGCCTTATGCAGTGAACGGCGCCGAGAACGGCGACGTGCGCGTGACGTTGGGCGAAAAGGATTATTCCGCGCCGGAGATTTCGGCGATGATCCTCGCCAAGATCAAATCGGATGCGGAGGCGTATCTCGGCGAAACGATCACACAGGCGGTCATCACTGTCCCTGCGTATTTCAACGACGCGCAGCGCAACGCCACGAAAGACGCGGGCAAGATCGCGGGCTTGGAAGTGCTGCGCATCATCAACGAGCCGACGGCTTCCTCGCTGGCGTATGGTCTCGATAAAAAGAAGAACGAGGTCATCGTGGTGTACGACCTCGGCGGCGGCACGTTCGACGTTTCGATTTTGGATGTGGGCGACGGCGTCTTCCAGGTCCGCTCCACGAGCGGCGACACCTTCCTCGGCGGCGACGACTTCGATCTCCGCATCATGGATTATCTGATCGAGGAATTCAAGAAGGATAACGGCATTGACCTGCACAACGACCGCCAGGCGTTGCAGCGTTTGAAGGAAGCCGCCGAAAAAGCGAAGATCGAACTTTCCACCACGATGCAGACCGAGATCAACCTGCCGTATTTGACGGCGGACGCGAACGGTCCCAAACATTTGGTGATGACGATGACCCGCGCCAAACTGGAGCAGATTACCGCCGATCTGGTTGACCGAACGATTGCTCCCGTCAAACAGGCTTTGTCCGACGCCGGATTGAATGCGGGCGACATCCACGAAATCGTTTTGGTGGGCGGCATGACCCGTATGCCCGCGATTCAAGATCGCGTCCGCGCCTTCTTCGGCAAGGATCCGCACAAAGGCGTGAACCCCGATGAAGTTGTGGCAATCGGCGCGGCGATCCAGGCGGGCGTGCTGGGCGGCGAGGTGAAGGATATTCTCCTGCTCGACGTGACGCCTTTGACGCTTGCCATCGAAACGCTGGGCGGCGTTGCCACGGCTCAGATCGAGCGCAATACCACCATTCCGACCCGCCGCTCGCAGGTATTTTCGACGGCTGGCGATAACCAGACCCAGGTTGAAATCCACGTGCTGCAGGGCGAGCGTCCGATGGCGAACGACAACAAATCGCTGGGCAAGTTTATTTTGGACGGCATCCCGCCCGCGCCGCGCGGCGTTCCGCAGATCGAAGTAACCTTCGATGTGGACGCGAACGGCATTTTGAAGGTCAGCGCGAAGGACAAGGCGACGGGACGCTCCCAGCACATTACGATCACGGCTTCATCTGGCTTGAGCGAGGCGGAGGTCGAAAAGATGCGCAAGGATGCGGAAGCGCATGCAGAGGAAGACCGCAAGCGCAAGGAACTGATCGAAGTCCGCAACAACGCGGATAACACGGCGTATGCGGCTGAGAAGGCTTTGCGCGAATTCGGCGACAAAGTTCCGGCGGAGGTGAAGAGCGAGATCGAAGCCAAAGTCGCGGAGGTCAAGTCTGCGGCGGAGGGCGAGGATGTGGAGAAGATCAAATCCGTTACGGAGGCGTTGGGGTTGGCGATCCAAAAGATTGGCGCATCGGTCTATGAGCAGGGGCAGGCTGGGGCTGAGAGCGAAGCGGGTTCTTCATCCAGCGAAAACCCGGATGTGGTGGATGGAGAGGTGAAGGAATAGTGTCGTTGCGAAGGGCGACAGCCCGAAGCAATCTCCTGCCAATGTGGGGATTGCTTCGTCGGGGAGAGCGCCCTCCTCGCAATGACATGAACGAAGTATGAGCAACCAAGATTATTACGATGTTCTGGGAGTGGGACGGAACGCGGGCGATGACGAGATCAAAGCCGCGTTCCGCAAACTCGCGCGCCAGTATCATCCCGACGTAAATAAGGAACACGACGCCGAGGAGAAGTTCAAGGAAGTCAACGAGGCGTACGGTGTGCTTTCGGATGCCGAGAAGCGCGCGCGTTATGACCGCTTTGGCAAGGCGGGCTTGGGCGGCATGGGCAGCGGATATCACGATTACACCGTTGACTTCAACGATATTTTCGAGGACTTGTTCAGCGGATTTGGTTTTTCCACTGGACGACGTTCACGCCGCTCTCCGCGCCGTGGGCGGGATCTGCAAATGCAGGTTTCGCTTACCTTTGAGGAGGCGGTCTTCGGCGTGGAGAAAGAAGTGGAGTTTTCCCGCGAAGAGACTTGTTCGCGCTGTAACGGCAATGGAGCCGAACCCGGCACATCACCTGTGAAATGCTCGACCTGTAACGGGCAAGGTGAAGTGCGTCAGGTGCGCCAGACCTTTTTGGGTCAGATGGTGCAGACGGCGACCTGCCCCGCTTGTAATGGTCGCGGCGAGACGATCTCGTCGCCTTGTACGACCTGTCGCGGGAGCGGTCTGGAGCGTAAGAAGGTCAGGAAGAAAGTGTCGATTCCCGCCGGTGTTGACCACGGCACGCAGATCCGTTTGTCTGGAGAAGGCGCGCCGGGCGAATACGGCGGTCCGAACGGCAGTTTGTATCTGGTGTTGGATGTCAAACCGCATCAGTTCTTCAAACGTCGCGAGAACGATATTCTGCTGAACCTCGATATCAACGTGGCGCAAGCGGTTCTCGGCGCGGAAGTGGAAGTGCCAACCCTGGACGGCGACGAGAAGTTGAAAATTCCCGCTGGCACACAACCGGGCAAGGTCTTTACGATGAGGGGCAAAGGCGTGCCTTATTTACGGCGCAAAGACCGCGGCGACCAGCGTGTGATCGTCAATGTGGCGGTTCCCACCAAGTTGACGAAAGAACAGCGCGCGTTGTTCGAGACACTAGCCGAGAGCCTCGGCACGACGGTCAAGCCGCAGGAGAAGGGGTTCCTGGATTGGTTGAATGAGGCGTTGGGCGGGTAGCGCCGCCGACGATGGACAACGGACGATTGACGATGGAACGAGCGGATGGAATGTCCGCTCGATTTATTTTCTGACCGCAGAGACGCGGAGTTCGCAGAGAAAAAACTCTGAGTTCTCTGCGCCTCTGCGGTTCGTAATGCCTGTATAATCGCTTGACCATGATTAAACCTTTAATGCGCCTCTGGCGTTTGTTACCGATGTGGGTACATGTCCTTGTCACCAGACTGACCCAGCCAAAATTCAATGCGGGTGTATCGGCGCTGGTTTTCGATGAGCAGGGGAGGATTCTGCTGTTCAAACATACCTATCGCAAATTTGAGTGGGGGATTCCCGGCGGGGCGCTTGAATACAAGGAGCAACCCATCAAGGCAGTAGTCCGTGAGTTTCACGAAGAAACAGGCATGCAGATCGAAGTGATTCGATTGTTGAAGGTCGCTAGCGCAAGAGAATTTCCTCATCTTGGTGTCACATATCTGTGTAAAATAACAGGCGGCGAGTTCAAACCGTCGCATGAAATTTCGGAGATGAAATACTTCGATGTGAATGACCTGCCCATCATGCTCTTCGCGGAGAAGGATTTGATCCGCTGGGCAGCGCTCGGACGACAGACGATGGACAATTGACGATAGACGGTAGACCAGCGACAATGGAAAGTTCGTCTATCGTCCTTGGTCAATGGTCCATCGTCCAAAAAGGTATTTATGACAAACATTCTTCTTGTCGGTATTGGCGGGTTTATTGGTTCAGTGCTGAGATACACCGTCAGCGGATACATGCAGCAAGCCACAAAAAGTGTCGGCTTTCCGTATGGGACGCTGGCGGTCAATTTGCTCGGTTGTTTCATTATCGGTTTTCTTGCCCAACTTGCGGAAAGCCGTGGTCTCTTCACCAGTGAGTCGCGCCTGTTTGTTTTTGTCGGCATTCTCGGCGGCTTCACCACTTTTTCATCATTTGGAAATGAAACATTGAATCTGGCGCGTGATAGTCAGATGATGAGCGCATTGGCGAATATTGGCGCGAACGTGGTCATCGGTCTATTTGCCGTCTGGCTGGGACGTACCGTCTCGTATTTGATCTGGAGGTAATCATGCAACTACCTGAAGAAGGCTGCCTGCTCCGTATTTTCATCGGCGAGTCTGACAAACACGAACATAAACCGCTCTACGAATGGATCGTCCTGCAAGCCCGTGACCGCGGTTTGGCAGGCGCAACCGTCCTGCGTGGCATGATGGGCTTTGGCGCGAACACCCGCGTCATTCAAACCTTCAAGATCGAACGTCTTTCAGAGGATTTGCCCATCGTTGTCGAGGTCGTAGATACGAGGGAACGCCTCGAAGCATTTCTTGAAATCATTGACCCGCATATCAAGGCGGGCTTGGTTACACTTGAGAAAGCGCAGATTCGATTTTATAAGGCGGACAAAAAATGAACTGGCTTGAAGTTTCCCTGACCGTAGATGGCGACCTCGCCGAATCCGTTGCAGATGTGCTGGCACGATTTGCGCCCAACGGCGTCATGACCGAGCAGGGCGTGCGTTTTGTCAACGACGAGGATGAAGGTACGGCAACGGGTCCCATCACTGTCCGCGCGTACTTGGAAGTCAACGATCAACTCGAAGAGATGCGACAGAAAATAGAGGAATCGCTCTATTATTTGGGGATGATTACACCCGTACCGACTCCCACCTACAAACAGATCGCGGATCAAAACTGGATGGAAGCCTGGAAGCAGCACTACAAGCCGATTCTCATCGGTGAGCGACTCCTGATCCTGCCTGCGTGGCTGGAGAATCCCGATCCGAAACGAACTCCCATAAAAATTGATCCGGGTATGGCGTTTGGCACAGGCACGCATCCGACCACGCAGTTGTGTTTGGAGTTGATGGAAATATCATTTGAGGAAAGAAGAAAGACAAAAGAAGGCGATTCTTTCATCTTTCCTCTTTCCTGTATCGACGTAGGATGTGGTTCAGGAATCTTATCCATTGCTGCTATTAAGCTCGGCGCAACCTCCGTCCTCGGCGTGGATATTGACATTGAGTCTGTCAGGAATTCGCGCGAGAATGCGAATGTCAATGGGGTGGGGGAGGAACTTCTGCTTGGGCAGGGTTCGGTGGCTGAGATTTTGCAGGGCAACTTCCCGTTCAAGTCTGCGCCGTTGGTAGTGGCGAATATCCTTGCGCCCGTGCTTATCCGTCTCTTCGATGCGGGGCTGGCAGACTTGATCGAGCCAGATGGTGAGATCATCTTAAGTGGGATTCTCGATCATCAGGCGGAAAATGTCATAGAGGCTGGTCAAGCCAAGGGGTTGAAGCGAGGCGAGATCCGTCAAATGAAGGATTGGGTTGCCATTTCCATGAAGAAGTAGCCATGTCATTGCGAGGGCGGTGTTCTCCCGCCCGAAGCAATCCCCCAGTTAATCATGAGATTGCTTCGCCGCGAAGAACAAGAGCGCGGCTCACAATGACAATCCACAATTCTGTGCTATGATTCGCACATCATGGATCGCAGAAAACTCATCCAATACCTGCTGTTGAATGTCTTCGTTTCGGCGAGCGTGACGGGCGGAATCCTATTCTGGTATGACCGCAATTCCCGCGCAGTCAGCCAGCCCGCTGTGGCACAGCAACCTGCTCCTGTCAGTGACGCGGGCGCTGTGACCAGCGATGAACTGCAAACGGACGTTCCCGTGAAGATCAGCAGTGTGGTCGGCGCAGGGGCGGTGAATTCCGAGATTGTCGTCATCAAGTTTGAAGGCGAAGGTGAGTTGGATTTGGCGTCCTGGCAGTTAAAGGATGAGAACGGCAATACCTTTACGTTCCCAAAACTCACGTTGTATCCCAACGGCGCCGTGCAAGTCCACACCAACGCAGGCACAGATACCGTCATTGACCTGTACTGGGGCTTAGGCGATGCCATTTGGAGTTCTGGCGAGAATGCAAGGCTGTTCGATGCGCAAGGGAACTTAAGAGCCGTATATCGTGTTCCGTAAAACGATATACGTTTACTGGATATTCGAATTTCGATTATCGAATATCGTCCGACCTTCGACCTTCAACCTGTAACCTTCAACCTGTAACCTTCAACCTGTAACCTTCAACCTGTAACCTTCAACCTGTAACCTTCAACCTGTAACCTGATACTTGACATCTGAAACCTAAAATGACCCAAGCCCTCTACCGCAAGTACCGTCCCAAACAATGGGACACCGTCATCGGACAAGATCACGTCATCCAGACGTTGACCAACTCCATCAAGGCAGACCGAGTCGGTCACGCCTACCTTTTTGCAGGTCCGCGTGGAACGGGCAAGACCACCGTCGCGCGCTTGCTGGCGAAGGCGGTCAACTGTCTCAACGAAGACCCAAAACAACGTCCGTGCAACGAATGTGATCACTGCAAAGCCGTCAACGAAAATCGCTTTATGGATTTGATCGAAATTGACGCGGCTTCGAATAATGGCGTTGACGATGTCAGAGATTTGCGGGATAAGATAAATTTCGCTCCCACACAGGGAAAATATAAAGTCTATATTATCGATGAAGTTCACATGATGTCGGGCGGAGCATTCAACGCGCTTCTTAAGACTCTCGAAGAACCCCCGCCTCATGCCATCTTCGTTTTGGCGACGACTGAAATTCATAAAATCCCCGCGACAGTACTCTCACGTTGTCAGCGCCACGAGTTCCGCCGCGTCCCCGTTGATGAAATTGTTTCCAACTTAAAAGAAATCGCCGCCTCCGAAAACATCCAAGCCGACGAAGAAGCGCTCACGCTCATCGCCCGTCAATCAGCGGGTGGAATGCGCGACGCGCAATCGCTGCTCGACCAGCTTTCTTCCACGGGTACAAAAATTACGCTTGCTCTCGCGCAGCAAGTCCTCGGCACGGCTACCAGCCAAACCGTTCTGGATGTCATCGCCTCCATCCTCGACCATCAACCCGCGCGCGGACTCGAAACCATCCATCACGCCCTCGATTCGGGAGCCGATCCCCGCTCGCTGGCGCGTCAAATTGTCGAATACCTGCGCGGGCTGATGCTCATTCAAATGGGCAACGCCGAGCAAGTCGAAGCCACGCGCGAAGTCAAAACCCAAATGGAGTCGCACGCCAAAGCGTTCACGTCCACAGATGTTCTGCGCATGATGAAAATATTCAACAATGCGGCGACAGATCTAAGAGGCGGATGGCAGCCCTCTTTGAGTCTGGAACTCGCCCTTGCGGAGATCGTGGACGATACCCCCCCTCAATCCCCCCCAACCTTGGGGGGGACGCAAGGGGGGGCGCCTCGGACTCCGCCCGAGCCTGTATCCGCTCCCGCAGCAGAATCCAAGCCCGAAGTTAAGAAAGAAGCGTTGAGTCCCGAAGAGAAGCCAGCGCTCAACTCGGGCGACATCGTCAAAGCGTGGAAGTCGCTCATCAACACGCTTCCCAAAGCCCAGGCAAATCTCGGCGCGTTGATGAACTCGGTCAAGATGATCGACGTGCAAGGCAAGACCCTCATCCTCGGCATGGCAAGCGACGTGCTGGTGGAAAAACTCAACAAACCCGACCAGATCGAAACCATCCAGCGCCTCATCAAAGACCACTTCCATGTGGATTTGTCTGTGCGCTGTGTGGTCACCAACGCCAAAGGCAAACTCCCCGCGCACGTTTCGCAAGACGGCATGGTCGCCGCCGCGATCCAGCATGGTGGCGAGATCGTGGATATGGATGAGTAGGAACACGATATTCGATACTCGGTAAGCGGGTGTCGAATATCGAACAACGAATATCGAATAACGAGGTTTAATTATGGCAAAAGGATTTAACAAAGCACCCGCCATGGGCGGACAGGGCGGAATGATGCAGCAGTTGCAAAAACTGCAACAACAAATGGAAGAAGCGCAAGCGAGACTTGCCGAAGAGACCGTATCCGCAACGGCGGGCGGCGGCGCGATCAAAGTCGTCATGACGGGCGACCAGAAATGCAAATCGGTTGAGATTTCCCCCGATTTCCTCAAAGACGCAGACGCCGAAATGCTGCAAGACATGGTCTTATCCGCTGTCAACATGGCGCTCGATCAATCGCGTGAACTTCAACAGAAGTTGATGGGCCCGCTGGCGGGCGGGATGCCTTTCTAATATTAATGTCATTGCGAGGAGGGTGTTCTTCCCGACGAAGCAATCCCCAAGGAATTAGGAGATTGCTTCGGGCAAAGAGCAAGAGCGCCCTCGCAACGACATAAATAAACCATGCTTCTCCCTGAATCCATTCAATCCCTCGTCACCGCCCTCGAACGCCTGCCTGGCATCGGACCCAAGTCTGCTTCGCGTTTGGCGTTTTATCTGCTTCGCGCACCCGAAGATGTCGCGCAGGATTTGTCCACGGCGCTGGCGAATCTCAAAGCCAACACCGCCTTCTGCTCGGAATGTTTCAACATTACCGACGCAGGGCGTGAACGTTGCGAGGTTTGCGAATCGCAAAAACGAGATTCATCTCTCATCTGCGTCGTTGAGGAATCTTTGGATGTTCTTGCGCTCGAACGCACGGGCGGCTTTCA
Organism: Anaerolineales bacterium; assembly: GCA_020060625.1. Taxonomy (GTDB): domain Bacteria; phylum Chloroflexota; class Anaerolineae; order Anaerolineales; family Villigracilaceae; genus Villigracilis. Next base: position 2,121 of record JAGUZU010000115.1, on the reverse strand, counting down.
CGGAAAGTATCACGTCCTGCAGGGAGTTTTATCTCCCATCGAAGGCGTCGGTCCTGACGATCTGAAGATCAAGCAACTTGCCGAACGCGTGGCGCGTGGGGGAGTGGGAGAGGTTATCATCGCCACCAATCCCAGCATGGAAGGTGACGCAACCGCGCTCTATCTTCGTGGACAACTCGAGCCGATGGGCGTCAAAGTCACCCGCCTTGCGCGCGGTCTGCCCGTCGGCGGTGATTTGGAATATGCCGATCAAAACACTTTGCTGCGAGCATTGTCTGGCAGGCAGGAAATGAACTGACAGACGATAGACCGTAGACGATGGACAATTGTCAATGGTCCATCGTCCAAAGATGAACATCCCCGATATTCACATTCAAACCTTTCCCATGTTCACGCCCACAGGCGATTACCCCAACATCACCATGCTGACATCAAGGATGGGATTTGAACAAGTCCGCCGCAAAACAGGATTGTCTAAGCGAAAACTTTGTCATCCCTTCAAATGGGTTGTTGTCAAGCATTCCGCAAGTCGTTGCGCCGTTCACGACAGACCAGCCGCTTTGGGGAAGCAGAATCCATGCCATTGGCGTTGGTCCCAAGCCGATTCGTGCAAGTCAACTTTCGGTGGAAGGAATGGTCAGCGCCATGCCTGAGGCGGGGTCGAAGATTGTTCTTGAGCGGGCGCAGGCTACAGGTCAGATAATACGAGGCGAGGATGGGGTTGGGGAGGCGGCCCGAATGATCGAGTCGTATGCGATGGAGTTCGGCGAATCAGTTTGAAAATTGATGCGATTTTTTAAGGTTTAATTGTCTGGCAGGTATTGACAAAGTGGGAGAAATACATATAATCATCATTCGCCAGTACAAAACAAAAGATTTCGTCTCCCAAGACAGATCGTTGACAACTGAGAAACCGTCTTACATCAGAGACACAAAGCAGAAGGGTTTTGCAGTCTGATGAGCCGATGCGGAAGGAAAGGCATCGGTGTTTTCGTCTGTGCGAATCCTTGACAGACGGTTGTTGGGCAGATAAAATAGCGTCCGCTCAATTGGCAAGCACCTTAACAACTGAAAAGTGATAGGAAGCAACATTTTGTTGAACCAGTAAATCCGTAACTAACACTCGCAAGAGTGATATTTTTGCGGAGAGTTTGATCCTGGCTCAGGATGAACGCTGGCGGCGTGCCTAATACATGCAAGTCGAACGAGGTGCTTTTGTAGCAATACGAAAGTATCCTAGTGGCGAACGGGTGAGTAACGCGTTGGTGACCTGCCCCAAAGTGTGGGATAACAGTCCGAAAGGATTGCTAATACCTCATGTGGTCATCGGGTTTAGAAACCGATGACTAAAGCAGCAATGCGCTTTGGGAGGGGCCTGCGTCCCATCAGCTAGTTGGTGAGGTAATGGCTCACCAAGGCGACGACGGGTAGGGGACCTGAGAGGGTGGCCCCCCACAATGGAACTGAAACACGGTCCATACACCTACGGGTGGCAGCAGTAGGGAATATTGCTCAATGGGCGAAAGCCTGAAGCAGCAACGCCGCGTGCGCGATGAAGGTCTTCGGATCGTAAAGCGCTTTTATGAGGGATGAGAAAGGACAGTACCTCAGGAATAAGTCTCGGCTAACTACGTGCCAGCAGCCGCGGTAAAACGTAGGAGGCAAGCGTTATCCGGATTCACTGGGCGTAAAGCGCGTGCAGGCGGTTCGGTAAGTTGGGCGTGAAATCTCCTGGCTTAACTGGGAGAGGTCGTCCAATACTACCGGACTTGAGAGTGATAGAGGAAGATGGAATTCCCGGTGTAGTGGTGAAATGCGTAGATATCGGGAGGAACACCAGTGGCGAAAGCGATCTTCTGGATCATTTCTGACGCTCAGACGCGAAAGCTAGGGTAGTAAACGGGATTAGAGACCCCGGTAATCCTAGCCGTAAACGATGTAAACTTGGCGTTGGTGGCTTAAACACCATCAGTGCCGCAGCTAACGCGATAAGTTTACCGCCTGGGGACTACGATCGCAAGATTAAAACTCAAAGGAATTGACGGGGGCCCGCACAAGCAGCGGAGCGTGTGGTTTAATTCGATGCTACACGAAGAACCTTACCCGGGTTTGACATGCAAG